>JBFWQM010000239.1:0-4146 GCA_050249455.1 Rhodospirillaceae bacterium | reverse complement strand
TCGTGTTCGTGGTCGGCAGCGAGATATCGCATATCGGCACCTGGGCGCAGCGGGTCGCCGTCGGCTGGCTGGCGTGGGAGCTGACGCATTCGGGGTTGTGGCTCGGCCTGATGTCGATCGCCGACCTGTTCCCGACCGTCCTGCTGGCGCCGCTGACCGGCGCGGTGGCCGACCGGGTCGACCGCGTGAAGCTGATGAAGGTGTGCCAGGTCCTGTGCGTCCTGCAGGGCCTGCTGCTGTGCTTCCTGACCTATGAAGGCCTGATCACCATCGGCATCCTGTTCGCGCTGACCTTCTGCCTCGGCACCATCATCTCGTTCAACCAGCCGGCGCGGCTGGCGATCGTCCCCAACCTCGTCGACCGGCGCGACCTCGCCACGGCGATCGGGCTCAACTCGGTGGTGTTCAACATTGCCCGCTTCATCGGACCGGCGATCTCCGGCGTGCTGATCGTCGAGCTAGGTTCCGGTGCGGCGTTCGGCTTCAACGCCGCCACCTACACGGTCTTCCTGATCGCGCTGTTCCTGCTGCGATTGCCGCCGGAGGCGACCGCGCGCGCGTCGGGTGCCGCCCACGGCCTCGTCCACGACATCGTCGGCGGCTTCCGCTACGCCACGCGCCATGTCGGCATCGGCCCGATGCTGGTCATGCTGACCGTGAGCGCAGTGGCCGGCCGCCCGTTCGGCGAGCTGCTGCCGGGCTTCGCCGACCACGTGTTCGGCATGGGCGCGCAGGGGCTCGCCTGGCTGACCTCGGCGACCGGCGCGGGCGCCGCCGTGGGCGGCCTGTGGCTGGCCCAGCGGCCCGGCATCGCCGGGCTCACCCGGGTGTCGATCTCCAGCGTCCTGGTGCTCGCCATCGCCTTGTTCGCGTTCGCGGCGACCGACTGGTTCTGGCTCGGCATCGTGTCGGTGTTCGTGGCCGGCCTCGCCATGGTGATGCTCGGCGTCGGCCAGCAGACCCTGATCCAGAACGCGGTCGACGCCTCGATGCGCGGGCGGGTGATGGGCCTCTACGGCATGATCCAGCGCGGCGGTCCCGCCGTCGGCGCGCTGATCATGGGCGCGCTCTCGGAACGCTTCGGCCTGCAGGCCCCGATCATCGCCGGCGCCGTGGTCTGCCTGCTGCTGTGGGTGTGGTCCGAGCGGCGCAAGACCACCGTCTCGCGGGCGCTGGAGGCGGAGCCGGCGGAAGCGGCGGCGCCCCACGCGCGGGGCTGACGGCGCGGCGGGCGGGCGCGCTCAGATCCCCTCGCGGTGGACGATCTTGCCGCCGACCACGGTCAGCAGCGCCCTGGTGTTGCGGATCGCGTCCGGCGGCACGGCCAGGATGTCCTGCGACAGCACGGTGAGGTCGGCCAGCTTGCCGGCCTCGATCGTGCCGCGGTCGCGCTCGACGCCCAGCACGCGGGCGTTGTTGACCGTATAGAGCTGCAGCGCCTCCTTCGCGGTGATCGCGTGCTCGGCGCCCAGGACGTAGCCCTTCAGCACCTGGCGGGTCGTCATCCACCACATCGACAGGAACGGGTCGACCGGCACCACCGGTCCGTCGGTGCCGCCGCCGACCAGCAGGCCGGCGTCAAGCAACTTGCGCACCGGGATGGCGTAGGCGGCGCGCTCGTCGCCCCACCAGCGGCGCTGGTTGTGGCCCAGCAGCACCGGGTGGTCCTGCACGGTGGCAACGATGCCGATCTCCGCCATCTTGCGGATCGCGGCGTCCGACGGGTGGAAGACGTGCATGATCGCCCAGCGCAGGTCGCGGATCGGCGTCTCGCGGTTGATCCGGTCATAGGCGCGCACGATCACGTCGATCGTCTCGTCGCCCACCGCATGGGTCTGCGCCTGCAGCCCGGCGGCGGCGATCAGCTTGAGGCCCTCGACGTACTCCTCCTCGCCGCCCGGCGGCAGCAGCAGGACGCCGCGGTAGTCCGGGTCGGGCTGCTCGCCCGGCACGATCTGGTAGGGCCGCGACATCCGCGCGCCCTCGACGCCGCCGTCGAGCGGGAACTTGATGCCGTCGAAGCGCAGCATGTCGCTGCTCTGCTGGGCGCGCACCGCGGCGATGCCCTTCTCGACCTCGGCCTTGGCGAGCGCGCGGTACAGCACGTGGGTGCGCACCGTCATCTGGCCGGCGTCGTGGACCCGGCGGTAGAGCGCGAAGGCGCGCTCGTCGACACCCGGCTCGACCACGCTGACGATGCCGTAGCGGTTGAGCTCGGCCATCGAGGCGATGAGCAGCCGGGCGAGCTCCGGCGGCGGGGGCGGCGGCGGCAGGATGCGGCGCACCAGGTACGCCGCGGTCTCCAGCAGCACGCCGGTCGCTTCGCCGGTGGCGGGGTCGCGCACGATAACGCCGCCGGCCGGGTTGGGCGTCTCCTTGGTGATGCCGGCGGCGGCCAGCGCCTTGCTGTTGACGGTCAGCACGTGGCCGCCGCGCGGGATCGACACCGGATGGTCGGGGGAGACCTGGTCGAGCTCCCACCGCGTCGGCATGCGGCCTTCCGCAAGGATGCTCTCGTGCCATCCGGAGGAGGCGATGACCCACTGGCCGGCCGGCGTCGTCGCGACGCGCTCGGCGACCGCCTTCTGCACGTCGGCGATCGAGCGCGCGCCCAAAAGCTGCACGCCGCGCAGGTTGATGCCGGCGAAGATCTGATGCAGGTGGGTGTCGATCAGGCCCGGCACCGCCGTGCGGCCGCCGAGCTCCACCACCTGCGTGTTGGGTCCGGTCAGCGCGGCCATCGCCGCGTCGTCGCCGATGGCGACGAAGCGGCCGTCGCGGATGGCGGCCGCCTCCGCGATCCGCCACTGGCTGTCGACGGTGACGATGCGGCCGCCGCGGACGATCAGGTCGGCCGATTGCCCGTGCGCCGCCGCTGCGAAGCCGGCCGCGCACAGCACCGCCGCCGCGACGCGGCGGACGGCAGCGAAGGCAGCCATCGCGGCGGCCTCAGGCGAACCGCGCGTCGCGCAGCCGGACGCCGCCGTCGCCGACCTCGATGCGCCCGGTCACGGTGACGACTTGCAGGATCGACGCCGGCATCGCCGCGCCGGGCGCCGGCTCGACCGCCACGGTCGCGCCGGGATCGTGCAACTCGCCGCACAGCTGGCACGGCCCGGCCGGGCTCTCGCTCAGCGCGTAGCCGATGCCGTTCGCCGCCGCGGCGGGCGACAGGTAGCCGCGCAAGGTCACCGTCGTCCCGGCCAGCGCGCGCCCGCGCGGCAGCGCCGCGCCGTCCGCGTCGACCAGTTCGCCCAGCCGCAGCGTCTCGCCGCGCGCGGCGAACGGCACGAACGCCGCCAGCGCCGCGGCCCCGAACAGGACCTGCCGCCGGTCGATGCGATGCGGATGATGCGCCATGACGTGCCCTCCCTGAATCCCTGGAGGATTGTCCGCCGTTGGCGCGGGCACTGCAACGGCCGATCGCAAAAATCGATCACTCTGCCGCTCTGTAGGGGCGGGTCTCAGACCCGCCCGTCTCTCCGCGGCAACATCGTCAGCTGGAACGGCCGCGGGCGGGTTTGAAACCCGCCCCTACGCGACACCTGTCAGATTCTTTCCGCCATCCAATCCAGCATGAACGGCGTGGACTCGCCCCATATGTCGTACTGGCAGTGGCCGGCGCCGCCGGAGCCGTTGGCGCCGTCGTAGATCTTGAGCTGCTTGTCCTTCGCGCCGATCGCCTCGAACAACTTGCGCGAGCCGTCCACGCTCATCAGCCGGTCGTTGACCCCGTGGGTGATCAGAGTGGGGCAGGTGATGTCCCTGGCGCAGTCCTTCATGTTGAACGTCTTCAGCCGCTCGCGTGCCTCGGCGTCGCTCACCCCGCCGAGCAGGCGCTGCACGGTCGGCTGCAGGTGGGCGCAATAGGCGTAGAGGTCCTCCAGCAGGTCGTAGCAGCCGGCCCAGGCGACCAGCGCCTTGATGCGCCTGTCGAACGCGGCGACCCGCGGCGCGTAGTAGCCCGCCATGCTGATGCCGATCAGGCCGATGCGGTCCGCGTCGACCTCCGGCCGCGTCACCAGCCAGTCGATGCACGCCTTGCCCGGCACCTCGTAGTCGGCGCGCGTCGGGATGTTCTTGAGGTAGGACGACGAGCCGCGGCCCGGCGTGTCGACCAGCAGCATCGCCCAGCCGCGCTCGATG
>JBFWQM010000238.1:0-8084 GCA_050249455.1 Rhodospirillaceae bacterium | reverse complement strand
CCACGGTGTCGCCGCGCCGGATGTGGCCGGCCAGGATGCGCTCGCCGCTGCGGTGGCCGACATAGGCGTCGAGCAGGTTGGTGACGACGCGGCGCAGCGCGTAGATCTCGGCGACCCGCGTCACCGCCGGGCCGAGCGCGACCATCGCCGCCACTTCGGCATCGGTGAAGCCGCCCGGCCGCCAGGTGGCGTAGGTCGCGGCATGGACGTCGCCGTCGAGGAACGGCAGCGGCACCGCGACATAGTCGGTCGCCCCCTCGGCGCGCAGCCGCCGGAGCGCCGGCGCCGTCGGCTCGGCGTCGCCCTCGAGGCGCTCGCGATAGAGCGCGCGCGTGCGGCCGACGATCGCGACCGGGCTGAGCGCGAAATCCGGGTCCTCGACCTCGGCGTAGCTGCCGAGGTTGCCCTCCACGCCGTGCCCCGGCCGCCACATCCAGAGCCGGCCGACATAGTCCGGGTGCAAGGTCCGCACGAACAGCGCGAACCGGTCGACCGCCACGCCGGCCGCCGCCAGCCGCTCGCAGAAGCCGCCGATGACGTCCTGCGGCGTCGCCCGCGGCGCGATGCCGGCGGTCAGGTAGTCGGCGATCGGGGCGGTGTCGATCGGTTTTGAAACCGGCAAATCAAACCTCCGCCATTGCCCTGCCTTGTCGGACTGGTGGCCCGACGACAACGTCGTCGATACCGAGCCTACGCCCGCTTGCGCGCCGCTTTCGCCGGCCGCTGCTTGAGGTAGGGCGCGAGGTACTCGGCGGTCCGGCTTTCCTTCACCCGCGCGACGTCCTCGGGCGTGCCGGCGGCGACGATCTTGCCGCCGCGGTCGCCGCCGTCGGGGCCGAGGTCGATGATCCAGTCGGCGGTCTTGATGACCTCCAGGTTGTGCTCGATGACCACCACGGTGTTGCCCTGCTCGACGAGGGCCTGCAGCACTTCGAGCAGCTTGCGCACGTCCTCGAAGTGCAGCCCGGTGGTCGGCTCGTCGAGGATGTAGAGGGTGCGCCCGGTCGAGCGCCGCGACAGCTCCTTGGACAGCTTCACGCGCTGCGCCTCGCCGCCCGACAGGGTGGTCGCCGGCTGGCCGATCTTGACGTAGCCGAGCCCGACCTGGTCGAGCATGGCGAGCTTGTCGCGGATCGCCGGCACCGCCTTGAAGAAGCCGACGCCTTCCTCGACCGTCATCTCCAGGACCTCGGCGATCGACTTGTCGCGGAACTTCACCTCCAGGGTCTCGCGGTTGTAGCGGTGGCCCTTGCAGACGTCGCACTGGACGTAGACGTCGGGCAGGAAGTGCATCTCGATCTTGATCACGCCGTCGCCCTGGCACGCCTCGCAGCGCCCGCCCTTGACGTTGAACGAGAAGCGGCCGGGCTTGTAGCCGCGCGCCTTCGCCTCCGGCATGCCGGAGAACCAGTCGCGGATCGGCGTGAATGCGCCGGTGTAGGTGGCGGGGTTCGACCGCGGCGTGCGGCCGATCGGCGACTGGTCGATGTCGACGATCTTGTCGATGAACTCCAGCCCCTCGATCGCCTTGTGCTGCGCCGGGTGCTCGCGCGCGCCGTGCAGCCGCCGCGCCACCGCCTTGTAGAGCGTCTCGATGATCAGGGTCGACTTGCCCGACCCCGATACGCCGGTGACGCAGGTGAAGGTGCCGACCGGGATCTCGGCGGTCACGTCGTGCAGGTTGTTCTCCGACGCGCCGACGATGCGGATCACCTGGCCCTTCTTGCCGGGACGGCGCTCGTCGGGGATCTCGATCCGCCGCGCGCCAGTGAGGTACTGCGCGGTCAGGCTGTCGGGCGACTTCATCAGCTCGGCGGGCGTTCCCTGCGCGACGATGCGCCCGCCATGGATGCCGGCGCCCGGGCCGAGGTCGACGACGTGGTCGGCGCTCCTGATCGCGTCCTCGTCATGCTCGACCACGATCACGGTGTTGCCGAGGTCGCGCAGCCGCCGCAGGGTGTCGAGCAGGCGCGCGTTGTCGCGCTGGTGCAGCCCGATCGACGGCTCGTCGAGCACGTAGAGCACGCCGGTCAGCCCGGAGCCGATCTGCGAGGCCAGCCGGATGCGCTGGCTCTCGCCGCCCGAGAGCGTGCCGGAGTTGCGCGCCAGCGTCAGGTATTCGAGCCCGACGTCGACCAGGAAGCCGAGCCGGGCGTTGATCTCCTTCAGGATGCGGGTCGCGATCTCGCGCGACTTCGGCGTCAGCTTCGCATCCAGGCCGTCGAACCAGTCGCGCGCCTCCACGATCGAAAGCCGCGTCACCTCGCTGATGTGGCGGGCGCCGACCTTGACCGCCAGCGCCTCCGGCTTCAGCCGGTCGCCGTTGCACACCTCGCACGGCTTCTCGGCCTGGAAGCGGCCGAGCTCCTCGCGGATCCACTGGCTGTCGGTCTCCTTCCAGCGCCGCTCCAGGTTGGGGATGACGCCCTCGAACGGCCGGTCCACCGCGTAGTTGCGGGTGCCGTCGTCGTAGACCATCCGCACCTTCTCGTCGCCCGAGCCGTAGAGGATCGCCTTGCGCACCTTCTCGTGCAGCTCGTTCCACGGCGTCCGCACGCTGACTTTGTAGTGTCGCGCGAGCGAGTCGAGCGTCTGCTGGTAGTAGGTGGAGGACGCGTTGGCCCACGGCGCGATGGCGCCGTCGGTCAAGGACACGTCCTCGTCCGGCACCACCAGCGCCGGGTCGAAGTAGAGCTTGACGCCCAGCCCGTCGCAGGCCGGGCAGGCGCCGAACGGGTTGTTGAACGAGAACAGCCGCGGCTCGATCTCGTCGATGGTGAACCCTGAGACCGGGCAGGCGAACTTGGCGGAGAACACCGTGCGCTCGCCGCTGTCGGCGTTTTCCGCCACCGCGATGCCGTCGGTCAGCCCCAGGGCGGTCTCCAGGCTGTCGGCGACCCGGTTGCCGAGGTTTCCGCGCACCACCAGGCGGTCGACCACGACCTCGACGTCGTGCTTGAGCTTCTTGTTGAGCGCGGGCACGGCGTCTATCTCGTACAGCTTGCCGTCGACCTTGACCCGTTGGAAGCCGCGGCGCTGCAGGTCGGCGAGCTCCTTGCGGTACTCGCCCTTGCGGCCGCGCACGATCGGGGCGAGCAGCAGGAGGCGGGCGCCGTCCGGCATCGCCAGCACCTTGTCCACCATCTGCGACACGGTCTGGCTCTCGATCGGCAGGCCGGTGGCGGGCGAGTAGGGGATGCCGACCCGCGCCCACAGGAGGCGCATGTAATCGTAGATCTCGGTCACGGTTCCAACGGTGGAACGCGGGTTGCGCGAGGTCGTCTTCTGCTCGATCGAGATCGCCGGCGACAGCCCGTCGATCGAGTCGACGTCGGGCTTCTGCATCAGTTCCAGGAACTGGCGGGCATAGGCCGACAGGCTCTCGACATAGCGCCGCTGACCCTCGGCATAGATGGTGTCGAACGCAAGGGTCGACTTGCCCGACCCGGACAGCCCGGTCAGCACGACCAGGGCGTTGCGGGGCAGCTCGACGTCGATGTTCTTCAGGTTGTGCTCGCGCGCGCCGCGCACGACGATCTTGGACAGCATGACCGGGTGGGAGTCCGCGGGAAGGATGAGACCCCCATAATATGGCGCGCGGCAGGGCGATGGCGAGTGGCCTTCGCAGTGCCATTGTCAGCGCCCGGGCGGGCCAGCACAATGCGCCGCAACCGGCAACCGAGGGAGGCGGCTCCATGCGCTGCGCGATCATCGACGACTACCAGGACGCGGCGCTCAACGTCGCCGACTGGGGGCCGTTGAAGAAGGACCTGGAGGTGGTGGCCTTCCGCGACCACCTGGCCGACGAGGGCGCGGTCGCGGCCCGCCTCAAGGACTTCGAGATCGTCTGCATCATGCGCGAGCGCACGCCGTTCGGCCGCTCGCTCCTGGAGCAGCTGCCGAAGCTGAAGCTCCTGGTCACCAGCGGGCTGCGGAACGCGGCGATCGACATGGCGGCATGCAAGGACCGCGGCATCGTGGTCGCCGGCACCGAATCGCTCGGCTACCCGACGGCGGAGCTGACCTGGGGCCTGATCCTGGGCTTCATGCGCTCGATCCCGCACGAGGACCGGACCACCCGGGCCGGCGGCTGGCAGACCACCCTCGGCATCGGCTGCCGTGGCAAGACCCTGGGCGTCATCGGGCTGGGCCGGCTGGGCGGGCAGGTGGCGGCGGTCGGCAAGACCCTGGGCATGGACGTGCTGGCATGGAGCCAGAACCTGACCCCGGAGAAATGCGCACAGGCCGGGGTCGCCTATGCCGAGAAGGACGAGCTGCTCGCCAAGGCGGACGTCATCACCATCCATCTGATCCTGAGCGGGCGCACCCGGGGCCTGATCGGCGCGCGCGAGTTCGGGCTGATGAAGCCGACGGCGCTGTTCGTCAACACCTCGCGCGGGCCGATCGTGGACGAGGCGGCGCTGGTCGACACGCTGCGGAACCGGCGGATCGGCGGCGCCGCGCTCGACGTGTTCGACGTCGAGCCGCTGCCCGGCGACCACCCGCTGAGGCGGATGGAGAACACGGTCATCACCCCGCACCTCGGCTACGTGACGAAGGAGAACTATCAGGGGTTCTTCGACGGGGCGGTGAAGAACATCCGCAACTGGCTGGACGGCAAGCCTGTGGAGGAGGCGCGGTAAAGGGCGGCGTTTTTCGCGCAGAGGCGCGCCCTCCACCAAACCCTTCCCACGAGGGGAGGGGATTGGGGGAGGGCGCACCAATCGCTAAGACTCTGCTAGACTGCCCTGCGGCAGCCGCCGCCCGCTCAACTTTCCGGCACCATGTCCGAGCCCAGCCATTTCGGCCGCATCGCCGCGGCGTTCCGCCAGCCCAACTACCGCATCTTCCAGACCGGCTCGGTGGTCTCGCTGATCGGCATCTGGACCCACCGGGTGGCTTCGGGCTGGCTGACCTGGGAGCTGACCGGATCGGGCGCGTGGCTCGGCCTGATGGCGTTCGCCGACCTGTTCCCGTCCTTCCTGCTCACCCCGTTCGGCGGCGTGCTGGCCGACCGGATGGACCGGCGCAAGATGTTCTTCATCACCCAGGCGATCCAGATGGCGATCGCGGCCATGATCGCGACGCTGGCGGTTACCGGCACGATCGATATCTGGAGCCTGTTCGCGCTGACCCTGGCGAACGGCCTGGTGACGGCGGTCAACACCGGGGTGCGACTGACCATGGTGCCCAACCTGGTGGCGCGCGAGCACCTGACGGCGGCGGTCGCGCTCGACGCCACCCTGTTCAACCTGGCCCGGTTCGTCGGGCCGGCGATTGCCGGCGTCATCATCCTTAAGCTCGGCGTCAGCGCCGCGTTCGTGTTCAACGCGCTGTCGTTCACCGCCTTCCTGTTCGTGCTGACGCGGATCCGGTTCGTCCGCAACGAGGTGCCGGCCCGGCCGACCGGCAGCGTGCTGTCGCAGTTCGTCGACGGCGTGCGCTACGCGCTGCGCCACCCCGGCATCGCGCCGATGCTGCTGGCCCTGGTCGCCGCGGCGATCGGACTGAAGCCCTATATCGAGCTGCTGGCCGGCTTTGCCGACGTGGTGTTCCACCGCGGCCCGGAGGCGCTGTCGATGATGATGTCGGGCACCGGCGTCGGCGCGGTCGTCGGCGCGGTGTGGCTGGCCCAGCGCGGCATGGTGACGGGGCTTGCGCTGATCACCGTGTGCGGGCTGGTGATCGGCGGCGCCGGGCTGCTGGTGTTCACCGCGACGGACATGTTCTGGCTTGCGGTGCCGATGACCCTGGTGGTCGGGTTCGCGATGCAGATCTGCGGCACCAGCACCCAGACCCTGATGCAGGCCTCGGTGGAAGGGCCGATGCGCGGCCGGGTGATGAGCCTCTACGGCATGATCTTCCGCGGCGCCCCGGCCGCCGGCGCGCTGGCGATGGGCACGCTGTCGGAGCATTTCGGCCTGCGCGCGCCGGTGGCGGCGGGCGGCATCCTGTGCCTCGCCATCGCCCTCTATACCCTGCCGCGGCTGCCGCGCATCAGGGCCGCGATCGAGGCGTCGACAAAGCCGACCTGACCGCGTCGGGCAGGGTGCCCGTCAGCGACATCACCTCAATCCGAAGCAGCGCCGCGACGCTCATCGAATCCGTGATCTCGCCTGCCAGCGCCATGCCGATCGCCTCGCGCAGCGGCAGCCGGCGGACCTGAAGCTGCTCGGTGTCTTCCGGCTCGGCTTCGCGCTGCTCCAGGTCCCACGCGAGGTAGCAGATCGCCTCCTCGTCGGTGACGCTGTTGGAGAGGTCCATGCGCAGGATCTCCTGCCAGCCTGCCGCCACCAGCCCGACCTCCTCCAGGAGCTCGCGCTCGGCGGAGGTCCGCGGCGGCACGTCGCGCCGGCCGCCGCCTTCCGGGATCTCCCAGCTGTAGCGGCCGAGCGGGTAGCGGTACTGACCGACCAGATATGTGCAGCCGTCGGCGTCCACCGGCACCACGCCGATGGCCAGGTTCTTGAAGTGGACCGTGCCGTAGATGCCGGGGTTGCCCGACGGGTTGAGCACCTTGTGCTCGGTGACGGTAATCCACGGGTTGTCGTAGTGGCGGGCGGAGGAGAGGGTGGTCCACGGATTTTCAGGCTCGTCGCTCACGCGCGGCTCCTCGCTTCACTGGACGGTGATTTGCGGCGGCGCGGCCTGCACGGCCAGATAGCGTCGCCATCGGGTTCAACCCTTAGGGGTTTCACGATGCGTCGGGCAATGACAAAGATTGGGAAACCGCCATGATCGGCAGACTACGTCTGGGTATCCTTTGCTTATGCGTCGCAACCCTGTTCGCCGTCGCGCCTGCGCTGGCGCAAGGCGCCGGGCAGGCCGCGAACCGCAAGATCACCAAGATCGCGGGTGATCTCTACCGGTTCCAGAACAACTTCCACTTCTCGGTCTTCCTGGTGACGCCGGAAGGCGTGATCGTCACCGACCCGATCAACGCCGCCGCCGCGCAGTGGCTCAAGGCGGAGATCGCCCGCGAGTTCAACCGGCCGATCAAATACGTGGTGCTCAGCCACGACCATGCCGACCACATCTCGGGCGGCGAGGTGTTCGCCGACACGGCGACGGTGGTGGCGCACGTCAACGCCCGCCGCGACATCGTCGAAGAGAAGCGGCCGACCGCGGTGCCGCAGATCACATTCGACGAGACGATGACCATCCACCTCGGCGGCAAGACGGTCGAACTCGCCTATGTCGGCAAGAACCACTCGGACAACTCGATCGTCATGCGCTTCCCCGGCGAGCGCGTGCTTTTCGCGGTCGATTTCATCCCGGTCAAGACGGTCGGGTTCCGCGATTTCCCCGATGGCTACATCGCGGAATGGATTGAGTCGCTGAAGCGGGTCGAGGCGATGGACTTCGACATCCTGGCGCCCGGGCACGGCCCCCTCGGCGCCAAGGCTGACGTGACCGCCTACCGCGAATACATGCAGGATCTGTGGGACGGCGTGCAGGCCGGCATCCGCGCCGGCAAGTCGCTCGACCAGATCAAGCAGGAAGTGACGCTGGAGAAGTACACGGACTGGACCCAGTACAAGGATTTTCTGGCCCTCACCATCGAGGGAATGCACCGCTACCTGAGCAACTACCGGCGGCCGAACTGAGACGTCCGGCGCCGACCTCCGGGGTCGGCGCCGGACCGTGAGGGCTCAGCCCTGCGGATGGATCGACTGGCGGCCGAGGCCGGTCCAGGCGATCGGGGCGCCGGCGGCCTCGGCGGCTTTCTCGGGCGCGATCTTGGGGTCCCAGGCGGCGGCACGGAAACGACGGGCGTTGACCTTGTCGGCGGCCGGCGAGCACAGCCACAGCAGCGGCGGCACCATCACGTCGGGCTGGATGAGCTGGTCGCGCTTGGCGTAGACGCCCTCGCCCGGGATCATCCGGGTGTTGGCCGGCCCGCCCGGGACCAGCACGTTGGCGGTGACGCCGGTGCCGGCGACCTCGTCGGAGATCACCGACATCATCGCCTCGGCGGAGGCCTTGGCCGGGCCGTAGGCGCCGATGCCGCCGCGGGTCATCGTGTCGAGGCTGGTGGTGACCGTCAGAATGCGGCCCCAGTTCTGCTTGATGAGGTGCGGCAG
>JBFWQM010000237.1:0-8092 GCA_050249455.1 Rhodospirillaceae bacterium | reverse complement strand
CCCTTCAGGACGTCGTTTCCGGCGTTGCCGCTGATGCTGTCGTTCCCGGCGCCGCCGAACAGCGTGTCGTCGCCGGCGCCGCCCTTGAGGACGTCGTTGCCGGCGTTGCCATTGATGCTGTCGTTCCCGGCCCCGCCGGCCAGGGTGTCGTCGCCGGCGCCGCCCTTGAGGACGTCGTTTCCGGCGTTGCCGCTGATGCTGTCGTTCCCGGCGCCGCCGGCCAGGGTGTCGTCGCCGGCGCCGCCCTTCAGGACGTCGTTTCCGGCGTTGCCGCTGATGCTGTCGTTCCCGGCGCCGCCGGCCAGGGTGTCGTCGCCGGCGCCGCCGGTCAGGACGTCGTTGCCGGCCCCGCCGCTGATGCTATCGTTCCCTGAGCCGCCGGCGAGCGTGTCGTCGCCGGCGCCGCCCTTGAGGACGTCGTTTCCGGCGTTGCCGCTGATGCTGTCGTTCCCGGCGCCGCCGATCAGCGTGTCGTCGCCGGCGCCGCCCTTGAGGACGTCGTTTCCGGCGTTGCCGCTGATGCTGTCGTTCCCGGCCCCGCCGGCCAGGGTGTCGTCGCCGGCGCCGCCGCCGATGGACGGAGACCCGTCCTCGGCCGCAGTGGCGATGGCCGTCACTGCAGGTGCGGTCGGCGCGAGGACGGCGGCCGCCGGCGGGGCGGCGGCCTCGGCCGACGGGGATGTGGCCGGCCCGGCGTCGTCAGCGGGCGGGATCGCCGCTTCGCCGGACCCGGCGGCCGGGGAAGCCGGCGGTGACGGCGGTGCATCGCCGCTCTCCGGCGGCGCGCCGGTCGGCGGAGCGGCGCCGGCCGCGTCCGGCGCTTCGCCGTCCGCGGGAGCCGGCCCCGCGACCCCCGGATCGCCCGCCGCGTCGATCGCCTGCGGCAGCGCGTCGGCCGGGCCCGCATCGGCCTGGTGAATCTCGGCCGCGGATCCGGTGGCGTCGGGCGTGGCCTCGTCCGGAGCCGGTGCGGCCACGACGGCGCCAGACGGCGCCGCGCGTCCGCCCGGCGGGTCCTGCGGCGTCTCGATGCTGCGCTCGGCGATGTTGAACCCCGCGGCCGGGCTCCCGCCGCGGGGTGCCGCCACGTCGGGAACGGCCGCCTGGCCGGGCGCGGCGGCGCCATCGGCCGTCGGATCGCCGGCCGGCATCCCCGGCAAGGCGCCGGGGTCGTCGCCGGGCGGATGGGCGGCCGCGCCGGCGATGGCTCGCTCGTCCGCCGCGGCGGCCTGCGTGCCGACGTTCACGTGGGCCAGAAAGCCGTGGCCGGCCGGGTCGCCCGGGTGCTCCGTCGCGGCTGTCTTGCGATCTTCGAGGGGCGCGACGGTCTGCCGGGGCAGCGTGTCGTCCGCCTCGGCCGGCGGCGATGGATCGTGGTCGGGCACTCGTGACGCTCCTCCGCGGTTGCAGGCGCCACAGTCGTCTGTGCCGGACCCGCATCGCCACCGTCGCAAGGAAGTCTTGCGGAAGGCCTGCGGAAACTGGTTATCGTCTAAAGTAAATGCCTAAATATGTAATGATCCGCGGCAGTTACCTGCCGCGGATCATACGACTTCGGAACGGCGCGTGCGCGTTCAGGCGTGGGCGCGTACGGGTACGTCCATGGTGCCGATGCCTTCGAACTCGAGGTGCATGGTGTCGCCCGGCTGTACCGGGGACACGCCCTCGCAGGTGCCCGACATGATGATGTCGCCGGGGTTCAGCGCGTAGAACGTCGAGCCCCACGAGATCTGCCGGGCGATCTTCATGATCATCAGATTGGTGTTCGACTTCTGCTTCACCGTGCCGCCGACGGAGATGAAGAAGTTGAGATTCTCCGGGTCCTTGATCTCGTCCTTGGTGACCAGCCACGGGCCGGCGACCGAATAGGTGTCGATCGACTTGCGGAAGCTTCGGTCCTCCGGCCCGCGCACGACCATGTCGAGGCAGATGCAGTAGCCGGCGATGTAGTCGAACGCCTTGTCGAGCGGGATGTCGTTGCCGCGCTTGCCGATGACGACGCCGAGCTCGATCTCGTGGTCGGTGCGGCGGTCGGGGAAGCGCACGGCGACGCCCTCCGACGGGCCGATCAGCGAGCTGTTGGACTTCAGGAACAGGCCCTGCTCCTCGATCGGGCGCTGCGGGCGGCCCTGGGAGATGCCCTTGTCGGCCAGCGCCTCCTCGGCGTGCGCCTTGTAGTTCACCGGCACGCCGATGATCTTCGACGGGTGCGCCACCGGCGACAGGAACTTCGCCTTCGCGACGGGGATCGACTTGGCGCCGTCGGCCAGCTTCTCCATCTTCGGCCGCAGCTCGTCGAGGCGCGCGATCAGCGGATCGCCCACCGGGAACGGATAGCGCACCGCCGGCAGCTCATTCAGGATCTCGGTCACGTCGTGCACGTTGTCGCCGCGCACGACACCGATGCGGTTGTCGTCGTATCGGCACAGTCTCATGGTCTCTCCCTTCGTCCCTCGGTCTGTCTTGTGGCGCGCGCGTCAGGCCGGCGCGCGGCTGTGCGCCAGCGCCGGCATGACCTCCCTGGCGAACAGGCGCATCGAGGCTTCGGCCTCCGCCGCGCTGGTGGTGCTGAAGTTCACCTGCAGCGAGGCGCTCTCGAACCCGCCGGTCGCCTCGTCGTAATAGCGGATCATCTCGACGATGTCTTTGGGATTGCCGACCCAGCAGGCGCCGGCGGCGAGCTGGGTGTCGAAGCTGGTCTTCCTCAGCGCCTCCAGCATCTTCGGGTGGTTGGGATAGTCGGTCGAGGTGGTGCCGGCGCCCCAGTCCGACCCGGCGCTGATCATCGAGCGGATGTAGGCGTTGACCCGGTCGCGCGACAGCGCGACGGCGTCCTCGCGCGACGGCCCGCAGAACATGTGGAAGGCGATCATCACCCGGCCCTGGCCGGGGTGGCCGGCCGACCGCCAGGCGTCGCGGTAGAGGGCGATCCAGTTGCGCAGCTGGTCCACCGACCGCGGGAAGGTCATCAGGTTGTAGCCGGCGCGGCCGGCGCGCACGAAGGATTCGTCGGTCGAGGAGGCGGCGATCCAGAACGGCGGCCGCGGCTTCTGGGTCGGACGCGGCAGGGAGGTGACGTTCGTGAAGCTGTGGAAGCGGCCCTCGGCGGTGACGTTCTCCTCCTCCAGGAGGCGCCGCACCTGCTCCATGCCCTCCTCGAACCGGGCACGGCTCTCGTCCAGGCTGCGCTCGAACTTGCGGAACTCGTGCGGCAGGAAGGCGCGGGCGAAACCGACGTCGAGCCGGCCGCCCGAAATGGCATCCAGCATGCCGATCTCGCCGGCGACCTTGAGCGGGTGGTTGAACACCGGCAGCACCGCGCCGGTGACCAGCCGCGCCTTGGCCGTGCGCTGCGCCGCGGCGGCCAGGAACAGCATCGGGTTGGGGCTGTAGCCGCCGTATTCGTGGGCGTGATGCTCGACGGTACGGACATGGCCGAAGCCGAGCTCGTCCGCCAGTCCGGCCAGATAGAGCGATTCCTGCCAGTAGTCCGCACCCGACTTCTCTGCCGGGGTCACGTCGGGAAAGAACTGAAGGCCGAATTCCATGGGCGAGCGGCTCCTGGATGCCGTCCGGCGGCATGCCGGCATCTTACCGGCGCCGGCGGAGGACGGCCAGCGCCGCCCGGCGGCGGCCGCTACAGCAGCAGGCCCGGCAGGTAGAGCGCCAGCCCCGGGAAAGCGATCAGCAGGGCGACCAGGACCGCGTCGGAGGTCAGGTAGGGGACGCCGGCCCGCACGACCTCCATGTAGGTGGTGCCGGGCGGCGCCACCCCCAGCATCACGAAGATCAGCGAGCCGAACGGCGGGGTGGTGCCGCTCATCTCGATCGCCATCATCATGATGATGCCGAACCACACCAGGTCGAAGCCGAGCGTCTTCGCCAGCGGGATGAACACCGGGATGGTCAGCAGCATCATCGACACCGAATCGACGAAGCAGCCGAGCACCAGCAGGATGCCGAACATGATCAGCAGCATCTCGAACGGCGACAGGTTGAAGCTGGTCGCCCACTGGATCATGCCGCTGGTCGCGCCGGAGAACGCGAACACCAGACTGAAGGTCTTGGACGCCAGGATGATGAAGAAGACCATCACCGTGACCTTGACGGTGCCTTCCAGCGACTTGCGGATCAGGTCCCAGCTGAACCGCCGGTAGACGAAGGTGATGACCAGGGTGCCGAGCACGCCGAACGCCGCGGATTCGGTCGCCGTGGCGACGCCCATCAGCATCAGCCCGATTACGCAGAACACCACAAAGCCCATCGGCAGGATGTTGACGGCGACCAGCTTCATCCGCTGGCTCCACGGCACCCGCGGCGCGTCGTAGGAAGGCGCCGCCTCGGGATCCAGCATGATCTGGATGAAGATGACGGAGGCATAGAGGCCGCCGAGCACGATGCCGGGGATGACGCCGGCGATCAGCAACGCCGCGATGTCGATGCCCGCGAGGCTGCCCAGCAGCACCGCCAGCGCGGACGGCGGTATCAGGATGGCCAGACCGCCGCTGCCCATCACCGGGCCGATCGAGATGTGCTTCTTGTAGCCGCGGCGCTGCATCTCCGGGATCATCAGCGATCCCATCATCGCGGTGTTGGCCATCTGCGAGCCGGACAGCGCGGCGAACAGCGTGCCGCCGGCCACCGTCACGTAGGACAGCCGGCCCGGGATGCGGCCGAACAGGCTGTCCAGCGCATCGAACACTTGCTTGCCGATCCCGGTGTAGAAGAACAGGTTGCCCATCAGGATGAACAGCGGCACCGCCACCAGGACGAACGAGCTGATCCCGTCCGCGGCGTTGGCGATCATCTGCTCGATGCCGGGGCCGCCGCCCATGAACACCATGACGCCGACCAGGTTGGCGACCAGGAAGGCGTAGGCGACCGGGAGGCCGATCGCCATCAGCGACAGGACGACGCTCAGCAGCAGGGCGACGGCCCAATACCATTCCACGGTCAGAATCCTTCGTCGCCGGCCTGGACCGGCGCATAGAGGGTGCCGCCGCCGAACAGGAAGCGTGCGAACCCGACCGCCATCAGCGCGAAGCCGATCGGCATCGGGATGTAGACGAACCACTTCGGGATCTCGAAGGCGCGGATGTCGAGGTTGCCCAGGCTCTGCTCGATCACCGGGATGGAGAAGACCACGATGATGAGCGAGAGCGCCAGGCCGATCAGGTAGACCAGCTTCTCGAACACCCGCTTGACGCTGTCGGGCACCATCGCGCGCACGAACTCGACGCAGACGTGGCCCTTCTCGCGCAGCAGCCACGGCGCCGCCAGCGCCGTCGTGTAGAGCAGGATGTATTCGGAGACGGCATCGACCCAGTTGATCATCAGGATGCCCGCCGTCCGGCTGATCACGTCGTAGATGATCAGCAGGAACATGACCCCGAACGCGATGCCGGAAAGCAGGGCGAGCAGGTCGATCAACCGGTCATAGACCCGCATCAGTGCAGCCATGGCGGACAGTCCCGTTCGGCAGGGAAGTGGGGCAGAGGGGAAGCGGCGGCGGCACCGCCGCGGCTCCCCCTGCTACGGCAGGTCAATTGCTCAGGTTCGGATCGAAGAAGCGCTTGCGCATCTCCGCCACCACGTCCTTGCCGAGCTTTTCCTCGACCGGCGGCCACAGTGTCTCATAGAAGGCGTCGAGGTAGCGCTTGGCGCCGGGGCCCTTGAGCACGATGTCCTGCATGCCGGACTTCTTCAGCCGCTCGCTCTCCGCCTTGGTGTCGTCCTCGAAGAACTTGTGCGACAGCTCCTCGTGCTTGATGAACATCTTGGTCAGGTAGTCGCGCTGCGCGTCGGTCAGCTTCTTCCACTTGTCCAGGTTCATCACCGCCGCGAGGTCGCCCTGCTTGAAGGTGGGGAAGATCCGGTACTTGAGGAATTTGTCCCAGCCCGAGTCCACAACGCCGGTGGTGATGAATCCGACGCCGTCGAGCAGCCCGCGCTCAAGCGCCGTGTAGACCTCGGCCGGCGCGGTGTTGACGCGCACGATTCCCAGCGCGTCGTACTGCGCGGCATAGGACGGGCTGCCGCGGACCTTGAGGCCCTTCAGGTCGACGCCGCCGTCGGCGGTCAGCGTCGGCTCGCGCCGCAGGTAGATGTGGAACGCGTAACCCGAGCCGTAGTAGCCGAGCAGCTTCGCGTTCACCCGCTTCTGGAAGAGCTGGTCGAGCCAGTCGATGTGGCCTTCCTTGCGCAGCTGCGGACCGGACTTGTTGCTGCCGCTGAAGGCCGTCATCTCGGGAAGCTGGCCCAGGTAGTAGGCCGTGGCGCCGTAGTAGATGTCGGTGATGCCGCGGCTGACGGCGTTCAGCTGCTCGGGCATCGGCATCACTTCGGGGCCGCCGATCAGTTTGATCTTGGCGATGCCCTTACCGGTCTTCTCGACGTCCTCGATCAAGCCGAGGAACGGCTTGTTGTTGGCGATGTTGACCGGCACGGAGACGATGGCCGACAGAGTGACCTCCTGCGCCTGCGCCGCCATGGCGCCGGCGAGGAACGGCAGCGCGGCAAGCGTGCCGATGACGTAGCGTTTGAATCTCATTGGTTCGTTGCTCCCGACTGCAGTCCAACGGGTTGGACGCGGTTCATATGCATGCGGCGTGCCAGGCGGAGCGACCGCCCAGCTCAGCGGTCGTCGGCCAAGTTGTAGCCCATCTCGTAGTGCAGGTAGATGCCGTCGAAGTGGAACCAGCGCATCCGCGCGCTCTCGTAGGCCCAGTGGATGGCGAGCTCCTTGAGCTCCTTGGTCGTGCAGTGGCGCTCCAGCGCCTCGAAAGCCCGGCCGCCGTGGTCCTCGTCGGCATCGATGTGCAGCCAGAAATGCTCGATGTCGGTTTCCTTGTACTTGTAGATATTGCGCGACGCCGGCAGGATCTTGCTGTAGAGCAGCGGCGACTGCGACTCGGTGCCGATGTTGATCGCCGACACCCCGATGATCCAGTTCTCGCGTCGCGACGCGTCGATCAGGAAGCGCACCCACGACTCCGTCGTCGGCAGCCCGCGGTCCGCCTTGACCTTCGCCAGGTTTGCGCCGTTCGCCTTGGCGAAGCGCAGCACGATGTCGAGGTGCGACCGCTCCTCGTCGTTCTCCTCGTTCCAGTTCTCCATCGTGAAGGCGACGACGTCGTCGGGCGCGTTGGCGCAGATCGAGAAGAACGCGCGGCCCATCTTGCTGACCCAGTGGTAGTGTTCGACGGCCCAGCCCATGCGGGCGTTGCGGCCCAGCTCGCCGGTCGCCCACTTCTCGATCAGAGGATGATTGGCGCAGTGCCGCTCCAGCACCACGGCCTCGAGCTGCTCGCGGAACGTGCGCGGCTTGCGCGTCACGGGTGCCTTCCTGGTCGTTTTGGTGACGCTGCTGCGTTTGGTCGCCATTCGATTTCTCCCGCTTCCTGGGCGCCGTTGGCTGGCGCGCCGATCCGTTGTTCCGCAAGACGAGCCTACGGCGCAACAAATCAAAGCGTCAATTCCGCTCTGCTGATTCCCCGCGCATTTGCTCCGATTCGGCAACCGCTGCCGAAAATATGGGCGTGCTCTTCGGACCTACGGCCGCTACGCAATTGACCGTGCCTCCGCCCTGACATACGGTTCGGGCAGTCCCGTGTCGCAGTGCGGGCGCGGGAAGAACAAGACAAAGCGTGCGACCGGACGGCCGCGGCCGTGACGGCGCCGAATGCGACAGGGAGCTTGAGCATGACGGGACGCCGGACCGCGGCCGCCACGGCCATCATTACCGCGTTGACCCTTTCCGGCCTGGCGCTGAGCGTCGGCGATGCTGCCGCCCAGCAGCCGATCGTGCTGAAGATGGCGAGCTTTCCGCCGGCGGCATCGGCGACCTCGCGGATGTTCAATCGGTACATCGAGGAATTCAAGCAGAAGTCAGGCGGCCGCCTGCAGCTGGAGGTCTATCACGGCGCCACGATGGGACCGTTGCCCCGCCACTACGACCTCGCGCGCACCGGGGTCGCCGACCTGTCGTTCTTCCAGCACGGCGCCACGCCCGGCCGCTTCCCGCTGACCGAGCTGACCCACATGCCCTACGTCTTCCCCGACGGGGTCAAGGGCTCCAAGGTCGCGACCCAGG
>JBFWQM010000236.1:0-8173 GCA_050249455.1 Rhodospirillaceae bacterium | reverse complement strand
AGGATGACGCGGTCGCCCTTGGCCACGCCGTGCGCGGCGAGCGCGCCGGCCGCCTGCGCCACCTCCTCCAGCAGCGCGCGGTAGCTGTAGGTCTCCAAGGTGCCGGTGATCGGGCTGTCGTAGATCAACGCCGTCTGGTCGGCGCGGCCGCCGGCGACGTGGACGTCGAGCGCGTTATGGCACGTGTTGAGCTGGCCGCCGCGGAACCAGCGGTAGAACGGCTTGCGCGTGTCGTCGAGAACCTTGTCCCACCGCTTGTACCAGACGATGTCGCCGGCCGCGGCGGCCCAAAAGGCCTCCGGATCGCGCAACGACGCCGCGTAGGCATCCTGGTAGGGGCTCGCCATCGATCAAACCTCCCTGTGGCGCCAACGGCAGTCCGCCGGCGCCGTGTCGGGAGATTCTGCGGCAATCCCGGACGAAAGCAAGCCGCAGGCGAGCCGCCGGTCCGGGCCGGCGGAGTCGGCGCGAGAGCCGCTAGCTGTGCGACAGCTTGACGATCTCGTCCTTGATTCGGAGTTTCTGCTTCTTGAGCTCGGCGACGGCGACGTCGTCGGGATGGGGGCGGGAGAATTCCGAAACGATAGCCCCTTCGAGTTCGGCATGCCTGGCCATCAAGGCCCTGACGCGATCTTCAGCGGTCATCATCGAACCTCCGTCTCCGCAGTTCATGGGGAGTCGAATGAACGTATGTTACTCCCTCCGCGGCGGGCATGCAAAAAATCTTCGCTGCGACATTGCGCGCCCGCCTTAACGTTTGACTCATTATTTTTCGGAACTGGGCGCCGTCCCTGCGCGTTTACTTCGGTTTACTGCGGCGCCGCGATTTCCGGTCAGGCGGCCAGCGAATCCCGGCACACCGCGTCGATCTCCGCCGGCGCCACGTCGCGGAAGGCGACCCTCAGGACGATCGCGAGCGACGCGGCGTCATCGGCGCCCGCGCGCGCGCCGATGGCACGGAGATAGCGCGCCACGTTCGCCGCCGAATCAGCGGCGCGCTGAGTCGCGGGCCGCGCGGGATCCGCCGGCCGCTGCACCGCCGCGGCGAGCATCAGCTGCTCGACATGCTCGCTGTCGACCTCGATCTTGGCGATGCGCCGGCGCAGCGGTTCGGATAGTCCCGGCGGCGCCGGCGGCATCCCGCCCTTCATCACCTGGCGCACCGCGCGCAATCCCTTCACGACGCGGACGTGCCAGTCGTCGACCGCCTCGATCAGCGAGTCGATCTCCTGCGCCGTCAGCGCGCCGCGGCCGGACGCGCCGTTCCACAGGCAGAACATCACCACGTTGACGTCGACATGCAGCGCCTCCTGCAGCTTGAGGCACGCGGCGCTGACGCCCTCGGTCATGTAGACCTCGAGCGAGAAGTCCCAGAACGGGTGTTCGGGAAAATCCATCCTCTGCTCCTAATCGTCGCCCAGGCAGATGCCGAGCCCGCGCGCGGTGTGGGCCAGCGCGCCTTCCGGGTCGACCCGCGCGTTATGCGCGATGGCGTCGGCGATCGCCACGTCGATGACGCCGCGGTTCGACCATGCCACCATGCGGTCGAACTTGCCCGCCGCGGCGAGGTCGGCGGCATGCACGCCGAAGGCGGAGCCGAACAGCCGGTCCCGCGCCGAGGCGGTGCCGCCGCGCTGGACGTGGCCGAGCACCGTGACGCGCGTCTCCGCGCCGGTCATCTCGGCGATCTTGTCGCCGAGATAGTGGCCGACGCCGCCGTAGCGCGCCTTGCCGCCGGTCTCGACGACCTGCACCTTGTCGCCGTCCTCGGTCTTCACCGCTTCCGACACGACGACGAGGGCGAAGTTGCGGCCTTGCGCCTTGATGCTGTCGATCTTGCGCGCGACGTGCTCGAGCCTGTAGGGGATTTCCGGGATCAGGATCACGTCGGCGCCGCCGGCGATGCCGGTGAACAGCGCGATGTGGCCGGCGTCGCGGCCCATCACCTCCAGCACCATGACGCGGCTGTGGCTCGCCGCGGTCGGCTGCAGCCGGTCGAGCGCCTCGGTCGCCACGTCGACCGCGGTGGAATAGCCGATCGCGTTCTCGGTCAGCAGCACGTCGTTGTCGATCGTCTTGGGCACGCCGATGATGTTCATCCCGCCCTTGACCGCGATGCGGCGCAGGATGTCGAGGCTGCCGTCGCCGCCGATCACGATCAGCGCGTCGAGGTTGAGGAGCCGGTAGCCCTCGATGATCTCCTCGGTGCGGTCCCTCAATGTGCCGTCGGGCATCGGGAAGGCGAACGGGTCGCCGTGGTTGGTGGTGCCCAGGAAAGTGCCGCCCATGCGCATGACCTGGCCGGTGAACATGCGCGGCGACAGCTCCTCGTAGTCCACCGGCCGGCGCAAGAAGCCGAGCGTGCCCTCGCGGATGCCGAAGACGCGCATGCCGAAGCCCTCGATCGCACGCACCGTGGCGGCGCGGATGACGGCGTTCAGCCCGGCGCAGTCGCCGCCGCTGGTGAGGATGCCGAGGCGCTTCGTGGCCGTCATGTCGTTCCTCCGGATTGCGCGTCCCGTCGCCGCGGCCGCGCCGCGGGCGTTTTCAATGCGGTCAGGCCGGCCGGCATCTGATATGGTGCGGCATCGTTCACGAAGCCGCTTCCGACATGGATGACCAGGAAATCCGCGAGGCCCTCCATCGCAAGCTGGCCGACCTCACGACCGAGCATCGCGACCTGGACCAGGTGATCGAGCGGCTGACCGACGGCGCGCCGCTGGACCAGCTGCAGCTGCAGCGCCTCAAGAAGCGGAAGCTCCTGCTGAAGGACCAGATCGAGCAGCTCAAGAGCCAGCTGTATCCCGACATCATCGCCTGAACGGCGCGGGCAGACGCCCATACGCCGCGTTGCGGCATGCGGGTGGTCACGTCCCGGACCGCGGACGCGATTCCTGCTTGCGCGCATACATCTCCTGGTCGGCGCGGGCCAGCGCGTCGCGCGCGTCCTCGCCGCCGTGAAACGTGTAGACGCCCCAGGCCAGCGCCAACGGGATCGGGTGCCCTTCCCAGTCGAGCGGCCGGGCGGCCACCGCCTCCGCCAGCGCCGCCGCCTTGTCGCGCGCCGCCTTCTGGTCCGCCTGCGCCAGGATGACCCCGAACTCGTCGCCGCCCAGCCGCGCGGCGAGGTCGGAGCCGCGGATGTTGTCGACCAGGACGTGGGCGATGTGGACCAGCGCGGCGTCGCCGGCGGCATGGCCGTGCGTGTCGTTGATCCGCTTCAGGCCGTTGAGGTCGAAATAGATCACGCTGGACGGCGCGCCGTAGCGTTGGCTGAACGAGATGGTGCGCGACAGCTCGCGCACGAATGCCCGGCGGTTCACCAGCGGGACCAGGGCGTCCTCGTCGGCGAGCTGCTCCAGGTGGGCGATGCGGGCCCTGGTCTTCTCGAACTCGGTGCGCAGCCGCTCCACCTCCGCCAGTAGCTGCATCAGCGCCTCGCGCACCTTGGGCGTCAGCTCCGCCTGCGGGATGCCCATGATCGACACGACGTCCTGCGCCGGACCGGCCGCAGGCGCGGACGGCGCGGCGGGCGCGCCCGTCCCCCCGATGCGGCCGGTGCGTTGCGGCCGCCGCGTGCCATCGGGTCCGCCCACCTTCATTCAGGCCCTCTCTGCCCGTGCGCCGGGCCGCCGACGTTAACCAATTGACGCAGGACACGCAGAGCACGCCGCCCGCCAGACAGGGCGCGCGGCGCGCGCTTGTTCATTATGGACCGGTCTTTATAATGCGCGCTCCCGCATTTCCGTCAACGCGCAGCGAAAGGGGACACATGCGCCGGCCGGCACGCGCCCGCGCAACCGGGAAGAAGTCTTCCGCCGCGGCCACGCAGCCGCTGGTCGGCATCGTCATGGGCAGCCAGTCGGACTGGGACACCATGCGCAATGCCGCCGACACCCTGGCCGCGCTGGAGGTGCCGCACGAGGTGCGCATCGTGTCCGCCCACCGCACGCCCGACCGGCTGGCCGACTACGCCAAGACCGCGCGCGACCGCGGCCTCAAGGTGGTGATCGCCGGCGCCGGCGGCGCCGCGCACCTGCCCGGCATGATGGCGGCGATGACGCCGCTGCCGGTGCTGGGCGTGCCGGTGGAAAGCAAGTCCCTGAAAGGCCTGGACAGCCTGCTTTCCATCGTGCAGATGCCGGGGGGGATCCCGGTCGGCACCCTGGCGATCGGCCGGGCCGGGGCGATCAACGCGGCGCTGCTGGCCGCGGCCGTGCTGGCGCTGTCCGACCCGCGGCTCGCCGGGGCCCTGGACGACTGGCGCGCGCGCCAGACCGCCGCCGTGGCGGACGCGCCGACCGGCTAGGGAGCTGCACGGGTGAGCGAAACGGACGCCGCGGCGATCGCGCCCGGCGCGACCATCGGCATTCTCGGCGGCGGCCAGCTCGGCCGCATGACGGCGCTGGCGGCGGCGCGGCTGGGCTATCGCTGCCACGTGTTCTGCCCCGATGCCGATTCGCCGGCGATGGAGGTGGCCGCCGAGGCGACCGTCGCCGACTATGAGGACGCGGCGGCGCTCGATCGCTTCGCCGCCGCGGTGGCAGTCGCCACCTACGAGTTCGAGAACGTGCCCGCCGCCACCGCGGCGCACCTCGCCGCCCGCGTGCCGGTGCGGCCGGGGCCACGCGCGCTGGCCGTGGCCAGCGACCGGATGGTTGAGAAGCGCTTCCTCAACGATGCCGGCGTGCCGACCGCCCGCTACGCGCCGGTGGCCACGGTGGCGGACCTCGCCGGCGCGGTGGCCGCGGTCGGCCTGCCGGCGATCCTGAAGACCGCGCGGCTCGGCTACGACGGCAAGGGCCAGGCGCGGCTGAGGCCCGGCGACGACCCGGCTGCGGCGTGGCGCGCGATCGGCGGCGTGCCGGCGATCCTGGAGGCGATGGTCGATTTCGCCTGCGAGGTGTCGGTGATCGCCGCCCGCGGGCTGGACGGGACGATCGTCCCCTACGTCCCGGTCGAGAACACCCATGAAGACGGCATCCTGGCGACCACCCGCGCGCCGGCGCGCATCGCGCCGGCGGTGGCCGAACAGGCGCTGTCGCACGCTCGCAAGGTGGCGGCGGCGCTCGAGATTGTGGGGCTCGTCGCGGTGGAGATGTTCGTCACCCGCGACGGCGCCGTACTCGCCAACGAAATCGCGCCGCGGCCGCACAACTCCGGCCACTGGACGATCGACGCCTGCGCGGTCAGCCAGTTCGAGCAGCTCGTGCGCGCCGTCTGCGGCCTGCCGCTGGGCGACCCGGAGCGCCATTCGGACGCGGTGATGGAGAACCTGATCGGCGACGCCGTTGACCGCTGGCCGGCACTGGTCGGCGAGCCGGGCGCGTGCCTGCACCTCTACGGCAAGAAATCCGCCCGCCCCGGCCGCAAGATGGGCCACGTCACGCGGATCGGCCCGCGGGCGTAGCCCGGCGCCGCGCCGCGCGCCGATCAGGCGTCGGGCTTCGCAGGCACATGCGGCTTCGGATGCAGGTTCACCAGCCGCAGCGCCACGGCCAGGAGCATGACGCTGAGCGGCAGCAGCAGGAACTGGGCGATCTCCGGCCATCCGAGAAGGGTGGCCTTGGTGAATGTCTGCAAGGCGACCCGGAGGAAGAGCACGAACAGGACGATGATGATGACCTCGGCGATCACCTGCTTGAGCTGGCCGATCTGCTTGATCTGCAGCCACACCGGGAGCGACAGCGCCTGCTCCGACTCGTCGGGATGGATGAACAGGGAATAGACGCCGTACGCGAAGTAGAGCATCACGATGCCGATCAGGAACCGGTCCAGCCCCTCGATGACGCTGATGACGGCGTTGGTGCCGAACTGCGTCCCGTTCTCGGTGCCACGGTCCAGACCGATCGCGAAGGCTTCGTAGATGTTGAAGAAGCCGAGGAAGAACATCAGCAGCGACCCGGCGAGCGAGCCGAACACGCTGATCAGCGTGAAGAACCGCGAACTGACGATGATCTTCCGTTCGACGCTGCGCAGATCCATGCCGGCCACCCCGCTGACGGAGTCGGAACGCGCGAGGGGCGGACTTGTTCGCCCGGCGTTTCGCTCAGCCGCGGGTCAGCCCGCGGTCCGAGGCGGGGCCCAGCGCCGCGCGGCGCGGCGGCCGGCGAAGATGCGGCAGGGGTTGGGCGCGTGCCGGGCTGCCCGCGCCATCGCATCGGGCAGCCGGCCGAGCTGCCCGACGTCGGACAGGCGGCGGGCGAGGAAGGCACGGGTTTCGGCGCTGCCTTCGGTGCGGTCGTCGAGCCAGCACAGCAACGTCGCGCCGTAGACGCCGGCGAGCAGGCCGCGCCGGGTGTACCACGAGAAATCGGCGGCGCGGTCGCCGGCGGCGCGCCAGATCGCATCCACCGTTCGCCCCAGCGCCGCCAGGCCGCGGCCGACGTTGAGCGGCAGGGCATAGTGGCCGGCGGCGCGGCGCACCGCCTCGCGGTGCGGCGCCAACGCATCGAGCCGCGCCATCACGGCGAAGGCGACCCGGTCGGTGACGCGGGCGTCGGCCAGGTCGGCCGCCGCCACGGTCTCAGCCATGCGCGTGTCGGCCCACGCCTCGAACGCCGCCAGCACCGCCATCGGACCGCCGGGGAAGAGCCGCGCCACCTCCCCCTCGGTAAGCCCGACGTCGCGGGCCGCGGCGGCAAGCGCCGCACGGCTCCAGCCGTCGAACGGCACGTGCCGCAGGGTCGCGGTCATCAGCGCCGCGCGCAGGGTGGCGCGGTCGTCGGCGGGGCTCACGACTGCGGTTCGTCCGCGGCGTCGTCTTCGCCGCGCATGCGGTGCTTGAGCTCCTCGGTGAACGACAGCAGCGACAGGTCGTTCATCCGCATGGTGTACAGGATGCCCTCCAGATGGTCGATCTCATGCTGGACGACGCGGGCATGGAAGCCGGTCGCTTCCCGCTCGACGAGCTGGCCGTCCGGGGTCCAGCCGCGGTAGCCGATGTGCCGGAACCGCGGCACGGCGCCGGTCAGGCCGGGAATCGAGAGGCATCCCTCCCAGCCCAGGGCCTTGTCGGGCGACAAAGGCTGGTAGACCGGGTTGATCAGGGCGGTCAGGGGGGCGGCGCCGTGCGCGCCCTCTTCCTCCGCCCGGCCTTCCGGGGCGTAGAACACGATGATGCGCCGGCTGACGTGGATCTGCGGCGCGGCGAGGCCGACGCCTTCGGCGTCGCGCATCGTTTCGACCATGTCGCGGGCGAGCTGGCGGACGTCGGCGGCGGTCGGGTCGCCGATATCGTCGGCCCGGCGCAGCAGGACGGGGTGGCCCATCCGGGCAATCTTAAGCAGCGTCATGGCCTTAATATCGGGTCGCTGCCCGCCCCGGTAAAGCGTTTTCGGCTTGACCGGAGTTCGGTTTGGCTTCACATAGTCTTCAAACCAACCAGGCAGGTTACGACCGACGTGCCCCGGGTGCCTTGGCGGGGGCGACGCGTCGGTCATAGCCCATTGATGGAGACGGAAGGCCCGTGGAAGTCCAGGTTCGCGACAACGACGTCGATCAGGCGCTGCGCGCGCTGAAGAAGAAGATGCAGCGCGAGGGCATCTTCCGCGAGATGAAGATGCGCCGCAGCTACGAGAAGCCGTCGGAGCGCCGGGCACGCGAGCGGGCCGAGGCCGTCCGCCGCGCCCGCAAGCTGGAGCGCAAGCGGATGGAGCGCGAGGGCTACTAGCCCGCCGCGCCGCGAACCGCCGGATCGAAAAGGCCGCCCTGGGCGGCCTTTTTTGCTGCCCGCAGCCGGGCGACGGTCAGTCCATCGCCTGCAGGATGCCCTCGGTCATCTTCTTCGCGTCGCCGAACAGCATCATGGTGTTGTCGCGGAAGAACAGCTCGTTGTCGACGCCGGCATAGCCCGACGCCATCGAGCGCTTCACGAACAGCACCGTCTTCGCCTTCTCCACGTCGAGCACCGGCATGCCGTAGATCGGGCTCGCCGGGTCGGTCTTGGCCGCCGGGTTGGTGACGTCGTTGGCGCCGATCACGTAGGCGACGTCGGCGGTGGCGAATTCATGGTTGATCTCCTCGAGCTCCATCACCTCGTCGTACGGCACGCTCGCCTCGGCCAGCAGCACGTTCATGTGGCCGGGCATGCGGCCGGCGACCGGGTGGATGGCGTAGGAGACGTTGACGCCTTCCTTCTTCAGGATGTCGGCCATCTCGCGCAGCGCGTGCT
>JBFWQM010000235.1:0-8217 GCA_050249455.1 Rhodospirillaceae bacterium | reverse complement strand
GGGGATAAAAAAAAACGCCCTCAGAAACTCCGAGGGCGTTTTTTTTTATCCCCGCCCCCGTGAGTCCGCGGCAAACCATCTCTCTCAAAGGGCTAACGGACGTATCAAAGACCGGTTCCAAACTGTCGCGCACCTCAGACGCTGAGGTGATTCGCCGTCGTGCGGTCTAATTGTTCTGCCGGCCCGGACTTGCTATATCAAGGGCTCTTCCGCAGCCCTCACTTCAGAGAACCACCATGGCGCGCCGCCGACGCATCTACGAGGGCAAGGCAAAGGTCCTGTTCGAGGGACCGGAGCCGGGAACCCTGGTCCAGTATTTCAAGGACGACGCCACCGCCTTCAACAACCAGAAGCGCGGCACGATCACCGGCAAGGGCGTCCTGAACAACCGCATCTCCGAGTTCCTGATGACCAAGCTGGCCGACATCGGGATCCCGACGCACTTCGTCCGCCGCCTCAACATGCGCGAGCAACTCATTCGCGAAGTTGAGATCATCCCGCTTGAGATCGTCGTACGCAATGTCGCCGCCGGCTCGATCTCGCAGCGCCTGGGCATCGCCGAAGGCACCCCGCTGCCGCGTTCGATCGTCGAGTACTACTACAAGTCGGACGAGCTGGGCGACCCGCTGGTGGCGGAGGAGCACGTCACCGCGTTCGGCTGGGCGACCCCGCAGGAGCTCGACGAGATCCTGCACCTCACGTTGCGGATCAATGATTTCCTGACCGGTCTTTTCACGTCGATTGGGATCCGGCTGGTCGACTTCAAGCTCGAGTACGGCCGCCTGTGGCAGAACGACGACATGCGCATTGTGCTGGCCGACGAGATCAGCCCGGACAACTGCCGGCTGTGGGACCTCAAGACCAACGAGAAGATGGACAAGGACCGCTTCCGCCGCGACCTCGGCAAGGTCGAGGAGGCCTACCAGGAAGTGGCGCGCCGGCTCGGCATCCTGCCCGACGGCGGTCCCGGCGACCTAAAGGGCCCGGCGGTGATGCAGTGAAGGCGCGCGTCCATGTGACGCTGCGCGCCGGCGTCCTCGACCCCCAGGGCAAGGCCATCGCCCATGCCCTTGGCACGCTTGGCTTCGCCGGGGTCAACGAGGTGCGCCAGGGCAAGCTGATCGAGATCGACCTCGCCGACACCGACCCGGCGACTGCGCGCACGCGGGTCGAGGAGATGTGCCGCAAGCTGCTCGCCAACCCGGTGATCGAGGACTACACGATCGAGATCGGCGCATGAGGGCTGCCGTCATCGTCTTCCCCGCTTCCAACTGCGACCGCGATGCGGAGACGGCGCTGACCCAGGCGACCGGGTCGCGCCCGGCGATGGTCTGGCACCGCGACAGCGACATCCCGCCCGTCGACCTGATCGTGCTGCCGGGCGGATTCTCCTACGGCGACTACCTGCGCGCCGGCGCGATGGCCGCGCGCTCGCCCGTGATGGCGGAAGTCGTACGCCGCGCCGGCAAGGGCGTGCCGGTGCTCGGCATCTGCAACGGCTTCCAGATCCTGACCGAGGCGGGCCTGCTGCCAGGGGCGCTGATGCGCAATGCCGGCCTCAGCTTCGTCTGCAAGGATGTCCACTTGCGCGTTGAAAACGCTGACAGCGTATTCACCCGCAAGTACCGCGACGGCCAGGTAGTGCGGTTCCCGGTCGCGCACGCCGACGGCAATTACTTCACCGACCAGGCCACCCTGGACGCCCTGGAAGGCGACGGCCGGATCGCCTTCCGCTATGTCACGCCCGATGGCGAGGCGACCGACGGCGCCAACCCCAACGGCGCGGCGCGCAACATCGCCGGCATCTACAACGAGCGGCGCACGGTCCTGGGCCTGATGCCGCATCCCGAGCGCTTGGCGGACCCGGCGCTCGGCGGCACCGACGGGCGCGCCATGTTCGACGGCCTGGTCGAGTCGCTGGCGTGAGCGGCATCACGCCGAAGGTCGTGGCCGACCACGGGCTGACCGAGGTGGAATACGCCCGCGTGCTCCGCATCATGGGCCGCGCGCCGAGCCTGACCGAGCTCGGCGTGTTCTCGGTGATGTGGAGCGAGCACTGCTCCTACAAGTCGTCGCGCCGCTGGCTCAAGACCCTGCCGACCGAGGCGCCGTGGGTGATCTGCGGCCCCGGCGAGAATGCCGGTGTCATCGACATCGGCGGCGGCCGCGCCGTCGTGTTCAAGATGGAGAGCCACAACCACCCCTCGTTCATCGAGCCCTACCAGGGCGCGGCGACCGGGGTGGGCGGCATCATGCGCGACGTCTTCACGATGGGCGCGCGCCCCGTGGCCAACATGAACGCGCTGCGCTTCGGCGACCCGGCGCACCCGAAGACGCGCCATCTGGTGTCGGGCGTGGTGTCCGGCATCGGCGGCTACGGCAACTGCATGGGCGTGCCGACGGTGGGCGGCGAGTGCAACTTCCACCCCGCCTATAACGGCAACATCCTGGTCAACGCGATGACGGTCGGCATCGCGCCGGCCGATCGCATCTTCTATTCGGCCGCCGCCGGCGTCGGCAACGCGGTGGTCTATGTCGGCTCCAAGACCGGGCGCGACGGTATCCACGGTGCGACGATGGCCTCCGCCGAGTTCGGGGCCGACGCGGAGGCCAAGCGTCCGACCGTGCAGGTCGGCGACCCGTTCACCGAGAAGCTGCTGCTGGAAGCCTGCCTGGAGCTGATGGCGACCGACGCCATCGTCGCGATCCAGGACATGGGCGCGGCCGGGCTCACCTCCTCCTCCGTCGAGATGGCCTCCAAGGGCGGCGTCGGCATCGAGATCGACATCGACAAGGTGCCGATGCGCGAGCCGGGCATGACCGCCTACGAGGTGCTGCTGTCGGAAAGCCAGGAGCGCATGCTCATGGTCATCAAGCCAGAGCACGAGGCGGCGGCGCGCGCGGTGTTCGACAAGTGGGAGCTCGACTTCGCGGTGATCGGGCGCATCACCGACAGCGGCCGCATGGTGGTGCGCCAGGGCGGCGCGGTCGCCGCCGACATCCCGGTCGCGCCGCTGGTCAGCGAGGCGCCGAACTACGACCGCCCCTGGGTGGTGCCGCCGGCGCCGCCGCCGGTGCCCAACGACGCGCTGGCCGACGCCCCGTCGCCCGCCGCCGCGCTGAAGACCCTAATGGGCTGCCCCGACCTCGCCTCCAAGCGGTGGATCTGGGAGCAGTACGACCACATGGTGATGGCCGACACCGTGCAGCGGCCCGGCGGCGACGCGGCCGTGGTGCGCGTCCACGGCACGCAGCAGGGCCTCGCCATCACCACCGATTGCACGCCGCGCTACGTCCAGGCGGACGCCGTCGAGGGCGGCCGCCAGGCGGTGGCGGAAGCGTGGCGCAACCTGACCGCGGTCGGCGCCACCCCACTCGCCGTCACCGACAACATGAACTTCGGCAACCCGGAGAAGCCGGAGATCATGGGCCAGTTCGTCGGCGCCATCCGCGGCATGGCGGAGGCCTGCCGGGCGCTCGATTTCCCGGTCGTGTCGGGCAACGTGTCGCTCTACAACGAGACGATGGGGACCGCCATCCTGCCGACGCCGGCAATCGGCGCGGTCGGCACCCTGCCCGACGTAGCCCGATCGGCGACACTGGCGTTCAAGGCCGCGGGCGAGACCGTGATCCTGATCGGGGCCACCGCCGGCCACCTCGGCCAGTCGCTCTATTTGCGCGAGGTCGCGGGCATCGAGGCCGGCCCGCCGCCGCCGGTCGACTTGGCGGCGGAACGGCGCAACGGCGACTTCGTGCGCGGCCTCATCCGGGCCGGCCGGGTCACCGCCTGCCATGACGTTTCGGACGGCGGCATCCTGGTCGCCGTGGCGGAAATGGCGCTGGCCGGCGGGGTCGGCGCGACCATTGCCGCGCCCGGCTCCGGCCATCCCGCCGCCTGGCTGTTCGGCGAGGACCAGGGCCGCTACCTCGTCACCTGCGTCGATCCCGAAGCCGTGCTCGCCGCCGCCGCGTCGGCGGGGGTGCCGGCCGTCGCAATTGGTCGCACGGGTGACAGTTCATTGACTGTTCAGGGCACGCCGCCTATATCGCTTTCGGAGTTGCGCGCAACCCACGAAGCGTGGCTGCCGGGCTATATGTCGGCGCCGATCAGCCTCGACTAGGTGGAGTGGACGCCATGGCGATGGACCCGCGTGAGATCGAACGGCTGATCAAGGCCGGCATCCCCGACGCCGAGGTGCGGATCGAGGATCTGGCCGGCGACGGCGATCACTACGCGGCCTACATCGTCTCCAGCGCCTTCAAGGGCAAGACGCGCGTCCAGCAGCACCAGATGGTGTATCAGGCCCTGCAGGGCCGCATGGGCGGCGAGCTGCATGCGCTCGCGCTCCAGACGGCCGTGCCCAAGGGCGCGTGACGGCACGGCGACCCCCAGCCCAGCAAGGAACGAGTAACCATGAGCGAGCCCACGGTCTTCGATCGCATCCGCCAGGACGTCGCCGGCAGCGACGTGTTCCTGTACATGAAGGGGACCCCGGTGTTCCCGCAGTGCGGCTTCTCCGCCGCGGTGGTGCAGGTGCTGACCAACCTGGGCGTCCGCTTCTCCAGCGCCAACGTGCTGGAGGATCCGGAGCTGCGCGACGGCATCAAGCGCTTCTCCAGCTGGCCGACCATCCCGCAGCTCTACGTGAAGGGCGAGTTCGTCGGCGGTTGCGACATCGTGCGCGAGATGTACGAGACGGGCGAGCTGACCGAGCTGCTCAACACCCGCGGCGTCCCGGTCCAACTCGCCAACCCGGCCTGACCAGACGGGCGCTCCGCCGCCCGGACGCAGCGTTGGGCATCTGTTCGGTAGGGGCGGGTTTCAAACCCGCCCTGTTTTTCGTTGTTGCTTTCGATCCAGGCGGCGACCCGACACCGCGGGCCTTCGCCGCGCAGGCGGGCGGGCTTGACGCCCGTCCCGACCGCGCGACGCTTCGTCACTGCGCGCACGCCGGATGGCGGCAGCGCAGCGTCGCCCGGATCAGGAGCTCGCGGCCGGCGCCGGGAACTGCGAGGCGCCGCCAGCCGGCGGCCTCCGGGTTGGCGATGAAGTTCTTCCAGCTCGTATCGTCGCGGTAGCGCGCCTGGCGGCCGACGCTGCCGTCGACCACGATCACGTCGGCGCGGATGCCGGTCAGGTAGAGCGCGAACAGCCGGTCGCCCTTCTGCTGCAGGGTCGTCTCCATCACCGCGACGCCCGGCAAGTAGGCCGCATAGCCATAGTCGTGGGTCAGCAGCCGGACCGGCCGGGCGAACCGCAGGTCGCGCACGAACCGGATGGTCTCGATCGTCGGCCGCGCGGCCGCGCCGTCGGGACGGGCATGCCGCGCTTCGTAGAATCCAGGGAACGCACGCGGCGTCAGCAGCACCGCGACGACGGCGAGGAAGACAGTGCGCGCGGCCGGCCAACCCTCCCCGACGCGCAGGTCGGCGAGCGCGAGCCCGACGACCAGCAGCGCCAGCACGAACGGCAGCAGCAGGTAGTGGCCGTGCGGGTAGAGCACCAGCGCGGCGGCGAGCTGCGGCAGCGCGAGGACCGCCATGGCCCCGAGCGCGACCGCATGGCGGCGGACGAAGCCGCGGCCGTCGCGCCACGCGAGCCGGCCGAACAGCGCCAGCAGCGCGAGACCCACCGCCGCCGCCTCCGCGATCTGGGCGGCGCGGCCGCCCGGGACCACGAGCGGCGGGTGGACCAGGAACGCGGCCGCCGCGGCCGGCAGGCGCAGCGCGTTGTCGGCGACGTGCGCGGCGACGAAGCCGGGGGCGACCAGCGGCCAGCGCCACCACCGGCGCTCGTCGCCGAAGATCTGCGGGATGATCGTCTCGTAGTCGCGGAAGCCGTCGAGGGTCGAGCCGGTCAGCCGGACCCAGGCGATCGACAGGTGCTGCGCCATCGCGATGTCCTGGCGCAGCCCGTTGTCGAGCGCCGGATGGGCGAACAGCGCCATCAGCGCGACCGCCCCCGCGACGACCGACGCGACGCCGAGCGCAACCTGGGTCCGCTGGCGCGGCGGTAGCCGCCACGCCAGCGCCGCGGCGACGGCGAGCGCGACGACGGTCGCCAGCAGCATCTCACCGCGCACGTAGCTCGCCGCGAAGGCGCCGGCCGCGACGACGACGAAGGCGCCGGCCGGCATGCGCGCGCGCCGGACCAGGATCAGCGTCGCGAGCGCGACGGCGGCGAGGAACAAGGTGACGCGCGGCCACAGCTCGAACGTGCGCACCGAGATCAGGAACAGGAACACCGGCGCGCAGAGCACGACCAGCGACCGCGTCGGGGTGGCCCGCCGCAGCCACAGCCCCATCAGCGCCGCGACCGCCAGCGGCATCGCGACCCAGTTCGCCATGTAGACGTCGATGCGGTCGGCGTAGAAGAGGCCGAGCAGCCGGTACCACGCGCGATAGAGCAGCGCATCGGCGCCGAACGCGCCCGCGTTGCGCAGGTTCAGCTCGACGCCATAGGCAAGATAGACCGACTCGTCCCACAGCCCGATGTCGAGCGCGCCCCATGCGCCGGCGTAGATGCGCCAGTGGCAGAACAGCACGAACGGGACGAACAGCAGCAGGATCGCGGCGCCGGCCGGACGCGCGTCGGGCGGGCTCATCGTGGCGCGGTGGCGAAGCGCGGCGCGAGCAGCGCGATCAGTTTCTCCGTCCGCCGCGCGATGCCCTCGGCGTTCAGGTGGTATTCGGCGTCATAGATCAGCGCGCGGTCGACCATGAAGTCCTGCGGCGTGCCGAGCACGGGCACGTCGAGGCTTCGCCAGAATGCGATCACGTGGTCAAAGAAGGCGCGTTCCTCCGGCCGGTCGAACTCGGGGAAACGCAGGAAGCCGGGGAATGTCGCGAGCACGGTGACGCGGTTGTCGCGCGCCCACGCGACGAAGCGGCGGAACGTCTCCCAGTTGCCCTCGACCTCCGCCAGCCGGCGGGCGTGCGGAAACGCGCGGCGCGCCGCCATGAAGGCGCGCTGGCCCTCGTTCAGCGGCGGGAACGATTCGTCGGCCGCGTCGCCGTTGCGGTTCACCGGCATCGCCGGCGCGGCCGGCTCGCGCGTGCCGGCGAGCTCGGCAAGCCGCTCGATCATGCGCGACTTGGGGAAGGCGAGCACCAGCTCAAGCCGCTTCCATAGCGGCAGCGAGTCGAAGTACGGCCGGTCGTGCAGCAGGACGTAATAGAGGTAGTCCTTCGACCGCTCGGTGTAGGACCAGTATTCGAACGCCAGCACCACCGTGTCGCCCGGCTTCGCCACCGCGCGCACCTTCTGGAGCTGGTAGGCGACCGGCAGGGTAATCCACAGGCCGAAGTTGACCGTCGGCACGCCCAGCCGCCGCTCGATCTCGGCGGTGCGCACGCCGAGCGTCACGCTGGAGCCGCCGGCGAACAGGATCTTCGGCGACGGCGCGGCGCGTGCATAGGCCTCTTTCGCCTCGACCACCGCCGCCGAGGTGGCCGCGCCGAGCCGCGAGACGGCGAAGCCGCTGTAGACCGCGGCGATCCACGCCGCAGCGAGGGCGATGACGGTCGCGGCGACCAGGGCAAGGTAGCGCGCCATCAGAACTGGAAATACAGGAAGGGCGACGGCGTGCCGGCGACGATCGCCTGCAGCGCCAGGAAGGCGAACAGCCCCACCGCCACCGCACATGCCGCGCTGGGGCGCCAGCGCAGCCAGGCGACGCCCGGCTCCGTGCGGGCCAGCACCGGCTCGACCCGCGCCATCAGGTCGGCGGTGTTGGGCAGGAACCAGACCGCCAGCAGCGCGAACGCGAGGAACCGCAGATACGGCCCGTCGAACAGGAACAGCTCGGCCGTGCCGACGTCGAGCTGCGACAGCAGCGGCGCGAGCGCGCCGAGCCGCGCCCAGTAGCGCGCCGGCACGTCGAGCCCGTTGACGCCCGCCATTCCGAGCAGGATGCGCTCGGCGGTCGCGATGCTTTCGGCGCGGAACACGACGAACGCCGCGGTCACGAAGGCGAAGGTGAACGCCACCGCGACCGCGCGCCCGATGGCGGTTGGCCGTCCGGTCCAGCCGAGGCGCGCCCGCGCCTGCCGCCACAGGTGGTTGACCACCAGCGCCGCCCCGTGCGCGCTGCCCCACAGCACGAAGGTCCAGCCCGCGCCGTGCCACAGCCCGCTCAGGAACATGGTGACCAGGATGTTGAGGTACTGGCGCGCGCGCCCGCGCCGGCTGCCGCCGAGCGGGATGTAGAGGTAGTC
>JBFWQM010000234.1:0-8236 GCA_050249455.1 Rhodospirillaceae bacterium | reverse complement strand
AGACGCCCCCTCCCCCCCACCCCCTCCCACGAGGGGAGGGGGAGAAGTTAAGCCCCCTCCCCTCGTGGGAGGGGGTTGGGGGAGGGGGTGCCCGCAACCTCTCGCCGCCGCCCGCACTGTTGCCCTCGCAGCCGGCATGATCCGCATCCTCTTCGCCTACGTCGTCCCCCTGGTGCTGCCGGCGCTGGGCTACCTGGCCTATCGGCTGTGGGACGACTGGCGCACCCGGCGGGCCGGTGGCCGGCCGGTGCGCTCGGCGTGGGAGGACTGGCCGTGGCCGTGGATCGCCGGCGCCGGGCTGGCCTGCCTGCTCGCGACGATGGTGTGGCTCTCCGTGGTCAACGTCGCGCCGCCCGGCAGCGAGTACGAGCCGGCGCGGCTCAAGGACGGCGAGGTGGTGCCGGGCCGGTCGGTGCCGCAGCCGGGCGACTAGGGCGCGCGCGGCGATGGACCCCGCCGGCCGCCTCGACCCGCAGCCCTGGATGACGGCGCCGGCGACCCTGGCCGTGCTGGCCGCCCTGACGGCGGACGGCCGCCCGGCGCGCTTCGTCGGCGGCTGCGTGCGGGACGCCGTGGCCGGCCGGCCGGTGAAGGACATCGACATCGCGACGCCGGAGCCGCCGGCCCGCGCGGTCGACCTGCTGCACGCCGCCGGCCTGCGCGCCGTGCCGACCGGCATCGACCACGGCACGGTGACCGCGGTGGCCCCCGGCGGCGCGCATTTCGAGATCACCACCCTGCGCCACGACGTGGAGACGTTCGGCCGTCATGCCCGGGTCGCCTTCACCGACGACTGGACGGCCGACGCGGCGCGGCGCGACTTCACCATGAACGCGCTCTACGCCGACGCCGACGGCACGCTCTACGACCCGACCGGCGGGCTCGCCGACCTCGCCGCCGGGCGCGTCCGCTTCGTCGGCTCGGCCGAGGCGCGCATCCGCGAAGACGTGCTGCGCCTGCTGCGCTTCTACCGCTTCCACGCCCATTACGGCCGCGTGCCGCCCGACGACGATACCGTCGCCGCCTGCCGTGCGCTGGCCCCGCTGGTCGCCGGCCTCTCGGCCGAGCGCGTGTGGGCGGAGGTCGCCCGCCTGATGCTCGCCCCCGACCCGGCCGCCACCCTCGACCTGATGGCCGCGCACGGCGTCCTGCCGCACGTGATCCCGGAGGCGGGGTCCCGCGACCCGCTGCGCCGGCTGGTGGGACTGGAGGCGACGCTCCCTTATCCGCCCGACCCGATCCGCCGCCTCGCCGCGTTCCTCGACCTCGACGATGCGGGCGCCCGCGCTGTCGCCAATCGGCTGCGCCTGTCGCGCAAGGAGGCGACCCGGCTCCGCCTGATCGTCCGCCACTGGCCCGAGGTCACCCCGGCGCTCGACCCGCCCGCCGCCCGCAAGATGATCTACGCCCACGGCAACGACGCTTACGCCGACTTGGTGCTGGTCGCCTGGGCGCGCGCTAGCGATCCGGACGCCGCGTGGCGCCCGCTGTGGAAACTCGTCACGTGGCCGGCGCCGGCGTTTCCGCTGAAGGGTCGCGATGCAGTGGCGGCCGGCGTGCCGAACGGCCCGACCGTCGGGAAGCTGATGAAGGATGTCGAGGCATGGTGGATCGCTGGTGATTTCACCGCCGACCGCGCCGCCTGCCTCATGGAACTGGAATCGAGGCGGCAGGGCGCTTGATCGGGGCGGCACCCGCCCCTTACCCTCCTTCTATCGTGATCGGCTGAGGAGCCTGCCTTGGCATTGCGGTACCGACACGCCACGCATTCCCAAAGGCGCCTCATCGCTGTCGGACTGACGGCTGCGCTGGCGTTCGCCGTGTCGGTCCCCGGCAGCGGGCTGGCCCAGACCCGCACCCAGTCGATCCACCAGGGCGAGCCGTGGACCAATCATCCCGGCGGCAATCCTGGCCGCACCACCGGGCGGACCGGCAACCAGTCGCCGTTCGGGCCGCAGCAGCCGCAGCAACCGCAACAGCAGCCGGCATGGCCGTGGCAGGCGCCGGCGGCAACGGCCTCCGGGCCGCTGCCGGCGCCGTACGACCAGCTCAGCTACTTTCCGCCGGAGTGCCGCACCTACCTGCAGTCGGACTGGCGCGCGCTGGAGCAGTGCCTGCTGGTGACGCTGGAGAACAAGCCGAACCGGCTGCCCGGCCTGACCGGCGGCGCGCTGGAGGCGTGGGGCCGCTCGACGCCGTCGTACAACTGCTACGCCTACGCAGTGAACCCACAGCGGCCGACCGGCTGGGTCGGCCCGCGCTTCAACGGCCAGCCGCGGCAGGGCGACATCCCGATCAGGAGCCCGCAGGCGCTGTTCGACTTCTTCACCAGCCGCGGCTGGACCGAGATAGCCTACACCGACGCGCCGCCGCCGGCGGGGGAGGAGCGGGTGGTGCTGTACGCCCGCCCCGGCGGCTACTACGAGCACGCGGCGGTGGTCACCGCGCAGGGCGTGTTCGCCAAGATGGGCGAGCTCGGCGTGTTCCGCTTCTCCAGCGTGCAGCAGATGACCGGCCCCGCGTTCGGCGCGCCGGCGAAGATGTTCGCCCGCCGCGTGTGACGGCCCACGATCCGGCCCAACCGCCGCGCGTCGCGGCCGCTTGGTGCGCGGCCCGGCGGCATTGCGGTGTGACGGCGCCGGGCGCGGCTGCTACCATCCGCCCCGCAACACGATGGGGGAGTTCGCGATGAAGCGGAGCACGGACCGGATCGTCACCACCCATGTCGGCAGCCTGCCGCGGCCGCAGTTCCTCGTCGATGCGATGGTGGCGCAGGAGAAGGGCGTCGCGCTCGACGCGAAGGCCTACGAGGCGGCGCTGGCCGGCGCGGTCGCCGACGTCGTCAAGAAGCAGGTCGACCTCGGTGTCGACGTGGTCGACGACGGCGAGTTCTCCAAGCCCGGCTTCGCGGTCTACGTCAACCAGCGCCTCGGCGGCTACACCGCGCGGCAGAAACCGCGGGGCGGCCGCTGGGCCGGCTCGCGCGAGGCGATCGCGTTCCCCGAGTTCTACGGCGCCAACGAGCCGCACGGCGCCGGCGCGGTGCCCCAGGTGACCGAGCTCGTGTGCACCGGCCCGGTCGTCTACAAGGGCCACGACGCGCTCAAGCGCGACATCGCCAACCTGAAGGCGGCGGCGCAGAAGGCCGGCGCGGTGGAGGCGTTCATGCCCGCCATCTCGCCGGTCGACGTGTGCGGCAACCAGGTCAACCAGCACTACAAGACCGAGCGCGACTTCCTGTTCGCCATCGCCGACGCGATGAACGAGGAATACCGCGCCATCGCCGACGCCGGCATCATCCTGCAGATCGACGACCCGCACCTCGTGACCCACTGGGTGAAGTCGCCCGACACCTCGCTCGCCGACTACCGCAAGTGGGCGGAAGGGCAGGTCGAGGCGATCAACCATGCGCTGCGCGGCGTGCCCGAGGACCGCGTGCGCTACCACACCTGCTACGGCATCAACATGGGCCCGCGGGTGCACGAGATGGGGCTGGAGAGCATGCTCGACATCGTGCTCAAGGTGAACGCCGGCGCCTACTCGTTCGAGGCCGCCAACCCGCGCCACGAGCACGAGTGGCGGCTGTGGGAGACCACCAAGCTGCCCGACGGCAAGTCGATCATCCCCGGCACGATCACCCACGCCTCGGTGCTGGTCGAGCACCCGGAGCTGGTCGCCGAGCGCATCCTGCGCTTCGCCAACCTGGTCGGGCGCGAGAACGTCATCGCCGGCGGCGACTGCGGCTTCGGCACCCAGGCCTCGGCGACGCCGGAGGTGCATCCGACCATCGTGTGGGCGAAGTTCGCCGCGCTGGCCGAAGGCGCGCGGATCGCGACGAAGAAGCTGTGGAAGTGAGGGGGTAGCAGCGGGCGTCTATCGCGCGGAGGCGCTCCCTCCCCCCAACCCCCTCTCACGAGGGGACGGGGAGAAGAAAGCCCCCTCCCCTCGTGGGAGGGGGTTGGGGGAGGGGGCCTCTCCGGGTCCGGATATCGCTAGTCCCGCCGCCCCCGCTTCCCCCACACCAGGCACGGCACCATCACGAGCGACAGCGCGGCGAACACCACGTTGACGCGATAGACCCATTGCATCGCGTCGGCGACCACCGCGCGCGGCGCGCCGTCGATCAGCCCGGCGGCGGCGGCGACCATGCCGCACGCCGCGGCGCCGTAGGCGACGCCGATGTTGCGCACGGTCTGGACGGAGGTGCCGGCGACGTGGCGCTCGGCCTCCGGCGCGGCCGTGATGATGCGCTGGATCAGCGGGTTGTTCATCAGCCCGATGCCGGTGCCGCTGATCGCCATCGCCACCGCGATCGCCCACACCGGCCCGGGCACCACGGTCAGCGCGATGGCGACGCAGGCGACCAGGATCAGCGCCAGCCCGGCGACGATCGACGGCACCTCCCATGTCCGCGGCACCGTCGCGACGGCCAGCGCGCCGACCGTCCACATCAGCGACTGGATGGAGAACAGGTAGCCGGCGGTGAACGGCGCGATGCCGTGCAGCGCCTGCAGGTAATAGGTCGTGTAGGTGTTGACGAAGGTCAGCACGATGCTGGCCAGGAACAGCACCCAGTAGGCGGCGCCGATCTCGGTCAGGACGGCGGTCGCCTGGCGCGGGAACATGTTGCGCTCCGCCCGCGCGTCCTGGACGAACGCCACCGCGGCGAGCCCGATCGACACCGCGACGAGGACAAGCTGCAGCCAGTGCGCGTTGGTCAGGGTCGCCACGCTGAGCAGCAGCACCGAGACGGCGAGGAGGGCGAGCCGCCAGTACGGCATCTCCGACAGCCGGCCGTGGCCGGCGCCGCCGGCGATGTAGCGCCAGCCGACGACGGCGACGCCGATCGCCAGCGGCACCAGGCTCCACAACGCCGCGCGCCACAGCCCCCCTTCGGCGAACACGCCGCCGTAGCCGGGGCCGGCTACCGTCGCGACGCCCCAGATCGTCGAGATCACGCTCAGCATCCGGCTCTGCAGGTGCCGCGGGTAGAGCAGGGCGACCAGGCCGTAGGACTGCGAGGCGACCGCCCCGCCGCCGATGCCCTGCAGCAGGCGCGTGGCGACGAAGCTCGGCATGTCGGGCGCCAGCGCGCCGCCGGTCAGCCCGATCGCCAGGATCACGCTGGCCAGCGCATAGGACCGCCGGGCGCCCAGCGCGTCGCGCAGCGGGCCGGCCGAGGCGGCACCGACGATGGCGCCGACCGAGAAGAGCGAGAACGCCCAGCTGTAGAAATCGACCCCGCCGAGGTCGCGCACCACCGTCGGCATGATCGTCGCGACGACGAAGGTGTTGATCGCGAACAAGGTCATGCCGGTGCTCAGCACGCCGGTGATGACGCCGATCCGCCCGACGAACAGCTCGCGCCAGCTCCCCGACGTCCCCTGTGCGCTGCCGTCGCTGTCGTTCAAGGCAATGGTCCGCCGAATAGGTGACTCTGATCCTCGCGGACGCGAGGGCCCCCTCCCCCTTCCCCCTCCCTCCAGGGGAGGGGGAGAAAAAAGCAAAACCCCCTCCCCTGGAGGGAGGGGGAAGGGGGAGGGGGCCGGGGCAGGCCGCTGTTTCGTCCGGTGGCCCGGATTCGACTGCCAGCCCCGGCGCCGAAAAAATCAGTCGGTCGTGCGGCGCCTACGCCGTCGTGCCGGCCCGGGCCGCCGCGTCGCGCACGAGGTTTTCCGCCTCGATGCGGTTCTTGGCAATCATTTCCTCGCGCGCGCGCTTCATCCACTCGGCGCGCATCATGAAGCCGGCCTTCTCGCGCACCGCGTTCTCGGTCCACTGGATCAGGTCGGCGTCGGACTTGGACAGGTCGAGGAACCATCCGTTCGGCGCCGGCACGTACCACACCGATTCCACCGCGCACTCGATGCGGTTGTCCTCGCAGTCCTTGAAGTAGAGCGAGAAGGAATTGCCGTGGTTCACGTACTCGATGTCGTGGGCCTCCGGATCGTCCTTCAGCACCTGCTCCAGCCGGCGCAGCTCCGACAGCGAGGTGATGCGCAAGGAGAGCTGGTTGCAGCTCGACGGCGTGTCCTTCGCGCGGCCGGCGGCAAACATGATCTGCTGGTGCTCGCCGGGATCGCGGGTCATGTAGACGACGTCGGCGGCGGGGTGCTGGCCGATCGCCGGCATCGTGCCGCGCCCGGTCACCGCGTAGCCGAGCACGCGGGTGTAGAAGCCGATCACCCGGTCCATGTCGATGGCGTAGAGGCCGACATGGCTCATCGCGATGCGCGGCGGGCTGGCCGCGGCGCCGTTCTTCATCAGCTGTCGCTGCGGGTCGAACGGCACGTCGAAGTCGGGCTGCGGGTTGCCGGTCGCCGGCACCTCGGTGGTGAAGCGGCCGGTGGCGACGAATTCCCGGTGCTTGGCCTGGCGCCAGTCGTCGCGCGGCATGAAGCCCGCGGTGGCGCGGCAGCGCGCCTCGGTCGCCGCCTCGATCGCCGCGTCCGGCTGCGCGAGGTCGAGCGGCCAGGCGGCGGGCTGCGGCACGTACCACGGCGTCTCGACCGAGATCGCGACGCGGTTGCCCTCCATGTCGCGGAAGTAGAGCGTCCACGAAATGCCGTGGTCGGCGGCGACAATGTCGGAGAGGCCCGGCACGGCGGCCAGCATGTCGCGGATGCGGCGGAGTTCCGCCAGCGACGGCGCCTTGAAGCCGGTCTGGAACACGGTCGACGGGATGCCCTTGGCGCGCCCGGCGCCGAGCACGAACTGGTGGTGCTCGCGCGGCCGCCGCGTCATGAACGTCATCGGCAGGCCGTTGCCGACGGGGCCCTTGTCGGAGATGTTGAAGCCCATCACGCCGGTATAGAACGCCTCCAGCGGCTCAAGGTCGGCGCAGTAGATGCCGAAGTGGCTGAACATCAGCCCGGGCGGCTCGCGGTCCAGGTCTGCCATGATCGTTGTCCTCCCCCGGCCGGCACGGCGCGGCCGCTGCCCGGATTTTAGGCGCGGCGGGCGGGCGGTTACAACGGCCTGGCGGGCCGCGGGCGGGCCGATGCGGCGATCGTCCGGACGGTCGTTCCGGGGTGCATGAGCGCGGCGGCCGGCACGTCCATGTCCAGCGCAGCATACAGCGCCGCCGCCAGCGCCGCGGCCCGCTGCGCGTCGCCGCCCTGCGCCGCGAAGCCGCGGTCGGGATCGACCTGATCCTGGCCCAGCGCGTGCGCCCACAGCCCCGCCACCATGCTCTCCATCGGATCGAGCGGCGCGCGCGCCGCCGCGCCGGACCGCACCGCCGCGCCGGCGAAGCGCTGCGCCAGCGCGTGGCGCAGCGGCTTGCCGATCGCCGTCTGCGGCAGGGCATCGACGACGAAGACCTGCTTCGGCCGGTGCGCCGGGCTCAGCCGGCCGCCGGCGTCGCGCAGGATCGTGTCCGGCGCCGTCGTCGCGCCGGGGCGCAGCACGATCGCGGCGTAGACCTCCTCCCCCAAGGTCGGGTGGGGCAGGGCGAAGGCGGCGGCTGCTGCCACGTCGGGATGCGCGGCCAGCACGGCGTCGACCTCGGCCGGCGCGATCGTAGCGCCGCCGCGCTTGATCGCCTCCTTGCGGCGGCCGACCAGCCGCAGGTGGCCGTCCGGGTCGAAGGTCCCGAGGTCGCCGGTGCGGAAGCGGCCGTCAAGGAAGGTCGGCGGCGACCGGGGCGGCTCGCCGTCGTAGCCGCCCATCACCCCGTCGTCGCCGACCACGATCTCCCCGACGCCGCCGGGCGGGAGCGGCCGGCCGTCGTCGTCGACGACGGCGACGACCGCGTCGCCGACCGCGAGGCCCACGGTGTCGCGGCGGCGCGCCCGCGGCGGCAGCGGGTTGGACACGATCGTGCCGGTCTCGGTCAGGCCGTAGTTCTGGACCGCCGGGATGCCGAACAGCCGCTCGACGTCGGCGAGCAAAGCGGCCGGCGCCGCCGCCGTCGCGACCCGGATGAAGCGCAGCGCATGGCCGGCGATGCGCGCCGGCTCGGCCTTAGCGCGGTCGACCAGGGCGGCCACGATGGTCGGGCTGGCGCTGAACCAGGTCGGCCGGTGCCGCACGATCATGTCGAGCACGTGGCCGGGCTCGGGGCCGTCGGCCAGCACCGTGCTGCCGCCGGTCAGCAGCGGCACGATCAGGTGGTTCGACAGCCCCGAGTGGTGGACCAGCGGCATGATGCACAGGCTGCGGTCGGCCGGCGTCAGGTCGAACCATTGCGCGACCCGGGCGACGCGCACGGCGAAATTGCGGTGGGTGATCGGCA
>JBFWQM010000233.1:0-8271 GCA_050249455.1 Rhodospirillaceae bacterium | reverse complement strand
GGTGGAGCCGCTGCGCGGCGAGATCGTCGCGTCGAACGTCACCGTGCTCGACGACGTCGGCCAGCCGGTGCTCGAAGGCCTGTCGTTCCGGCTGCCGGCCCAGGGCCGCATCGCGGTGGTCGGGGCCGGCGGCAGCGGAAAGGAGTACGTCGGCGCGCTGATCGCCCGCCTCGTGTTCCCGGCCAGCGGCACGGTGCAGGTCGGCGGCGCGCGGCTGTCGGACCTGCCCGAGGCGGTGACCGGCCGGCGGATCGGCTATGCCGGGCCGTCGGTCAGCCTGTTCGCCGGCACGGTGCGACAGAACCTCCTGTTCGCGCTGCAGCACCGGCCGCTGACCGCGAAAGGCTACGAAACCCGCGAGGCCGCCTACTGGCGGCGCTGGTTCGCCGAATCGGAGGCGGCCGGGAATTCGATCGACGACGTCAACGCCGAATGGGTCGATTACGAGGCGGCGGGCTGCGACGGCAGCGCGGCGCTGAAGCGGCGCCTGGTCGAGGTGCTGGGCCTCGTCGACCTCGGCAGCGACGTCTACGACTTCGGCCTGCGTTCGACGGTCGACCCGGCGGCGCACCCGGAGCTCGCCACCGCGATCCTGGACGCCCGCACGACCCTGCGCGAGCGGCTGACCGAAGCCGACATGACCTCGCTGGTGGAGGTGTTCGACCCCGAGCGCTACAACAACAACGCCACGGTCGGGGAAAACTTGCTGTTCGGCACGCCGGTCGGCCCGGACTTCATGATGGACCGGCTGGCCGAGAACGACTACGTGCTGTCGACCCTTGCCGAGTCGGACATGTCGCAGGCCCTCCTCAATGCCGGAATCGAGGTGGCGCGCACGATGGTCGAACTGTTCGCCGACATCGCCCCCGGCCACCCCTTCTTCGAGCAGTTCAGCTTCATCGCCGCCGACGACCTGCCCCAGTTCCAGGCCATCCTGTCGCGGATCGACCGCAGCGGCGTGGACAGCCTTTCGGCGGCGGAACGGACGCGGCTCCTGGCGCTGCCGTTCCGGCTGATCCCGGCGCGCCATCGCCTCGACGTGATCGACGACGCGCTGCGCGCGGGAATCCTGCGCGCGCGCCGGCTGTTCGCCGAGAAGCTGCCCGAGAAGTACCGCAAGTCGGTCGAGTTCTTCGACGTCGACCGCTACAACGCGGCGGCGACGCTGCAGGAGAACGTCCTGTTCGGCAAGCTGGTGTACGGCCAGGCGCGCGGGCCGGAGCGGGTCGGCGCCCTGATCGCCGAGGTGATCGATCGCCTCGGCCTGCGGGAGGCGGTGATCGACGCCGGCCTCGACTTCGCGGTCGGCATCGGCGGCGGACGGCTGTCGCCGGTCCAGCGCCAGAAGATCGCCATCGCGCGCGCGATCCTCAAGCGCCCTGACATCCTGGTGCTGAACGAGGCGACCGCGGCGCTCGACGCGGCCTCGGACGCGCGGGTGATGGACAATCTTTTCGCGTCCTTCGACGGTCAGGTTATCGTATGGACCCTGCACCGCGCGGCGCTGGCGCGAAAGTTCGACCACGTGGTCGTGATGACGCGCGGCAAGATCGCGGCGCAAGGATCGTACGACGAGCTTGCGGGCGCAGACGGACCGTTGGCCGAGCTGATGGGCGGCGGCTGAAGGCGAGGTAGAGCATGAGCCTGAACCAGGAAGTCGAGATCCTTCGCAACATTCCGCTGTTCTCGAAGATCGAGCCGTCGAAGCTGAAGCTGCTCGCCTTCACCAGCGAACGCGTCACCTTCCGCCCCGGCCAGGAACTGTTCCACCAGGGCGATCCGGGCGACTCGGCCTACATCATCATCGCCGGCGCCGCCGACGTGGTGGTCAGCGGCGCGACCGGCGACATCGTGGTGGCCGAGGTCGGCAAGAATGACTTCGTCGGCGAGATCGCGATCCTGTGCGACGTGCCGCGCACCGCGACCGTCAAGGCGACGACCGACCTCATCACGCTGGTGATCTCCAAGGAGCTGTTCTTCCGGCTGATCACCGAATTCCCCCAGATGGCGATCGAGATCATGCGCGAGCTGGCCCATCGCCTGGAGAAGACGACCGAGCAGCTGCGTAAGGTCGCCACGACACACTGAACGAAGAAGAATGGCTTGAGCCGACTCGACTCCTTCATCCGCCGCCTGGCGGCCCAACGCGCCTGCCTTGACCACGCCGCCCGCATCGTCGGCGGCCGGCCCGGCGTCGTGCTCGAGATCGGGCTGGGCAACGGACGCACCTACGACCATCTGCGCACGCTGATGCCGGGGCGCGACATCTTCGTGTTCGACCGCCAGGTCAACGCCCACCCCGACTGCATCCCCTATGCAGCCTATCTCTACCTCGGCGACTTCCGCGACACGCTGGCGCGCGCGGCATCGTCGATCGGCGCGCATGCGGTGCTTGCGCACTGCGACATCGGCTCCGGCGACGACGCGGCGAATGCCGCGCTCGCGTCGGCGGTCGCGCCGCTGCTGGCGCCGCTGCTCGCCGACGGCGCGGTGGTCGCGAGCGACCAGCCGCTCAGCGATCCAGCGCTTGCCTCGGTCCACCTGCCGAGCGGCGTGGTCGCCGGACGCTATCACCTCTACGCGGCGCGGCGCGGCGCCTGATGCCCGGCACCGTCGCCGTGCGCATCGCCGGCGCCGTCGAGCGGCGGGCGGTGCGGATCTTCTGGATGCTGGTCGCGGTGCATGTCGCCGGCTATTTCGCGGTCGCGCTTGCCGTGCACCCGACCTTGCCGATGGACATGAGCGAGGTGCTGACCTGGGGCCGCGAATGGTGGCCGACCTACTGGAAGCACCCGCCGCTCGCGTCGTGGCTGCTGCAGGCGGTCTATGCGCTGGGCGACCGCCGCATCTGGCCGCTCTACCTGGTCAGCCCGCTGTGCGTGGCGCTGACGTACTGGGCGGTGTGGACGCTGGCGCGCGACATGGTGTCGGACGGGCTCGCGCTGCTCGCGGTGCTGCCGCTGATGGCGCTGCGCGCCTACGGCTTCGACAGCCCCGACTTCCAGCAGACCGTCGCGTCCTATGCGTTCTTCGCGCTGATCCCGCTGCTCTACTGGCGCGCGCTGACCGCCGGCCGCTGGTGGCACTGGGCGCTGCTCGGCCTTGCCGGCGCGCTCGCGATGTCGACCAAGTACGCCGTGGTCCCGCTGCTCCTCGCCGTGCTGGCGTTCCAGCTCGGGCATCCGCGCGGACGCGCGACGTTGTCCGGCGCCGGGCTGTGGCTGGCGCTCGCGGTCCTTGCGGTCGCGCTGCTGCCGCACGGGCTGGCGGCGTGGCGCGACGACTTCCAGACCTTCGACACGCCCGCAATGATCGCGCCCAACGCCTTCCACTGGTGGCAGCATCTCGCCTTCCCGGCGTCGTTCGCGCTGCGCCAGATGGCGAACCTCTCGACGGGCCTGGCGGTCGTCGCGCTGCTGTGGCTCGACCGGCGCCGCGCGCGCCCGGCGGCCGATGCGCGATTCGCCGACGGGTTCGCGCGTACCTTCGTGCTCTGGCACCTGCTGGCGCCGCTGGCGGTGGTGTTCGCCTACGCCGCCGTCGCCGGGCTGCTGCCGCAGACCTCGTGGACCGCGCCGTTCCTTCCGCTGCTGGGACTGGCCGCGATCGTGCTGCTGCGGCGCCGGCCCGCGCCGCGGGCGGTTTCCGCAGCGTTCGTGCTGGCGATTGTCCTGTTCGGCGCCGGCCTTGCCGGCTATGCGGCCAAGACGCTGCTCGGGCCGCGGCTCGGCGCCGATCCGGTGGGGCCGCAGTTTCCCGGCGCCGCGCTCGCCGCGGCGGTGGAGGACGGCTGGGCGCGCATCGCCCCCGGCCGGCCGATGCCGACCTTGATCGGCAGCTTCCGCACCGCCGGGCGCGTCTCCATCTACGGCAAGGAACGCTACCAGGTCTTCGTGGTGGGCCGCGCCAAGCGCAGCCCGTGGATCGATGCGGAACGGGTCGCGCGCGAAGGCGCCCTCGTGCTGTGGTTCGCCCGCGACGGCCTGACCACCGTGGACGCGGCCGACTACTGGGTGCCGCCGTGGTACGATTCGCTCTGCATCCACGGCGTGATCGAGCTGCCGATGTTGTCGCCGGTGCCGGCGCCGCCGGTGCGCATCGCCTGGGCGAGCTTCGGGCCGCCCTGCGGCAAGCCGGCCGTCCTGCCCGACGTGGCGCGGCGCGTAAACAAATGATAACCCCGGCGCGCGTTATTCTGTCGCCGCCACAATTCTTTCCGAATGCTATGCTGTCATCGAGATGTGCGGCGCGCGGGCGCCGCGGCGCCGACCGACATGCCAGACACCGCGCCGCCTGAGGATCGAGACGATCGGATTGCACCAGCCGGCGGGCCGTTCCACGGCCGCCGGCGGTTCTCCGAGACGCTGCTGTTCATCGCCAACGCGCCGGTGGAGCGCATCACGGTGGCGCACATCCTGACGGTGTGCGGCGACCGGGCGTTCGGCGCGCTGATGCTGGTGTTCGCCGCGCCCAACGTGCTGCCGATGCCGCCGGGCACCTCGGCGGTCCTCGGCGCGCCGCTGCTGTTCATCACCGCGCAGCTGATGATCGGGCGAACCACCCTGTGGCTGCCGCGGTTCCTGACCGAGCGGTCGATCGCGCGCGCCGACTTCGCGGCGATGGCCGGCCGGCTGGTGCCGCGGCTGGTGCGCTGCGAGGCGTTCCTGCGCCCGCGCATGACCGTCCTGATCGGGCCGGTGCAGGACCGCGTCATTGGCGCGGCGGCGCTGTTCCTCGCCATCGTGCTGTTCCTGCCGATCCCTTTCGCCAATATTCCGACGGCGTTCGCCATCTCGGCATTCGCGATCGGCCTGATCGAGCGCGACGGCATCGCGGTCCTGGTCGGCTGGGCCGCCACGGCCGGCTGCGTCGGCATCCTGTTCTGGATCGGCGGCGCGCTGATCGCGGCGTTCAACGCCTTCGTCGCCTATCTCTGGCCGGGCTTCTGAGCCCTAAACGTCGAGCTCCACCGTCACCGGCACGTGGTCGGAGGGGCTCGGCCAGCCGCGCTCGTCGCGCAGCACCTCGGCGCCCTTCAGCGCCGGCGCGAGCTGGGGCGTGACCCAGACGTGGTCGAGGCGCCGGCCGCGGTCGCTGCCGGGCCAGGTGCGGTTGCGGTAGCTCCACCAGGTGTAGAGCTTCTGGCTGTCGGGTACGAAACGGCGCACCGCGTCGACCCACTTGCGGGTCGCGGCCAGCCGCGCCAGGGCGTCGGTCTCGACCGGCGTGTGGCTGACCACGTCGAGCAGCTGCTTGTGCGACCACACGTCGTTCTCGCCCGGCGCGATGTTGAGGTCGCCGACCAGCACCCGCTTGCCCGGCTTCAGCGCCGCCGACCATGCGACCATCTCTTCCAGAAAGGCGAGCTTGTGGGCGAACTTATCGTTCACCGCCGGGTCGGGGATGTCGCCGCCCGCCGGGACGTAGAAGTTGTGAACCTCGATGCCGCCGCCGATGCGGGCGCAGATGTGGCGGCCGTCCTGACGGCCGCACCAGTCCTGGGTCGGACCCGGGCGCAGCGGCGTTCGCGACAGGATGGCGACGCCGTGATAGCCCTTGTTGCCGCGCACCAGCATGTGCGGCATGCCCATGGCCGCCACCGCCGCGCGCGGGAAGCCGTCGTCCTCGGTCTTGATCTCCTGCAGGCACAGGACGTCCGGCCGCGCCGTCTCGACGACGCGCGCCAAGCCGGCGAGCCGGAGCCGGACCGAGTTGATGTTCCAGGTGGTGATGCGCACTTGCGGTGAGGCGAGGGGCGGTGGTTCAGGCCTCGGCGGCCTGGCGCGCACGGGCGGCGCGGCGCGCGCCGGCGGCGCGGCCGAACTCCTCGAACAGCGCCTTGGACAGCGGGTGCTCGTCGAAGCGCCACTCGGCATGCCACTGAACGCCGACGGTGAACGCCTTGGCGTCCTCCAGCCGGATCGCCTCGACCAGCCCGTCTGGCGCCAGCGCCTCGACGACGAGGCCGTCGCCCAGCCGGTCGATGCCCTGGCCGTGGGCCGAATTGACCCGGCAGTCGGCGGCGCCCAGCATGTCGGCCAGCATGCCGTCGGGCGCCAGGGTGACGGCGTGGCGCAGGCCGAACTTGTATTCGATGTCGCCTTCCTGCGGCATCCGGTGGTCGAGCTTGCCGGGCACCAGGTGGACCCGGTAGTGCAGCGACCCGCCGAGCGCGACGTTGATCTCCTGCAGGCCGCGGCAGACGCCGAACACCGGCACGCCCTGGCGCACGCAGGAACGGATCAGCGGCAGCACCACGTTGTCGCGGCCGGGGTCGATGATCTCGTCTTCGGGGAACGCCGGGCCGGCGTAATGGTGCGGCTCCACGTTGGCGCGCCCGCCGGTCAGGAACAGGCCGTCCAGCAGCGACGCCATGTGGTCGACGTCGATGCAGTCGGGGAGGCCCGGGATCAGCAGCGGCGTGCCGCCGGCGCCGCAGGCCACCGCCTGGAGGTATTTCTCGCCGGCCGAATGGTGCGGGATCGTGCGTTCGGGGTGATGGCCGAGGCTGGTCGATACGCCGATCAGGGGTCGGGACTTGTCGTTGGCCATGATCTTTTCGCTAACACGTTACGCCAAAGGCGGCAAGGGGACTGTAGGTATCTAACGGTTAAGGTCCGGTCGATGTGGCGGCGGCGTCACTCCTTCGGCCGCTCGGGCTCGTAGGGCGTCTCGTCGAACACGAACGGCATCGGGCCGACCTCGACGTTGAACTTCGTGTCGACCAGGGTGACGCGCGTGCGCACGCCCTTGGGGTCGATCACCTCCCAGTCGGTCAGCCGCGGCGGCGTGCCGGCGAACGACAGCACCACCGTGCCGGCGGACGGGTCGTCGGCCTGCACCAGATGGATGCGCAGCCGGTCCGCCGCGCGCTCCACCTTGGTCACGGTGACGTCGTCACTGAGCGACACCTTGTCGCGCACCAGGAAGCCGGCGGGGGTGGAGCGGATCGGCACCCGCTGGACGTCCTTCAGCTCGGTATCGACGTAGATCAGCCAGAAGCCGTCGCCATAGACCTGGAGCGTGGTCGGCGGCGCGTAGTCCAGCCGCAGCCGGCCCGGCCGGCGGACGTAGATCTTGCCGTGGGCATAGCCGCCCTCCGACGAGCTCTGCGTGAAGCGGCCTTCCAGGGTGCGGATGTCGTTCAGGCTCCGTTCGGCCGCCGTCACCGCGGCCTGGTCGGCCGGCGGCAGCACCGGCGTCGCGGCGGCGGCGGGGAATGCGGCCGCCACGGTGAGGAAAAGGGCCATCAGCAGCTTGCGCGCGGAGAGGCCCCCTCCCCCAACCCCCTCCCACGAGGGAAGGGGGCTGGAAACTCCCCCTCCCCTCGTGGGAGGGGGTTGGGGGGAGGGGGCGCTTCCGCCAGGAGATGTCCGCAGAATCGAGGGAAACTTCGGCATACCCCTCATATAGGGTCCGATCGCGGCGGTTTCAGGGCGATTCACTGCTCGCGGTCGTCGATGTCGCGCGCCAGCACCTCGCGCTTGCCGACCCGGTTGGCGGCGCTGACCACGCCCTCCTGCTCCATCCGCTCGATGATGCGCGCGGCGCGGTTGTAGCCGATCTGCAGGTAGCGCTGGATGAAGCTGGTGGACGCCTTGCGCTCGCGGCAGACCAGCGAAACCGCTTGGTCGTAGAGCGCGTCGTCCTCGCCGCCCGCGCCGCCGCCGCCGGCGCCGGGCAGGCCGGGCAGGCGGCCTTCCTCGCCCTCGGTCACCGTGTCGTCGTAGTCGGGCTCGCCCTGGTCGCGCAGGTAGCCGACGACGCGCTCGACCTCCTCGTCGGTCACGAACGGGCCGTGCACGCGCATGATCCGCCCGCCGCCCGACATGTAGAGCATGTCGCCCTGGCCCAGCAGCTGCTCGGCGCCGGCCTCGCCCAGGATGGTCCGGCTGTCGATCTTGGAGGTGACCTGGAAGCTGATGCGGGTCGGGAAGTTGGCCTTGATGGTGCCGGTGATGACGTCGACCGACGGGCGCTGCGTCGCCATGATCAAATGGATGCCGGCGGCGCGCGCCATCTGCGACAGCCGCTGCACCGCGGCCTCGACGTCCTTGCCGGCGACCAGCATCAGGTCGGCCATCTCGTCCACGATGACGACGATCAGCGGCAGCGGGTTCATGTCCAGCGGCTGCTGCTCGTAGAGCGGCTCGCCGGTCTCGGCGTCGAAGCCGGTCTGCACGGTGCGCATCAGGGTCTCGCCCGACTTGCGCGCCTCCTCCAGCCGGGCGTTGTAGCCGGCGATGTTGCGCACGCCGAGCTGCGACATGG
>JBFWQM010000232.1:0-8318 GCA_050249455.1 Rhodospirillaceae bacterium | reverse complement strand
CGGTCGTGGCGCTGGAGTTCCCCGAAGCGCTGGCCGGATCGCTCAAGCTGCAGTCGCTACTGGCGCTCGGCTTCATCCTGTTCGTGATCTCGTTCATCGTCCTATTCACCTCCCGGCTGCTGCTGCGGCCGCGGCTGAAGGCCTGATCCCATGGCATCCGCGACAATGCGCTTCGACACCGGCCTGGCCCGCCGCCGGCGGGTGACGGACAGGCTCATCAAGGCGTTCTGCGTCGGCGCGACCGGCGTGGGCCTGTTCTTCCTGTTCGCCATCCTGGTCACGCTGCTGGCGCGCGGCTTCGGCGGCGTGAACCTGTCGGTGTTCACCGACATGACGCGCGCGCCCGGAAGCGGCGGCGGCCTACTCAACGCCATCGTCGGCACCCTGATCCAGGCCGGCATCGGCACCGCGATCGGCACGCCGATCGGCATCCTGGTCGGCACCTACCTCGCGGAGTACGCGCGCGACTCCAGGCTCGGCAACGCCATCCGCTTCGTCAGCGACATCCTGCTGTCGGCGCCGTCGATCCTGGTCGGCCTGTTCGTCTACCAGGTCGTGGTCATCAACAGCGGCGGGTTCTCGGCGATCGCCGGCTCGCTCGCACTGGCGATCCTGGTGATCCCGATCGTAGTCCGTACGACCGAGGACATGCTGCGGCTGATCCCCGACACGCTGCGCGAGGCGACGATGGGGCTCGGCGCCCCGAAATGGAAGATGGTGACGTTCGTCTGCTACAAGGCGGCGCGCGACGGCATCATGACCGGCATCCTGCTCGCGGTCGCCCGCGTCGTCGGCGAGACGGCGCCGCTGATCTTCACCTCGCTCGGCAACCTCAACTGGTCGCTCGACCTGACCGAGCCGATGTCCAGCCTGCCGATCACCATCTACCAGTATGCCGGCAGCGCCTTCAACGAATGGATCCAGCTCGCCTGGGTCGGCGCCCTGCTCATCACCTTCGGCGTGCTCGGCCTCAACATCGTCGCACGCTTCATGCTCCGCTCCGCCGTCAAATGACGAATGGGACATAGTGCCATGCAAAACCAGACCGCCCCGACGACGACGACGCCCGCAAGTGCCGCGTTCGGTGGCCTCAACGCCATCTCCACCGCGGCGCTCAACAAGTCGCGCATCCAGATCGAGGGGCTCGATTTCTTCTACGGCGAAAACAAGGCGCTCAAGAGCATCAACCTGAGTTTCCCGGAGCGCCAGGTCACCGGGATGATCGGCCCGTCGGGCTGCGGCAAGTCTACCCTGCTGCGCATCCTGAACCGGATGTACAGCCTCTATCCCGGCCAGCGCGCGACCGGCCAGGTCACCATGGACGGCGTCAACCTGATCGACAAGAAGGTCGACCTCAACTGGCTGCGCAGCCGGATCGGCATGGTGTTCCAGAAGCCGACCCCGTTCCCGATGTCGATCTACGAGAACATCGCCTTCGGCGTGCGCCTGCACGAGAGGATCGGCAAGGCCGAGATGGACGAGCGGATCGAGTGGGCGTTGACGCGCGCGGCGCTGTGGGACGAGGCGAAGGACCGCCTCGACCGCTCGGCGCTCGGCCTGTCGGGCGGCCAGCAGCAGCGGCTGTGCATCGCGCGCACCATCGCGGTGCGGCCCGAGGTGATCCTGTTCGACGAGCCGACGTCGGCCCTCGACCCGATCTCGACGTCCAAGATCGAGGACCTGATCGACGAGCTGAAGCGCGACTTCACCATCGTCATCGTCACCCACAACATGCAGCAGGCCGCCCGCTGCGCCGACCAGGTGGCGTTCTTCTACCTCGGCGAGCTGATCGAGGTGGCGACGGCGAACGACATGTTCACCAGCCCCAGCCACCCGAAGACCCAGGAATACATCACCGGCCGGTTCGGCTGATCACGCCGGCGCGGCGGCGGCGTTCAGCGCCGTCGTCGCGCTGACCAGCTTGCCGAGCGCGGCGGTCAGCGCGGCCGGCGCATCCCCCGCGGCCAGCGCGGTCGCCAGCCCGGCCAGCGGCGCATCGAACGGCGGACGCGGCGCCGGCGGCCGACCCTCCTCCAGCGCCGCCGCGACGTCGCGCAGGGCGCCGACGACGAGGCCGCGCAGCCCGGCCAGGTCGGCGCTGCCGCGCGGCAGCGCCCCCAGGTGGGCCTCGATCGCGATCGCCTGCCGGATCAGCCGGTGAAGATGCACCGTCAGCATGAAGCTGCCGGCGATCGCGCCGCGCCGGTGCGCCGGCTCGGCGGCAAGCCGCTGGAAGGCGAGATCGGCGTTGGCGAGCTCGGTCTCGGCCGCCCGCCGCGGCGTCACCGCGTAGGCCGACGGCAGCAGGCGCGCATCGTCGCCTGCCAGAACCGCGTCGACATAGGTCGCCGCGGCCGCGGCCGCGCGGGCAATCACACGCTCCAGCGCCTCGCGCTCGCGCTGCGGCCACAGCGCGAAGACCGCGGCAATGGCCGACGCGGCGCCGAGGCCGGTGTAGACGATGCGCTCGGCGATGTCGGTCCAGCCGCTCGCCGTGCCGTAGCCCAGCAGCAGCATGATCAGCGGCGTCTGGAACGCCGTCGCGTGGGCGAGGTAGCGGCGGCGGAAGAACGCGGTGGCGCCGGCGAGGAGCGGGATCACGAGGTCGAGCATCGCCGTCCCGCGCACCGCCAGCAGCAGGACGCCGGCGCCGAGTGCGCCGGCCAGGGTGCCGGCCGACCGCTGCCCCGCCCGCCGCAGCGTGTCGCCGAATCCCGGCTGCAGCACCAGCAGCGCCGTCATCGGTAGCCACACCCCGTGCGGCAGACCGAGCCGCACCGTCAGCGCGGTACCGGCCGCGGTGACCACGGCGACGCGCAGCGCATGGCGGAGGATCGCCGATCGCATTGCGAGATGCGGTTGCAGCGCCGCCAGCACCCGCACGCTGCCGCGGGTCTTGAACGGCATCGCGACAAGGCTGCCGAGGCTGTGGCGGTGGGCGGTCAGCGCCTGCAGCGCCTCGTCCGCCGACTCCAGGTTGCGCAGCGCCTGCGCCAACGCCAGGGCGCCCGGCCGGCCGGCCGCCTCCGCCGCGCGCACCAGGCCGCGCAGCTCGCCCAGCGCCACCGTGCCGCGGCCGGTCAGCAGCGCGCGCGCCACCACCCGGCACGCCGTCCCCAGGGCGCGGCTCGCCACCGGATCGGTCACCGCGGATTCGGACAGCGCGACTGCCGCGGCCTCCACCCGCGCGGCCGCGGTCAGCAGCACCACCAGCTGGCCGATCGTGGTGCCGGGCCCCGCGATGTCGTCGCGCAGCCGGCCGATCGCCGCCCGCCCCTGCTCGATCGCACGCCGCGCCTCGGCGTGCCGGATGTCGAGGTCGCGCTCGTGGCGGCGGCGGCCGAGCCCGCCGGCAGCCGGACGCAGCGCGGCGTCGACCAGGTCCGCGACGGCCTCCCAGGCGATCGCGGCTTCCTGCTCGAACCGCCGGTAGGGCCGCAGCTGCCAGAACGCGACGGTCAGCGCGATCGTCCACGCGCCGCCGCCGAGATAGGCGAGCGCGTAGTGATGCACCCGCTCCCCCGCCTCCGGACCGAAGGCGATGCCGATCAGGAACGCGAAGCTGAAGCTGATGCCGAGCGAGATCCCGCCCGGGCCCACCGCGCGGATCATCCCGCTCGCCATCGCCACCGCCGCCATCACCGCCGCGGCCAGCAGCCAGTCGCCCTCCACCGTCGCGCCGAGCGCCAGCAGCAGCGGGGCGCCGACCGCCGCCAGCGCCATAGCCGCCAGGCGCGTGCGGTACGGCCCGCCGACATCCACGTTGGTGATGCCGAGCGCGCTCAGCGCCGCGACGTGGCTGAACGCCGCCAGACCGACCAGCGGCAGCGCGACGAACGGAACCCCGACCGCGATCATCGTGCGCACCGCGCCGGACAGCGCGATCCGGTTCGCGCCGCTGCCGAGCCGCGCGCCGAAGCGCCGGATCAGGACGCCGGGCCGTTCCATCGCGTTTCGGAGTGCCGCAAGGAAGCGGAGGTCGCGTGCGAGGTCATCGTCCAGAGTCATACGCGGGCACGACCCGCGTATCCAGCGTGGGCGGTCAGCGCGCAGCAGAGTCTTGCGCGCGGCGATGCCGCGCTGCTGGATACGCGGGTCGGGCCCGCGGGCGACTGCGTCATCGAAATGGCCGGGCAGCCAGTTCCGAACCTCGGCCCGGCGAGGGGCGACGTCAGTCGGCGGCTTCGGCGCCCGTCAGGCCGGCGGGATCGCGCCGTTCCGGTCCCGCCGCACTCGGCGCCAGCCCGCTCCCGATGTTGCCGAATATGCGCTCGAGCATGTCCTTCAGCGCCTCCGCTTCCGCCGCGGTGAACCCTGCGAGCGCCGTGGTCTCCAGCGCCTGGGCTGCCGGCGCGATGCGGTCGGTGACGGTGCGGCCGTGCTCGGTGGCGCGGACGTGGACGACGCGGGCATCGCCGTCCGCCGGGCGCTGGCGCTCCACCAGGCCGCGGCGCTGCATCGCGCTCAAGGTGCGCGACAGGGTCGAGATGTCGATCGAGGTCATCTCGGCGAGGTCGGAGACGCGCTGGCGCTGCACCCGGCGCAGCGCCGCCAGAACCCGCCATTCCTGCAGCGAGACGCCGCAGTCCGCCAGGGTCGGCGCGATGCTGCCGACGAAGCGGACCGCGGCCCGGTTGATCAGGTACGGCAGGTAGCGGTCGAGGTCGAACTTGCGTGGTGGCGTCATGCCGCGGCCAGCTTGAACCTCTCGCGGTGGCGGCCCTCGAAATGCGGCGCCACCTGCTCCATGAAGCGGTGCATCTGCTCCTTGACCATGCCGTGCGGCTTGCAGCCGACGTTGAAGTAGAGGATGACCTCATCCATCCCCGCGGCCTCGATCTTCTTCAGCGAATCCACGATCTGCTGCGGCGAACCAAGGAGGATCGATTTGTCGCTGAGGTCCTCCTTCTTCATGTTCTCCAGGATGTCGGTGATCTTCAGGAAGTAGTGCATGGTCGGCGGCGCCTCGCCGGGCTTGAAGGTGAACGCCGGCAGCGCGCACTCCTTGAAGTAGCGCAGCTGCGCCTCGCGCCCGTAGTCCTCGTCCTTTTCGTTGTCGGCGATGTAGATGAAGTAGGAGCACATCCGGCGGCCCGGCTTGTGGCCGGCCTGGACGCAGGCCTCGTTGTAGGACTCCACCGCCTTCTCGAGGCCGCCATACACCATGCCGGCCGCGAACGGCGCGTAGATGATGTTGAGGCCGTGCTTTGCCGCCATCGCGACCGAGGTGCGGGAGAACGAGGCGACGTAGAACGGGATCGGCTTCTGCACCGGCTTGGGCGTGATCTCCATTTCCGGGATGTCGTAGAAGGCGCCCTTGTGCGACCACGGGCCGGGCGAGTTCCACGCCTTCAGGATGACCTCGATCGATTCCTCCATCGCCTCGGCCGACTTCATGAACGAGGCGCCGAACGGCTTGTACTCGCGCGGGTCGTAGCCGCGGCCGCAGGCGAAATCGACCCGCCCGCCGCTCAGGAGGTCGAGCGTCGCCCAGGTCTCGGCGACGTGCACCGGATGGTGCAGCGGCAGCACCGACACCGCCGGCGACAGCCGGACATGCTTGGTCAGCGGCGCGATCGATGCCAGCACGAGGTCCGGGCGGGAATTCACCCCGAGCGAATCGAAGTGGTGCTCGCCGATCCATACCGAGTGGTAGCCGAGCTGGTCCGCCAGCAGCGCCTGGTCGCGGATGTCGAGGATGAACTGGTTGGGCGAACGCGTGTTGCCCGCGTAGTGGTTGTCGCTCAGCGTGAAGTACCCGAACTCCATGACCCAGCTCCCTGAATTGGTTTTGACTGAAATATTTTTATCTGAAAATATCTTCCCGGTCAAGCACTGCCGCATCGGACGTTGACTTCCGGCCCGGCGGGACGAATTCTCGTCGCGGGCGCCGGCGTCTGGGCCGGGCGACCCTCGCAGCGATTGCCGGGAACAGCGTAGTGGCCAACGCGCCTGCCCGAAGCGGACCCGGGTCCGCTTCCGACCTCATCCTCGTTCACAGCTCCGACATCCACGTAGACGACGGCTACATGGCCCGGCTGTTCCGCGGCGACGGCACCGGCGGATTGCGCTGCGTGCTCGACACCGCCCGAGGCCTCGGCGCCGACGTGGTGCTGCTGGCCGGGGACATCTTCGACCACAACCGCCTGCCCCTCGACCTCCTGCAGCAGACGGCGCGGGCGCTGGGCGACTGCGGCATGAAGGTGGTGATGCTGCCGGGGAACCATGACCCGCTGGTGCCGGAGTCGGTCTACCTGCGCGGGCCGCTGGCGGAGCCGGACAACGTCCACGTCCTCGGCGTCACCCACGATCCGGCCGTGACGATCGAGGGCTTCGACCTCGAGGTATGGGGCAACGCGCACCGGGACTACAACGACATGGCACCGCTGCGAGCGCCGCGCACGCGCTCCGCCCGCTGGCACGTCGCGATGGCGCACGGCCACTACCATCCGACGCCGGACTATTCCACCCCGTACCGGCCGGCCTGGTTGTTCGGCGACGGCGACATCGCCGCGACCGGCGCGGACTACGTAGCGCTCGGCCACTGGAACCGCGCGGTGAAGGTCGGCAACGGCGGCGTCCCGGCCTACTACTCCGGTTCGCCCGACTACGCCCGCACCGTCAACCGCATCCGCCTGCACGGCAACGGCACGGTCGACGTCGACCGGGTGCCGATCGACGGCCTGCCACCGATGGATTGACGCGCATGGCCTACGCCCGCCGCATTCCGCTTTGCGCTGCCCTCGCGACCGGCATTGCCGTGGCGGCGACCGCCGCGCGCGCGGATTCGATCGACGGCAACTGGTGCTTCGCCGACGGTCGCCGGCTGTCGATCGAAGGCCCGAGGATCGTCATTCCGTCGGGCAAGACCATCCCAGGCGACTATGACCGGCACGGCTTCCGCTATCAGGTCCCGGCCGGCGAACCCGGCGCGGGCACCGCGGTGTCGATGACCCTCGTCAACGAAGACCTCGTGCACCTGCGACGCGCGTCGGCGTCCGAGGCAGCCCCGGAGCTGTGGCGCCGTTGCGGCGCCCCGACGAGCTGATCGGTCCGTCGGCGGCGGCCGCCCCGGCATTCGACCTCCGTTCCTCGATAGGATAGAACGGCATTGTCGAGCGGCAGGGAGCGCGTCATGGAATTCGGCATTTTCGACCACCTCGACGCGACGGGCCGGCCGCTCGATTCCTACTACGCGGAACGGCTCGAGGTGGTGGAGGCCTACGACCGCGCCGGATTCTATGGCTACCATGTGGCGGAGCACCATTCGACGCCGCTCGGCATGGCCCCCTCGCCCAGCGTGTTCCTCTCGGCGGTGGCGCAGCGCACCAAGCGGCTGCGCTTCGGGCCGCTGGTCTACGCGCTGCCGCTATACCACCCGATGCGGCTGCTGCAGGAGATCTGCATGCTCGACCAGATGAGCCGCGGCCGGCTCGACATCGGGTTCGGGCGCGGCGCGTCGGCAATCGAGCTCGCCTATTTCGGCATTGACCCGCAGGAGGCGGAGGCGATCTACGTCGAATACCTCGACATCATCCTCGAGGGCCTGACGACGCAGACGCTGAACGCCAAGGGCAGGTACCACTCGTTCGACAACGTGCCGCTGCACGTCGCGCCGTACCAGAAGCCGCACCCGCCGCTGTGGTATGGCATGCATTCGCCGGCCAGCGCCGAGCGCGCCGGCCGTATGGGCTGCAACGTGGTGAGCCTCGACACGGCGCCGGAGACCCGCGAACTCGCCGCCCGTTTCCGCGGCGCGTGGCGCACCGCACACCCGGCGGCGGCGCGCGAGCCGATGATCGGCCTCGGGCTGTTCGTCGTCGTCGCCGACAGCGACGCGCAAGCGATCGCGATCGGCCGACGCGCCTATCCCGCCTGGCACACCAGCTTCAACTGGCTGTTCCACCATGCCGGCACCACCATTCCGCGCCACGCCCGGCCGCCCGAATGGGACGAGATGGCCGCCCAGGGCCGCGCCATCGCCGGCACGCCTAAGACGGTCACCGATTTCCTGCGCCGCCAGATCGAGGAGTCCACCATCAACTACCTGGTCGGCCAGATGGTGTTCGGAGACATGACCCAGGCGGAATCGCTGCGCTCCATCGCGCTGTTCGCCAACGAGGTGATGCCGGCGCTGCGCTAGGGCGCGACGGTAGTCGCAATCGATCTGTCATGGGCCGGCGGCCAACCACCTCTCCCGCTCGCTGTGCTCGCACCCTCTCCCCCCCCCTGAAGGGCGGAGAGGGTATGAAGCGTCCCTCTCCGCCCACTATGGGGGGAGAGGGAGGGGACCCGTCGCGCAGGCGACGGGGAGGGTG
>JBFWQM010000231.1:0-8375 GCA_050249455.1 Rhodospirillaceae bacterium | reverse complement strand
GCGTCCGCGACCGCCAGCAGCGACTGCCCGGAGACGATGCCGCGGGCATGCGCGATGCGCCGGTCGAACGGGGTGCGGATGCGCACGAAGCCCTTGTCCAGCGCCTCGATGGTCATGCCGAGCTCGTTCAGCCACGGGGCCGTGATCTCGTCGAATTTTGCTTGGGTCTCGGCGATCCCGAGCGTGGTCATGCGGCCTCGGCCTCCCTACAGACGCGGCCCAGGGCGCGGCCGTCTTGACCGGAGACTAGCGGGCCGGAAATATGGGGTCAATTCGACCGCCTTGCACGCCGCCCGTAAGGTCGCGCTCACGCAAAGGTTTTCCCGGGCCGTCCCGGCGACGCCTATTCTCGGCCGGCCGCGCCCGACCCCTTCCACCAGGAGAGTCCGTCCTCATGCCCAGCAATCAGCCCGTCCACGTGCTCGCGTTCTGCGGCAGCCTGCGCAAGGCGTCGTTCAACCGGGCGCTGCTGCGCGCCGCCCACAAGCTGGCCCCGGAGGGGATGACGATCGAGGACTGTGACATCGCCGCCATTCCCCATTTCGACCAGGACGTGCTCGATGCGCAGGGCTACCCGCCGCCGTGCCAGGACATGCGCGCCCGCATCAAGGCGGCCGACGCGATCCTGTTCGTGACGCCGGAATACAATTTCTCGGTGCCGGGCGTGCTGAAGAACGCGATCGACTGGGCCTCGCGCCCGCCCGAGCCGCCGCTGACCGACAAGCCGTGCGCGGTTATGGGCGCCAGCATCGGCGCGATGGGCACCTCCCGGGCGCAGTACCACCTGCGCCAGATGATGGTGTTCCTCGACATGCACCCCATCAACAAGCCCGAGGTGCTGGTGACCGCGGCGCAATCGAAGTTCGACAAGGACCTCAACCTGACCGACGAGGCGACGGCCGGCTTCGTGAAGACCCTGCTCGCCAATCTCGCAAGCTGGACCAATCGCCTGCGCGGCTGAGCCTGCTAACCGATCGCTAAGCCGGCGAGGGCTAGAACAGGGGCATGCTGAGGAAGGGCATCGAGGTCGGGCGGCAGTCGCTGGCGACGCATGGGCCGAGCTTCGTGCGGTTCGCCACCGTGGGGCTCGTCAACCTGGCGATCGACATGGCGATCTTCAGCGCCCTTCATTTCGGGCTGGGGGTCGCGCTGATCCCCGCCAACACGGTCGCCTTCGTGGTGGCGGTCACCAACAGCTTCTTCATGAACCGGCAATGGACCTTCGCCGACCGGCGCGGCAACGGCCGGCTGGCCTACCAGGTGCCGATGTTCTTCGCCCTCAACACCGTCGGTCTCGGCATTTCGACGGCGACGGTATGGTGCATGGCCCTCGTGGTCCACGTCCTGATCGCGAAATGCGCCGCGGTGGTCGTCACCTGCGTATGGAACTACACCGCCACCCGGCGCTTCGTGTATGGCGGCAGCTGAGCCCTACCGGCGGTCGTCCCTGCCGTCAGTTTACCATCGTCGCGCGCAGCGCCCGCCGCTAGACTGCAGTCGATTTCGGCCAGCGTGAGGGCGCCGACCGGCCGCGCCGCTCGCCGCCCGCTGCCACGGGCCGATCAGGGGGTTCGGGGGGCGTTCGTGACGGGGGATGCTTCGGATCGGCGGCCGGCGGCCGGCGGGCTGGATCGTAGCCAAGAGGCCGCGCTGCTGCGCCTGGCCCGCGTCAGCATCGACGGCAGCAACATCCGGGCCGCGCTGCGCGAGGTGACGCAGATCTGTGCCGCGGCGCTCCGGGTCGACAGGGTCAGCATCTGGCGCCTGGTCGAGACCCGCGACGCCATCCGCTGCGATTTCCTCTACCAGCCGGCGAGCCGCACGGTCTCCGACGGCATGGTCCTGCACGCGGAGGACTTCCCGCTCTATTTCCAGTCCCTGACCACGCGCCGGATCGTACCGGTCGTCAACGTCGACGGCGATCCGTTCACCGACGAGTTCCGCGACGCGTACTTCCGGCCGCTCGGCATCACCGCGATGATGGACGCACCGATCTATCAGGGCGGCGAGGTGGCGGGAGTCATCTGTCACGAGCAGACGTCGGTCGCGCGCCAGTGGACGCCGCAGGACTGCGAGTTCGCGGCGGCGGCGGCCGACGCGCTGGCCCGCCTCTACGAGGAGGTCGCACGGCGGCAGGCCGAAACCCAGGCCGAGACCTACCATACCCAGGTGATCGACCAGCGCCGCCTTGGCCGGATGGGGCAGTTCGCGGCCGGGATCGCCCACGACTTCAACAACATCCTGCAGATCATCGTCGGCTTCGCCGACGAGATCTCGGTGCTTTCGCGCGGCCAGCCGGAAATCGCGAACCGGCTGGACCGGCTGTTCAGGGCTGCGGAGCGGGGAGCCGGCCTGATGGCCGAGCTGCGCGCGCTCGGCCGCGACCCGTCCAGCCGGCCGCGGGTGCTGTCCTTCGGAACGGCGATCGCGCAGTCGGCGCCGCTCCTGAGCGGCGCCGCGGGGCCCGCGGTGTCGGTCGCCGTCGATGCCCCGGCAATCCTTGGCCAGGTCTTCATCGACCCGGCGCAGCTCGAGCGAGCGCTGCTGAACCTGGTGACCAACGCCCGCGATGCGATGCCGGAAGGCGGCACGGTCACCGTCGCGGCCTCCGAGGCCGCGCGCACCGTGAGCGGGCGCGGAGAAGGCAACTACGTCGTCGTCGAGGTCGGCGACACCGGCGTCGGGATGGACGCGGCGACGCAGCAGCGGATGTTCGAGCCGCTGTTCACCACCAAGGGCGAGGCCGGCACCGGGCTCGGCCTGGCGATCGTCCAGCAGGTGATCGCAGACGCCGGCGGCTTCATCGAGGTCGACAGCGCGTTGGGCCGCGGTACGCGCTTTCGGCTCTATCTGCCGCGCATGGGCTAGGACGTCCTTACGCGGCCCGCACCTTGGCGATGAACTGATCGACCTCGTCGCGCAGGGTCTGCGACTGGCGGCCGAGCTCGCCGACCGAGCCGAGCAGGTGGGTGGAGGCGGACTCCGTCTCGCTGGCGGCCTGCGTCATGCCGGCGATGTTGGCCGACACCTCCTGGCTGCCGGCGGACGCCTGCTGGACGTTGCGCGCGATTTCCTGCGTCGCGGCGCCCTGCTGCTCGACCGCCGAGGCGATGGTGGTCGCGATCTCGCTGATCCGGCTGATGGTGCCGCCGATCGCCTCGATCGCCGCCACCGAGTGCTGCGTCGAGGCCTGCATCTCGGCGATCTTGGCGCTGATCTCGTCGGTCGCCTTGGCGGTCTGGGTGGCGAGCGACTTGACCTCGGAGGCGACGACGGCGAAGCCCTTGCCGGCCTCGCCGGCGCGCGCCGCCTCGATCGTGGCGTTGAGCGCGAGCAGGTTGGTCTGGCTGGCGATGTCGTTAATGAGCTGCACCACGTCGCCGATCCGCTGCGCCGCTTCGGCGAGGGTGCGGATCTGGCCGTTGGTGTCCTGGGCCTGGCGCACCGCGTCGGCGGCGATGCGCGCGGACTCGGCGACTTGGCGGCTGATCTCCTGGATCGACGACGACAGCTCCTCGGCCGCGGCCGAGACGGTCTGGACGTTGCTCGAGGCTTGGTCGGAGGCGGCGGCCGCGGCGGTCGCCTGGCGCTGGCTCGCCTCGGCGGTCGCGCTCATGCCCTTGGCGGTGGCGTCGAGCTCGTCGGAGGCGGCGCTGACCGTGGCCACCACCTTCAGCACCGAGGCCTCGAACTCGTCGGCAAGGCGCGCCATCATCGCCTTCTTCTCGGCCTCGGCGGCGGCCTTGCGCGCCGCCTCCTCGTGCTGGCGGGCCTCGGCCTCGGCATCGGCGCGGCGGCGGGCTTCCTCCTGCTCGGCCTTGAGCCGGTCGGCCTCGATCATGCTGTCCTTGAACACCGCGACGTCCCGCGCCAGCGCGCCGAGCTCGTCGCGCCGTTCGGTGCCGGTGATCTCGACGGCGAGATCGTTCTGCGCCAGCCGGCGCACTGTCGCGGTGACGGCGGCCAGCGGCCGAGACACCCGGAACAGCACCACCCAGGCCATCGCCGCCGCGACCGCGATGCCGATCAGCAGAAGCGCCGACTGCACAGCGAGCGACCGCAGCGCGGCCTTCTCGACCTGGAGGTTGTAGGCCTCGCTCGCCGCCGCCGCCGCGCGGGTGACCTCCAGCAGCGTGCCGATCTGCGGCGTCGTCGTCTCGACCCACTTCGCGGTCGTGATGCGGTAGGTGCGGCCGGACTCGCTCGCCTTGCGCATGTTGTCGGCGATGGTGCGGAAGTCCTTGAAGTAGAGTTCGCGCGCCTGCGCCATGGCGGCGGGAACGGCGGGATCGACCCCCGCGCCGCCGGCGAGGTTCTCGAGCTGCTGCCACAGGACGTCGACCTGGTGGCGGGTCTTGAGGTTCTCCGCGATCTGCTCCGGCTCCAGCGGCGCGTCCGCCGCGATCACCTGGGCCAGCACCGCGCGCTCGCGGCCGGCGAGGTCGCGCAGCCGCCAGCCGATCTCCTTGATCGTGGCGAGGCGGGCGAGCATCGGGTCGGCGGCTGCCGCGTCGTGCAGCGCCACGTACCACACGGCGAGCGCCGCGTTGGCCCATTCGGTCATCGACGGAGCGAAGCTGCGCCGCAGCGCCTCGTCGCGCCCGTTGCGCGGCAGCGCGAGCGCGCGGTCGGCATCGGCGCGCGCGGCCGCGGCCTTGGCAGCGGCGGCTTCGAGCGCCTGGATCAGCGCGGCCTTGTTGGGAAAGTCCTCGCCCTTCAGGATCGCGAGCCCGGCGTCGTAGTTCTCGTGCACGGCCCGGCGCGCCGCGGCGATCGCCGCCACGGCGTCCTTGTCCGCGGGGTCGGAGGCCTGCAGGCCGTTGTTGATCAACAGCCGCTCGATCAGCACCTCGTAGATACCGGAGATGAACCGGTTGGTGCCGGAATCGACACGCTCGGCATGCAGCGCCTCGTCATAGGTACGCCAGGCATCGAGGCAGACGCGTCCGAACGCGAAGACCAGCAGGCAGGAGATCACCGTCGTCGCGGCGAGCAGCAATGTTTGGATCGACAGGTCGAGGCGGCGCTTGTCGGTACGGGAAATGGCATGCGCGGTCATGACGATCATCCGGGTAATCTGAAATCATTCAAATTAGTAGGGCCGCCTGACGGAGGCGGCCCTACGGTATTACCCAGAAATCGAATAAAATCTTAAAAGCGCAGCGGCTCGAGGATGCTGGCGTAGTTGGCGACCGCGGTGCCGCCCATGTTGAAGACGCCGGCCAGCCGGGCGCCCGGCACCTGCATGTCCCCGGCGCGGCCCGTCACCTGCATCGCCGCCATGACGTGCATGGAGACGCCGGTGGCGCCGATCGCGTGGCCCTTGGCCTTGAGCCCGCCGGACGGGTTGACCGGCAACCGGCCGTCGGCGCGGGTCCAGCCTTCGAGCGCGGCGACGGCGCCGCGGCCTTCGGCGGCCAGCCCCATCGCCTCGTAGATCATCAGCTCGGCGATGGTGAAGCAGTCGTGCACCTCGACGAGGTCGAGGTCGTCAAGCGTGAGCCGCGCCTGGGCGAAGGCGCGCGACCAGGCGTGCGCGGCGCCTTCGAACCGGGTGGGGTCGCGGCGGCCGAGCGGCAGGAAGTCGTTGACCTGCTGCATGGCGCGGAAGGCGACCGCCTTGGGCATCGCGAGCGCCGTTTCGACGTCGGCGAGCACGACCGCCGCGGCGCCGTCCGTCACCGGGGCGCAGTCGGTGCGCCGCAGCGGCCCGGCGACCAGCGGGTTGGCGTCGGACACCGTGCGGCAGAAGTCGAGCCCGAGGTCCTTGCGGAAATGAGCGTAGGGGTTGCGGGCGCCGTTGGCGTGGTTCTTGGCGGCGATGTGGGCCAGCGCCTCCGACTGATCGCCGTGGCGCTGGAAGTAGCGCTCGGCGATGTGGCCGAAGATGTGCGCGAAGCTCGGGAAGGCCGCGGCTTCCTCCTTCACGTAGGAAGCCTTGGTTAGCACCTCGCCGATCTCGGGTCCCGACAGTTCGGTCATCTTCTCGACGCCGACGACCAGGACGAGCCGCGCGGCGCGGGCGGCGATGCCGGCCATGCCCTGCGCGATGGCGGCGCTGCCGGTGGCGCAGGCGTTCTCCACCCGCGTCGCCGGCTTGAAGCGCAGCGCCGGGTGGATGCCGAGCGCGAGCGAGGCCGGGAAGTCCTGGCGCACGAAGCCGCCGTTGAAATGGCCGACGAACACCGCGTCGATGTCGGCCGGCGCCACGCCGGCGTCGTCCAGCGCGCCGCGCGCCGCCTCGGCGATCAGCGCCTCGATGTCGGCGTCGGCCCGCTTGCCGAACTTGCTGTGCGCCCAGCCGACGATGCAGGCGGTCATGGCGGCCCTTGTGTCGCGATCGGTCCTGAACGACAAATTGACCCGGCCACGGCGGATGTCAACCGAAGCCAGCGGAGGTGCCGGTGAGCGCGATCGAGCTCGTGATCCCCAAGGGGATGCAGAACATCTACGACCAGAAGCGCTACGCGCCGGGCGTGCGCGCGGGAGATCTGCTGTTCGTGTCCGGCATGCTGGGGCGCGACAAGGACCTCAACGTCATCGCCGACCCGGAGGCGCAGTTCGCCCAGGTGTTCGAAAATACCCGGCTGGTGCTGAACGCCGCCGGCTGCGACTTCGCCGACGTGGTGGAATTCGTCGGCTACTTCACCGCGCTGCGCCGCGACTTCGCGCTGTTCCAGAAGGTGAAGGACCGCTACGTCACGCGCGACTTCCCGGCGCAGACGGCGATCGGCGTCGTCGAGCTGTCGACGCCGGGCCTGCTGGTCGAGCTCAAGGTGGTGGCGCTGATCCCGGAGGGGCGGCGGTGATCTACGTCCTGATCGTCATCACCGCGTTCTCGACCACCAACGCGATCGCCACCGACACCCGCTTCCAGGAGTTCGACACCGAGCGCGCCTGCCTTGCCGCCCGCGACGGCATCCGCCAGTGGTTTACCACCGCCAAGGGCTCGATGGGGCGCGAGGTCTACGCCGAATGCCGGGCGCGCCGCTGACCGGCGCCGGCCGCGGCGAGTGGCGGACCAGCGCCGGCTTCATCCTCGCCGCCGCCGGATCGGCGATCGGGCTGGGCAACATCTGGCGCTTCCCGTTCCTGGCCGGCCAGAACGGCGGCAGCGCCTTCCTGATCGTCTATACGGCGATCGTCTTCACGATCGGGATCAGCCTGATGCTGGCCGAGCTCGCGATCGGCCGCGCCGCCGAGCGCAACCCGGTCGGCGCATTCGCGCGGCTGAAGGGCGGCGCGTGGCCGGTCGTCGGCTTCCTGGGCGTCCTCGCCGGCTTCGTCATCCTGTCCTACTACAGCGTGGTCGGCGGCTGGACGATCGCCTACGCGGTGCGCGCGGCCGGCGGCGCGCTGGCGACCACCGACCCGGTGGCGCTCGGCGGGATCTTCACGCACCTGATCGGCGACCCGGTGGAGCCGCTGGCCTGGCACCTCGTGTTCATGGCGCTGACCGTCGGCATCGTCACCGGCGGGGTCAACGCCGGCATCGAGCGGTGGAACCGAATCCTGCTGCCGGCGCTGTTCCTCATCCTGATCGTGCTGGTCGTCCGCGCCGTGACGCTCGACGGGGCGGGCAGGGGGCTCGCGTTCTACCTGAAGCCGGACTTCGACCGGATCGGCATCGGCACCGTCCGCGACGCGCTGGCCCAGGCCTTCTTCTCGCTGTCGCTCGGCATGGGCACGATGATCACCTACGGCTCCTACCTGGCGCGGCGGGAGAACCTGCTGCGCGCGGCCGGCAGCGTCACCGGGCTGGATTTCCTGGTCGCGTTCTGCGGCGGGCTGATCGTGCTGCCGGCGGTGTTCGCCTTCGGCTACGACCCCGGCGCCGGGCCGGGCCTCACCTTCATCACCCTGCCGGCGGTGTTCGCCCACATGCCGGCCGGCGAGCTGTTCGCCGTGCTGTTCTTCGCGCTGCTCGGCATCGCCGCGCTGACCTCGGCGATCTCGATGCTGGAGGTGGTCGTCGCCTATTTCGTGGACGAGTGGCGTGTGGCGCGGCGCACCGCCGCGATCGCCTGCGGCGGGGTGATCTTCGCCCTCGGCATCCCGGCGTCGCTGTCGTTCGGCGCGCTGGCCGGGGTCACCATCGGCGGCAAGACGATCTTCGACGCGATGGACTATCTCGCCTCCAACCTGCTGCTGCCGCTGGTGAGCATTGGCGTCGCGCTGTTCGTCGGCTGGGTGATGGGCGACCGGGCGGTCGAGGAGCTGACCAACCGCGGCGCCATCGGTTTCCGGGCGGCCCGCGCCTGGCGGCTGGTGTGCCGGTTCGTCGGCCCGGCGGCGATCGCGTGGGTCATGGTCAGCGGGCTCTAGGTTGTAATTCCGCGGCCGGCGGCCCTACATTATGGCTGTTGGGACGAGCC
>JBFWQM010000230.1:0-8613 GCA_050249455.1 Rhodospirillaceae bacterium | reverse complement strand
CGCAGCGGCGTCGCCGGGAAGGTCTCATCGATGTACTCGTTGATGACCGTCGACTCGCGGACAACGAACCCGTCGTGGAGGAGCGTCGGGACCACCGCCTTGGGGTTGAGCTTGAGGTAGGCCGGCGCGAACTGTTCGCCGACCAGGATGTCGAGGTAGTGACCGGTCCACGCGACCTGCTTCTCGGCCAGCGCGAGCCGGACCTTGGCCGCGCACACCGACGTCCCGCTGTGATAGAGCTCAAGCATTCTCAGCCTCGCAAGCGTTCCGGACCTTTCGAAGAGCGCAGCATAATGGGGCGCGCACGTGCGCTCGAAGCGTCCTCACAACCCCAGCCGCCGATACTCGATCACCGGGCAGCGGTCCATGACCACGGTCAGCCCGGCGGCGCGGGCGCGGGCCGCGGCGGCCTGGTCGATGACGCCGAGCTGCATCCAGACGATCGAGGCGCCCTTGGCGATGGCGGCGTCCACGGCGGCGCCGGCCTCGGCGGAGCGGCGGAAGATGTCGACCATGTCGACCGCCTCCGGCACGTCGGCGAGGCGGGCATGGACCCGCTCGCCGTGGATCGTCTCGCCGGCGTAGCCGGGGTTGACCGGGATGATCCGGTGGCCGCGGTCCTGCAGGAACCGCATCACGCCGAACGAGGGGCGGGAGGGGCGCTTGCTGGCGCCGACCATGGCGATCACCTTCGCCCGCACCAGCGCGTCGCGGATCGTCTCGTCGCTATAGGATTCCATGGCCTTGTCCTGCGGTAACATGGTACCGCAATGCTAAAATCCTGTATTTGCGGCGCTTCGCGAAGTTGACAGGGGGAGAATTCCTGGCATACTCCGCCGCCTTCCGGGCCGCCGCGGCGCGCCCGTCACCCGTATCCGTGAGTCGCCACCGATGAAGACATACTCCGCCAAACCGGCCGAGGTGGAAAGCAAGTGGCATTTGATCGATGCCGAGGGCCTCGTGCTCGGCCGGCTCGCCGCGATCTGCGCCACCATGCTGCGCGGCAAGCACAAGCCGATGTTCACCCCGCACATCGACTGCGGCGACAACATCGTCGTGGTCAACGCCGAGAAGGTCCACCTGACCGGGCGCAAACTCAAGGACAAGATCTTCTACTGGCACACCGGCTATCCGGGCGGCATCAAGGAGCGCTCGATGGGCCAGACGCTCGCCAGCAAGCACCCCGAGCGGGTGATCCAGAAGGCGGTCGAGCGCATGCTGCCCAAGGGCGTGCTCGGCCGTGAGCAGCTCAAGAAGCTCAAGGTCTATGCTGGCCCCGCCCACCCGCACGAGGCGCAGCAGCCCAAGCCGTTCGACGTCGGCGCGCTGAACCGCAAGAACATGAGGAGCAACTGACGTGGCCGAACAGGATCGCGTGACGCTCGGCGACCTGATGCCCGGCGCCGCCGCGGCGCGCCAGCCGGTCGATACCCCGGCGGCGGCGCCCAAGCGCGACGCGCAGGGCCGCTCCTACGCCACCGGCAAGCGCAAGAACGCGGTCGCGCGCGTGTGGATCAAGCCGGGCTCCGGCAAGATCACCGTCAACGGCAAGACCAGCGAGGTCTACTTCGCGCGGCCGACCCTGCGCATGATCATCGCCCAGCCGTTCGGCACCACCAACCGCAACGACCAGTACGACGTGTGGTGCACGGTGTCCGGCGGCGGGCTGTCCGGCCAGGCCGGCGCGGTGCGCCACGGCATCTCCAAGGCGCTGACCTATTACGAGCCCGCCTTGCGGCCGACGCTGAAGCTGGCCGGGTTCCTGACCCGCGACTCGCGCGTCGTCGAGCGCAAGAAGTACGGCAAGCCCAAGGCGCGACGCAGCTTCCAGTTCTCCAAGCGCTGACCGCACCGTTCCATACGGTTTCCCGGAAAGGGGCTGCGGTCGTCGCAGCCCCTTTTCGTTTGGCCGCATCGCGCCCTATCCTCACCGGAACCCTCGGAGGTTCGCCATGGCCACGACCGCGAAGACCGCCGGCAACACGATCCGCACCGCCATCCTGGGCGCCAGCGGCTATACCGGGGCGGAGCTGATCCGCCTGCTGCTGCACCATCCGTCGGTCGACATCCGCCTGATGACCGCCGACCGCTCGGCCGGCAAGTCGATCGACACCGTGTTCCCGCACCTCGCCGGGCGCGGCCTGCCGACCCTGGTCAGCCTGGAGCAGGCGGACTACTGCGACATCGACCTGGTGTTCGCCGCGCTGCCGCACGGCACCACGCAGGAGGTGATCGCCGGGCTGCCGCAGCGCCTCAAGGTGATCGACCTGTCGGCCGATTTCCGGCTGTTCGACCTGCCGACCTACGAGACGTGGTATGGCCACGCCCACCGCGCGCCCGGCCTGCAGACCGAGGCGGTCTACGGCCTGACCGAGATCGCGCGCGAGGCGGTGCGCCGCGCCAGGCTGGTCGCCAACCCGGGCTGCTACCCGACCTCGGCGCTGCTGCCGCTGATCCCGCTGCTGGAGAACAGGCTGGTCGACCCCGAGCAGCTCATCATCGATTCGAAGTCGGGCGTCTCCGGCGCCGGCCGCGCGGCCAAGGAAGGCAGCCTGTTCGCCGAGGTGTCGGAGGGCATCCACGCCTACGGCGTCGCCAGCCACCGCCACGCGCCGGAGATCGAACAGGAGCTGTCGCGGGCCGCCGGCGCGCCGATCGTGGTCAACTTCACCCCGCATCTGATGCCGATGAACCGCGGCATCCTGTCCACTATCTACGTCCGCACCACCAACGGCGCCAATGCCGGCACCCTGCGCAAGACGCTGATGGACCGCTACGCCGGCGAGCCGTTCGTGCGCGTGGTGGGCGAGGGCGGGGCGCCCGCCACCCGGCACGTCCGCGGTTCCAACCACGTGCTGATGGGCGTGTTCCAGGACCGGCTGCCGGGTCGCGCCATCATCGTCTCGGTGCTCGACAACCTGGTGAAGGGCGCCTCCGGCCAGGCGATCCAGAACATGAACGTCGTCTACGGCCTGCCCGAGACGACGGGCCTGGAGCAGGAGGCGCTGTTCCCGTGAGCGGCGGCCTGGTCTACCCGTACAAGGGCGTGCTGCCGCGCATCGCGGCCGATGCGTTCGTCGCGCCCAACGCGGCGATCGTCGGCGACGTGGAGATCGGGTCGCAGGCCAACATCTGGTTCGGCTGCACCTTGCGTGGCGACGAGGCGGACATCCGCATCGGCGCGCGCACCAACATCCAGGACGGCTGCGTCATCCACGTGCACTCGAAGAAGCAGGGCACCTATATCGGCGCCGACGTCACGGTCGGCCACATGGCGCTGCTGCATGCCTGCACGGTGGAGGACGGCGGCTTCGTCGGCATGGGGGCCATCATCCTCGACGAGGCGGTGATCGAATCCGGCGGCATGCTGGCCGCCGGCGCGCTGCTGACGCCGAAGAAGCGCATCCCGGCGGGCGAGCTGTGGGCCGGCCGACCGGCGCGGTTCGCGCGCAAGCTGACGGCCGAGGAGATCGCCGGCATGCCCGAGACGGTCGAGAACTATCGCGCCCGCGGCCAGCTCTATATCGCGGACCTCTACCCGACCGGCCGCCGCGCGGCGGGCTGAAGCGGGTAGACCAAGATTGGCGTCATACGCGGATCATGTCCGCGAATGCCAAAAGTTTTCTTATTCAGCGGCTTCCTGCCGATCGTTCAGCCAAATTTCGAGATCTGCGCGCGCTCGCAGGCTGACGACGCGCTTGCGTTCGCGTCCTTTTTTGTCCGTATCTACAAGAGGAAAGAGGCCGAAGTTCACGTTCATCGGCTGGAACGTGTCGGCGCTGGCGCCGCCGGTGATGTGGCCGAGCAGCGCGCCGAACGCCGTGGTCGGCGGCGGCGGGGCCGCCGTCGCGCCGGTCCAGTCGGCGGCGGCGAACCGGCCGGCCAGCAGGCCGATCGCCGCGCTCTCGACATAGCCTTCCACGCCCGTGATCTGGCCGGCGAACCTCAGGCGCGGCATCAGCCGCAGCCGCAGGCTCTCGTCGAGCAGGCGCGGCGAATTCAGGAAGGTGTTGCGGTGGATGCCGCCGAGGCGCGCGAACTCGGCCTGAGCCAGGCCGGGAACCATCCGGAAGACGCGGACCTGGTCGGCGTGCTTCAGCTTGGTCTGGAAGCCGACCATGTTGAACAGCGTGCCGAGCGCGTTGTCCTGGCGCAGCTGGACTACCGCCCACGGGCGGCGGCCGGTGCGCGGGTCGGTCAGCCCGACCGGCTTCATCGGCCCCCACCGCAGGGTGTCGGGCCCGCGCTCGGCCATCACCTCGACCGGCAGGCAGGCGTCGAAATAGGGCGTGCCCGACTCCCAGTCCTTGAACGCGGTGCGGTCGGCGGCGAGCAGGGCGGCGAGGAAGGCTTCGTACTCGGCCTTGTTGAACGGGCAGTTGATGTAGTCCGCGCCGCCGCCGCCGGGGCCGGACTTGCCGTAGCGCGAGGCATAGAAGGCGACGGCGAAGTCGATCGTCTCGCGGTGGACGATCGGCGCGATGGCGTCGAAGAAGGCCAGCGAATGCTCGCTGGTGGCCTTCTGGATGGCGTCGGCCATCGCCGGCGAGGTGAGGGGGCCGGTCGCCACGACCACGTTGTCCCAGTCGGGCGGCGGCAGGCCGGCGACCTCGCCGCGCTCGACCATGATCAGCGGGTGCGCCTCGATCGCCGACTGGACGGCGGCGGCGAAGCCCTCGCGATCGACGGCGAGCGCGCTGCCGGCCGGGACCTTGTGCGCATCCGCCGCGCGCAGGATCAGCGAGCCGCAGCGGCGCATCTCCGCATGCAGGAGGCCGACCGCGTTGGTCTCCCCGTCGTCGGAGCGGAACGAGTTGGAGCACACCAGCTCCGCCAGCCGGTCGGTGGCATGCGCCTCGGTGCGGCGGTGCGGGCGCATCTCGTGCAGCACCACGGGTGCGCCGGCTTCCGCCGCCTGCCAGGCGGCCTCGCAGCCGGCGAGCCCGCCGCCGATCACGTGGATGGGCTGCATCGGCCTCCTTTCGATCCGGCGGTCAGCCGGACTCGGCCTCGGCGTCGGCGATCTCGACCTGGCGCAGCAGCGTCTCGACCGTGCGGTCGCGGACGCCGAGCTGGGCGAGCCGGTCGGCGGTGTTGTGCAGGTACTCCCGGCAGGTGCCGAGGTGCCCGCAGGCGCGCGCGATCAGCCGGCCGCTTTCCGCCCATGACAGCCGCCCGGCATAGGTCGGATGCGCCGGGTTCGCGACGAAGGTGATGGCGCGCACCGGCCCGTCGTTGGTCTCCGCCGTCACCAGGCGCGCGCGATAGGTGCCGGTCAGCATCTCGCGCTTGAAGACGATGAACAGCTCGTCGGCCGCGCGCGCGCGCTCGACGCCGTAGACGATGCCGCCGCAGGCGCCGCCCGGCTCCACCGCGAGCATCAGGCCGGGTTGCTCCTTCGTACCACGGCCGAGGGTGGTCCAGTAGCAGAACCGCCGGTGCCAGCCGCGCACCAGGCCGCGCCTTTCGACGTCGAAATGAAACGCCGGGTTCCACATCAGCGAGCCGTAGGCGAACAGCCATGCGTAGCGGCCGTCCGGCATCTCGTCCAGCAGCCGGCCGAGGATCGCGCGGCGCTGGTCGTCGGTCAGGAAGTCCGCGATGTCGTCGCCGCGGGCGGCGCGGATCATGCGCTCGACCTCGCCGTTCAGGATGGCTTCGCGGTGAAGGATCGGGTGACGGGACACGGGCAACGCAACGAATGGACCAGGGAGCGGTCGCGAACGGTGCCCTATCGGCGCGCGCTTGTCGACCCCGCACCCCGATGTCGCTGCGGCCGGCGACGGGGTAGACTGTCCGTACAACAACATAGGGGAGGCTCAGGCAATGGGCAGAGGCATCGGTCGTGCGGTCGCATGCGGACTCGTGGCGTTCGGGATGGCCGGCGCGCCGGCGCTGGCGGCGGACAAGGTGAAGCTGGCGGTCGGCCAGCTCGGCTTCTACGACACCCTGATCCCGGTCTATGCCGACGAGAACGGCTACTTCAAGGAACGCGGCATCGACCTCGAATGGGTGAAGACCGCGGGCGGCGCCGAGACCGCGCAGATGCTGATCGCCAACGAGGTGCAGTTCGGCATCGGCATCGGCGTGCTCAGCGCGGTGACGACCTACGCCAAGGGTGCGCCGGTGCGCATCGTCAGCTCGGCGATGATCGGCACGCCGGAGACGTTCTGGTACGTGCGCGCCGATTCGAAGCTCAGGACGGTGGACGACCTGAACGGCGCGACCATCGCCTATTCGCGCGCCGGCGGCGGCATCCATCTGACCCTCCTGGAACTCGCCGCCTACAAGAACCTGAAGTTCAAGATGGTGTCGGCGGGAGACATCGCGGCGACGCGCACCCAGGTGATGACCGGCCAGATCGACGCCGGCTGGTCGGTGCCGCCGTTCGCCCTCGACATGGCGAAGAAGGGCGAGGTTCGCATCCTGTTCCGCGGCGAGATGGTGGAGCCGCTGAACGGCATGTCGGTGCGGGTCAACGTCGCCAACGCCAACTGGCTGGCCAAGAACCGCGACGTCGCGCGCCGCTTCCTGATGGGCTACCAGCGCGCCATCGACTGGATGTTCGCCGAGGGACGCGACGAGGCGATCGCGCGGTTCGCCAAGTACAACAAGCTGGATCCCGAGTTCGCGCGCGAGGCGGCCGGCTTCTACAAGAAGGAGGCGATCTCGGTCGCCCCGTTCAAGGGCCTCGACAAGGCGGTGTCGCTCGCCGTCGACCACAAGATGATCAAGGAGCCGCTCACCGAGGCGCAGAAGAAGGAGATCCTCGACGTCGTCTACGACCCGGCGTCCTGACGCCGCGCGCGCAGCGGCGGAAGTCATGCGGGGCATGGCCCGCCGCCGCGGCGGCCGGCGCGGTTGGCACTCGAGATAACGCGCCTGCGAGGTTCATTGCGACGCCGTTAGCCGATAGACTGCGATCGATCGCGCGTGACCGCGGTCTCGATGACAGGGGAGGTGAATGTCATGCGCGTGAATTGGGGCCGCCGGGTCGCGGCGATACTCCTGGCGCTCGGGGCGAGCGCGAGTGCGGCGCAGGCCGCCGAAAAGGTCAAGGCGGCGATCGGCCAGCTCGGCTTGTGGGACACGCTGATCACCGTGTTCGCGGTGGAGAACGGCTACTACAAGGAACTCGGCCTCGACGTCGATTACCTCAAGACCCAGGGCGGCGGCGAGACCGCGCAGCTGATCATCACCGGCGGCGCGGACTTCGGCATGACCATCGGCGTGCTCAGCGCGATCGCGGGCCACGCGAAGGGCGCGCCGATGCGCATCGTGAGCTCCGAGATCGTCGGCACGCCGGATACGTTCTGGTACGTACGCGGCGATTCCCCGCTGAAGACCGTCAACGACATCGCGGGCCGCACGGTCGCCTTCTCGCGGACCGGGTCGGGCACGCACCTGACGCTGCTCGCCCTGACCTCGCACCTCAAGCTGGAGCCGAAGCTGGTCTCCGCCGGCGGCCTGCCGGCGACGCGCACGCAGGTGATGACCAACCAGGTCGACGTCGGGTGGTCGGTGCCGCCGTTCGCCCTCGACCTGATCCGCAAGGGCGAGGCGCGGATCCTGTTCAAGGGCGACATCGTCGCGCCGCTCGCCGACGTTTCGATCCGCGTCAACGTCGCCAACGCGAACTGGCTGGCCAAGAACCGCGAGACCGCCAGGAAGTTCATGGTCGGCTACCATCGGGCGCTCGAATGGATGTACGGCGCCGGCAAGGAGGAGGCGACCGAGCGGTTCGCCAAGATGAACAACCTGGACATCGAGATCGCGCGCGACGCCGTCGCCTTCTACAAGAAGGAGGACATCGGCCTGACGCCGGTCAGGGGCCTCGACAAGGCGGTCGCGCTGGCGGTCCAGCACAACATGATCAAGGAGCCGCTGACCGCGGCCCAGCAGAAGGAACTGGTCGACATCGTCTACGACCCGAGGGCGAAGTAGCGCCCATCGGGCGGCGCGCTCTGGCCACGGGCGGCCGATCCCGCTATCGTTCCCGCCGGGGAATGCTGGGGGCCGGTCGTGCGTCAGCGTGCGCTGCTGATCGGGGTGGACGACTGCGCGTTCGCGCCGCTGTCCTCGTGCGTCAACGACGCGCTGGCGATGCGCGACGCATTGGTGTCGCTCGGCGTGGTCGCCGCGGCGGACTGCACCCTGATGACCTCGCCGCACGGCGGCGACAGCGCGGCGCGGCCGACGCGCGAGGCGATCCTCGACTGGCTGCTGCCCCTCCATGACGCCGCCGACCCGCTCGACCGGCTGATCGTCTACTTCGCCGGCCACGGCCTCTCGGTGCGGCTGGGGCGCGAGGCGGATGCGCTGCGCACCGTGCTGGTGCCGGCCGGGGTCGATGCGCTGAAGAACGCCGGCGGGCGGATGATCGACCTGGACGAGCTGGTCGGCCGCTTCGCCCGCCGCGGCGCGCGCGCGCAGCACTGGATCGTCGACGCCTGCCGCAACCTGCCGCCCGACGGCGTATTGCCCAGCGTGGCGACGATCGGCTGGGACGTGCCGGCGCCGGGCGATCCGCGCGACGCGGTGGACATGGCGCAGGCGGTGCTGTTCGCCGTCGCGCCGCTCGGCCAGGCGGCGGCGCAGAAGGGCGGGCACGGC
>JBFWQM010000229.1:0-8621 GCA_050249455.1 Rhodospirillaceae bacterium | reverse complement strand
GGCGTCCTCGTCGGTGATCGTCGGGCGCGAGCCGCGGCCCTGGCGGACGCCGAGCGACTGGCTGGTGCCGGGCAGCACGATCAGCAGGTTCGCCCCCATCGAGCGGATGACGTTCTGGACCTCTGCCTGGGCGCCGGAGCCGATCGAGACCATGATGATCACCGCCGCGACGCCGATCATGATGCCGAGCGTGGTCAGCGCGCTGCGCAGCGGGTTGGCGCGCAGCGCGCCCAGCGCGGCGCGGATCGAATCCCACGGGGTCACGACAGCGCGCCCTCCAGCGCGCCGGCCGGCTCGCGCGCCACGGCCTCGTCGCCGACCAGCGCGCCGTCGCGGAAGCGCAGGATGCGCCGGGCGCGCTGCGCCACCTCGAGCTCGTGGGTGACGATGACCACCGTGATGCCCAGGCGGTTGAGGTCGTCGAACAGCGCCATGATCTCCTCGCCCGTGTGGGTGTCGAGCGCGCCGGTCGGCTCGTCGGCCAGCAGGAGGGCGGGGTCGTTGACCAGCGCGCGGGCGATCGCCACCCGCTGCTGCTGGCCGCCGGAGAGCTGCGACGGGCGGTGGTGCGTCCGGTCGTCGAGGCCGACCCGCGCCAGCGCGGCCCGCGCCCGCTCGTGGCGCTCGCGGCGGCCGACCCGGGCGTAGGCCAGCGGCAGCTCGACGTTGTCGAGCGCGGTGGCGCGCGGCAGCAGGTTGAACTGCTGGAACACGAAGCCGATCTTGCGGTTGCGGGTCGCCGCCAGGTCGTCGCGGTCGAGCGCCGAGACGTCCTCGCCGTCGAGCCAGTAGGTCCCGGCGGTCGGCCGGTCGAGGCAGCCGAGCAGGTTCATCAGCGTCGACTTGCCGGAGCCGGACGGTCCCATGACGGCGACGAAGCCGCTGCGCGGGATCTCGATGGAGACGTCGTGCAGCGCCCGCACGGTCTGCGGCCCCACGGTGTAGTCGCGGCCGAGGTTGCGGGTTCGGATGACGGCGGGCGGGTCGGCCACGGCCGCGGCGCCGACGACGGTCAGAACGGACGCCGCAGCGCCGAGGCGGTGCGGCGCTCCGGCTCGGCGATGCCGACGATCACCTCCTGGCCCTCGGTCAGGTCGCCGCGCACCACCTCGCTCAGAGAGCCGTCGCTGGCGCCGACGACGACCATGACCGCCTTGGGCTGGCCGTCCTCGCCGACCACCCAGACGGTCGCGCTGCGCTCCAGCCCGGCGGTGCCACGGCCGGCCGGGCGGTTCTGCGGCGCGTTCTCGACGTTGGTCGGCCGGAAGCGCAGCGCGGCGTCGGGCACCCGCAGCACCCCGCGGCGCTCGTCGATCACGATGCGCACGCTGGCGGTCATGCCGGGCAGCAGCCGCTCGTCGGCGTTCTCGGTGGTCACGATCACCGTGTAGGTGACGACGTTCTGCAGCATCAGCGGCGATTTCTGGATCTGCTGGACGACGCCGGTGAACTCCTTGTCGCGGAAGGCATCGACGGTGAACAAAGCGCGCTGGCCGTCGGCGATGCGACCGATGTCGGCCTCGTCCACGCTGACGTTGACCAGCATGTGGCGCAGGTCCTGGGCGATGGTGAAGAACAGGGGCGCCTCCAGGCTGGCGCTGACGGTCTGTCCCACCGCGACACTGCGGTCGATCACGATGCCGTCGATCGGCGAGCGGATGATGGTGCGCTCCAGGTCGACCTTGGCGACCGAGAGGATCGCCGCCTTCTGGCTGACATTGGCTTCGGCGAGGTCCTGGTCCGCTTCGGCCATGCGCAGCTGCGCGCCGCGCGACCGGACGGCGGAGGCCTGCGCCACCTCCTGGGCGGTGGCGGCGGCAAGCTGGGCGATCGCCTGGTCGTGGGCGGCGTCGGCCTTCTCGACGACGCTGGCGGCGATGACGCCGCGGTCCTGCAGCGAGCGCTTGCGGTCGCGGTCGCGCTTGGCCTCGTCGGCGGCGGCGCGGAAGCGGTCGATGTCGGCGCGCGCCGCGGTCAGCGCCGCCTTGGCGTTCTCGATGTCGGCACGCGCCCGCTCCATCGCCGCCTTCTTCATCGCGACCTCGGCATTGGCGACGGCAAGGTCGCCTTCGGCCTGGCGCACCCGCGCCTCGTAGGATTCCGGGGCCAGCCGGGCGACCACCTGGTCGCGCTTAACTTTTGAGTTATAGTCGACCAGCAACTCCTTGATCTGCCCGGAAAGCTGGGAGCCGACTTCCACCACGACCACGGCGTTGAGGGTGCCGGTCGCCGAGACCGTGCTGAGCAGGTCGCCGCGGCTGACGCCGGCCAGCCGATAGGTTCCGGCCGCGCCGTCGTCGGCGCTCGAATCGTACAGGGCGCCGTACCCCGCCCACGCCGCGACCGCGACCAGGGCGGCAATCACCATGCCGCGGGCCATCGACCGCGTTCGGGTTGTTCTGCCGGCTGCACTCATCTCGCGCCCGCTCCAGTCGGGGTCGGGAGATTAGCACGAAACCGGTACACCGGTTGGATCACCAATGCGTTGCCGCCGCGCCTGCGGCCCCGGAAAGCGAACCGCCGCCGGGAAGGACCCCGGCGGCGGTGCAGAGCGAAACGCGTGGATGGGAGGGGAATCCCGCTCAGACGCTGTAGTACATCTGGTACTCGACCGGATGCGGCGTGTGCTCGAAGTTGTAGATCTCCTCCCACTTGAGCTCCAGGTAGGCGTCGATCTGGTCGTCGGAGAACACGTCGCCCTTCTTCAGGAAGGCGCGGTCCTCGTTCAGCGAGTTGGCCGCCTGGCGCAGCGAGTGGCAGACGGTCGGGATGTCCTTCAGCTCCTCCGGCGGCAGGTCGTAGAGGTTCTTGTCCATCGGGTCGCCGGGGTGGATCTTGTTCGCGATGCCGTCGAGGCCGGCCATCAGCATCGCCGCGAAGGCGAGGTAGGGATTGGCGCCCGGGTCGGGGAAGCGCACCTCAACGCGCTTGCCCTTGGGGCTCGACGCGTAGGGGATGCGGCAGGAGGCCGAGCGGTTGCGCGCCGAGTAGGCGAGCAGCACCGGCGCCTCGAAGCCCGGGATCAGCCGCTTGTAGCTATTGGTCAGCGGGTTGGTGAAGGCGTTCAGCGCCTTGGCGTGCTTGATGATGCCGCCGATGTAGAAAAGCGCCATCTCCGACAGGTCGGCGTAGCCGTTGCCGGCGAACAGCGGCTTGCCGTCCTTCCACAGCGACTGGTGGACGTGCATGCCCGAGCCGTTGTCGCCCTTGAGCGGCTTCGGCATGAAGGTCGCCGTCTTGCCGTAGGAATGGGCGACGTTGTGCACGACGTACTTATAGATCTGCACGACGTCGGCGATCTTCACCAGGTTGTCGCCGCGCATGCCGAGCTCCTGCTGGCTCGACGCCACCTCGTGGTGGTGCTTCTCGGTGTTGACCCCCATGTCGCGCATGACGGTCAGCATCTCGGCGCGCAGGTCGGACATCGAATCGACCGGCGGGACGGGGAAGTAGCCGCCCTTCACTGCCGGGCGGTGACCGATGTTGCCGCCTTCGTATGTACGGCCGGAGTTGTACGGACCCTCTTCCTCGTCAATCGAATAGGAGACGTGGTTCATGTCGACCTGGAACTTTACGTCGTCGAACACGAAGAACTCGAGCTCGGGGCCGAAGAAGGTCGAGTCGGCGACGCCGGACTGGACCATGTAGTTCTGCGCCAGCTTGGCGGTCGAGCGCGGGTCGCGCGCGTAGGGCTGGCCGGTGGTCGGCTCCAGGACGTCGCAGAACAGGATCAGCGAGGTCTGCGCCGCGAACGGGTCGAGGACGGCGGTGGAGGTGTCGGGCATCAGGGTCATGTCGGATTCGTTGATCGCCTTCCAGCCGGCGATCGACGAGCCGTCGAACATGATGCCGTCGGTGAGCATGCCCTCATCGACGGTCGAGATGTCCTGCGCGGTGTGATGCCACTTGCCGCGCGGGTCGGTGAACCGGAAGTCGACGTACTTGACGTCGTTTTCCTTGACCAGATCGAAAAACTTCTTGGTGTCTGCCATCGTCCTCTGTCCTTGCGCCTGTTCGCTGTGCCGTCCGGCACCCGCTTTAGCTGTCGGTGGCCGTTGCGGCCGTCTTAGATCGCCTCCGAGCCCTTTTCGCCGGTCCGGATGCGCACCGCCTCGTCGATCGTCGATATGAAGATCTTCCCGTCGCCGATCCGGCCCGTGTAGGCCGACTGCTGGATCGCCTCGACCGCGCGGTCGAGCATGGTGTCCTCGACGACGACCTCGATCTTGACCTTGGGCAGGAAGTCCACGACGTATTCGGCGCCGCGATAGAGCTCGGTATGGCCCTTCTGGCGGCCGAAGCCCTTGGCCTCGATGACGGTCAGTCCTTTCACTCCAACCTCGTGGAGCGCCTCCTTCACCTCGTCGAGCTTGAACGGTTTGATGATTGCCTCGATCTTTTTCATCGGCTGTCCGCAAACGACAAAGGGGAGCGCGGGGTGCCCGCGTTTCTCCAGGATTGCAAGGCTCGTGCCAGGAGGTTTCGGCGTCGAAAACGCGGCGATCCTGGCACTTTGCCTGAATAGCGTGCAAGCCAATCCCGGCTGACTGATTATATCATAGGCAAAATGCGCAACATTTGTGCTGGATTTTCGCGCGCCGCGCCGATGGCCCGCCTGCCGGGGCTATGCTACGACATCCGGGGGAGACACGGCGGGAACGACCAGAGATGAAGTCCGGCAATGCGGTCCTGAGCGGCTACGGGACGTCGATCTTCGAGGTCATGTCGCAGCTCGCGCGGGCGAACGCGGCGGTGAACCTTGGCCAGGGCTTCCCCGACGGCAACGGCCCGCCCGACGTGGTGGAGGTCGCGGCCGACTACCTGAGGAACGGCCTCAACCAGTACCCCTCGATGCTCGGCATCCCGGAGCTGCGCCAGGCGGTCGCGCGCCACAACAAGCGGTTCTACGGCCTCGACGTCGACTGGGCGACCGAGGTGCTGGTCACCTCCGGCGGGACGGAGGCGCTGGCGAGCGCGCTGCTCGGCCTGATCGAGCCGGGCGACGAGGTGATCCTGGTCGAGCCGCTCTACGACTCCTACCTGCCGATCGTGCGTCGCGCCGGCGGCGTGCCGAAGCTGGTCCGGCTGGAGCCGCCACGCTGGGAGCTCCCGCGCGAGGCGCTGGCGGCCGCCTTCTCCGACCGCACCAAGCTGATCCTGTTCAACACGCCGATGAACCCGTGCTCCAAGGTGTTCTCGCGCGACGAGCTGCAGTTCATCGCCGGCCTGCTGCTGCGCCACGACGCCTTCGCCGTGGTGGACGAGGTCTACGAACATCTGGTCTATGACGGCCAGAAGCACGTGCCGCTGCTGACTTTGCCGGGGATGCGCGACCGGGTGGTGCGGATCGGCTCGGCCGGCAAGACGTTCTCGCTCACCGGGTGGAAGGTCGGCTACCTGACCGCGGCGCCGAGCGTGCTGGTGCCGATCGTCAAGGCGCACCAGTTCATCACCTTCACCACCCCGCCCAACCTGCAGAAGGCGGTGGCCTACGGCCTGGAGAAGGAGGACGCCTATTTCGACGGCCTGTGCGCCGGGATGGAAGCCCGCCGCGACCGGCTGGCGAGCGGCCTCGCCGAGGTCGGGTTCGAGGTGCTGCACTGCGCCGGCACTTACTTCATCACCACCGATTTCCGGCCGTTGGGGTTCAACGGCGACGACGTCGAGTTCTGCAAGTGGCTGACGACGGAGGCCAAGGTCGCCTGCGTCCCTGTCTCGGCGTTCTACGAGGGCGGCGGCATCAGCCACTTCGCCCGCTTCGCCTTCTGCAAGGACGAGGCGACCATCGACGAGGCGATCGCGCGGCTGAAGCGTCATTTTCGCCGCTGAGCGGGCCGGGGCCTTGACCCCGATGCGCCGGGACGCCTATCTACTCCCTGCGGCTGGCGATGGTGACCATAGCTCAGCTGGTTAGAGCGCCGGGTTGTGGTCCCGGAGGTCGTGGGTTCGAATCCCATTGGTCACCCCAGCCCCGATTATCCGACAGTTTTTATCTTGTCGTCCTCCGGCTTGACCGGAGGACCCATCCAGCATCCGCGGGGTGTCAACATGGGTTCTCCGGTCAAGCCGGAGAACGACATCAAACAAACGTAAGTCGCGCCTATTCCGGCAGCTCCGCCGCCGTCGCCGGCACCGCCAGCCCGACGGATTTCCCATCCACCTTTCCAAGCGCGACGCCGATGGCGACGACGCGGTACGCGCCGCCGACGCGCATGAGGAGCGGCGCACCGGATGCACCGTGGGTGGCGGCGCAATCGTGCAGGAAGACGCGCCGCGCGGCCGGGCCGGTCAGGCCGCAGCGCGCCTGGACGGACAGCGCGTGGGCGCGGTCCTGGCGGTAGGTGGCGTGGACGACCGGCAGCGGCCGGTCGCCCTGCATGAGCGGGCGGGCGTCGCCGATCGGCACGTAGCCGAGCGTGCCGCCGATGGTGCGCTCCAGCACCAGCACAGCCCAGTCGAGCTCGATCTTGCCGCGCGCGCCGGCCTCGCGCCGCTCCGGCGCCATCTCGTAGCGGGCGACGGCGCTCTCGTCGCGGTACTCGCCGCGGTCGTAGCCGGCGACGAAATGGAGCGAGTCGGGCGGCAGCCAGTCTTGCGTGCGCACATCCCACAGGCAGTGCGCCGCCGTCAGCACCAGCCGGTTGCCGACCAGGGTCCCGGTGCAGAACCCGCCGGTGCGGCGGTTGACCCGCCCCAGCGCCTGGATCGGCAGGTCGTCGGGGGCGGCGTCGTTGGGCGGCGGCGTGCGCGGCGCGCGATCGGCCGCCGCCGCCGGCCCGGCGACGGCCAGCAGCGCCAGCGCCGCAAGCAGAAGCCTCACGGCGCGTGGACCCAGATGTCCATCAGCACCTTGCAGCCCGGCACCGGCAGCGCCGGCACGCCGACCGCCGCGAAAGGGATCGGCCGCCCGGGCAAAGCGCGCTGCCAGGCGCGGTGGACGGCGTAGGTGTCGGCGACGTCGGTGTGGAATTGCAGCACCCGCACCACGTTCTCCAGCGACGCGCCGGCGGCGGCGCAGATCGCCGCGGCGCGGCGGATGATCCAGTCCGCCTGGGTCTCCGCGTCGTCGCCGTAGTGGGCGTGGCCCGCGTCCGGCGCGGCGTCGGCGGCCAGGCCGTCCGCGTCGGCTGCCATCAGCCCCGACAGGAACAGCAGGTCGCCCGCCTTCGCCGCCGCAGGCTGGCCGCGGAAGGGGAGGGTACTGTCGCCCGCGATCGACTGCCGCCGCGCCTTGGCGCCGCCGGCCAGTGCGACGACGTTGATCTCCACCCGCGCCAAGTCCACGGCGAGACCCGGCCGCCGGCACGGAATGAACGACGTCGCCGCCGTGCCTTCGCCGACGTGACGCAGCCACAGGTCGTTGAACGGCGCGATGTCTTCCAGATGCGTGAAGTAGACCTGCGCCTTCACGATGTCGGCCAAGGTCGAGCCGGCGAGCGCCAACGCCGGCGCGATCTTCTCGTTGATGACGTAGTCGGCTTGCAATTCGATCGGCAGCCGTCCCCACATCGCGCCGTCGCGCCGCGCCGCGGCGACCGCGAGGCCGCCCCGATCGGCCTCGCCGCGCTTCGGCATGGCGAGCGCGCCGGCCAGGAACACGAAATCCCCCGCGCGCAGCGCCGGCACGTAGCCCGACGTGGACGGGCCACGCAAGGTCAGGTCGTCGAGCTTCTGCGCCGCGAATGGCGCGTCGGCGGCGACCGCCATGAGCTGGACGTTGATCTCCGCCCCCGGCAGCGAGAAGTCGTCCATCACGATCGAGGTCGAGGGCGGCACCGTCTCGCCGAAATGGCTGCGGCGGATGGGATGGTAGCCGTCCACCGCCTCGAACGCGGTGTAGTACTGGTCGAGCCGCACGACCCCGCCGAAGTCGCCGCCGGCCTCGCGCAGCACGTCGGCGAAGCGGCGGTAGATCGCGGCCGACTCCTTCTGGTGGCGCGGCACGCCGCCGTGCGGGTTCCCGGCAGCGGCGACGGCGGGGTCGAGGCCGGCGGCGAAATCCTGCGCCATCGCGCCGGTGGCGAAGATCCACGGGCCGGCGCGCATGCCCTGCGCGAAATGCACACCACCCTTGCCCAGGCGCACCGGGCCGATCGGCCTCACCGTCATTGCTCGCCCTCCCATGCCCTGCTGTGATAGCAGCAATCGGCGCCGCAGGCCCTCGATTTCCGGTCGGGGGGCTGCTAGGGTCGCGCCGCAAAATTGGGGACGGAGCGGGATGAGAAAGAACCATCTGGCCGCGCGCGACGTGGCCATCGTCGCCTACGGCGAGACCAAGATCGAGCGCCGCTCGGGCAAGACACCCTACGAGCTCGCCTCGATCTGCATGGAGGAGATCCTTCAGAAGACCGGCCTGACGCCGGCCGACATCGACGGGTTCGCGACCAACGTCGCCCACTCGGAATCGATCAACCAGTACTACACCACCTATCTCGCCGATTACCTTGGCATCACCCCGCGCTGGATGCAGGTCAGCGACCACGGCGGCGGCGCCGCGCTGGCCGGGCTGTCGCGCGCGGCGATGGCGATCCAGGCCGGCCAGTGCGAGGTGGCGCTGATCATCGGCTCGGACTCGCCGACCACCCAGTGGCGCGGCGCCAACGGCGGCTTCCGCCTGGAGT
>JBFWQM010000228.1:0-8735 GCA_050249455.1 Rhodospirillaceae bacterium | reverse complement strand
AGCGCAGCGGCAAGGGCCGCCGCATCGAGGTCAACATGCTGGAGGCGCTGATCCATTTCGCCAACGACGCCTATTCCGGCTATTTCCGGACCGGCGTCGTGCCCGGCCACGACACGCGCTCGCACGCCTCGCAGTCCTACGCGTTCGAATGCGCCGACGGCAAGATGTTCGGCATCCACCTCTCCAATCCGGAGAAGTTCTGGCAGGGCCTGCTCGCGACGACCGGCCGGCAGGATCTCGCCGCCGATCCGCGGTTCGCGACCTACCCTGCGCGGACGAAGAACCATGCGGCGCTGCATGAGGCGCTCGCGTCGGTATTCCGGTCGCAGCCGCGCGCGCACTGGCTGCCGCTCCTGGAGGCCAACGAGGTGCCGTTCGCGCCGATCTACCGCACCGACGAGGTGGTGCAAGATCCGCAGGTCCGCCACCTCGGCACGTTCTTCGATTTCGTGCGCGGCGACGGCTCGGCAGTGAAGGCGAGCCGCACGGCGATCCGGGTCGACGGCCAACGTCCCGAGCCGCCGGTCCCGCCGCCGACGCTGGGCGCCGACACCGAGGCGGTCTTGCGCAAACTTGATTGAGGATAGGAGATTCGGATGGCGGGACCGCTGAGCGGCATCAATGTCGTCGAACTGACGGTGATGATCACCGGCCCCCTCGCCGGGATGATGATGGCGGACCTGGGCGCCAACGTCGTGAAGGTCGAGAACCCGAAGGGCGGCGACATGTTCCGTTATTTCCGCTCCGGGCTCTACAGCGCCAACTACTGCGCCTACAACCGCAACAAGCGCAGCGTCACCGCCAACCTGCAGACGCCGGAAGGGCGCGAGATCGTGCTCAAGCTGGCAGAAAAGGCCGACGTGCTGCTGCAGAACTTCCGGCCGGGCGTGCTCGAAAGGCTCGGCCTCAGCCTGGAGACGCTGCGCCAGCGCAACCCGAAGCTGATCTACGCCTCGATCACCGGCTTCGGCCCGACCGGCCCGTACAAGGACCGGCCGGCGTTCGATGCCGTCGCCCAGGCGGTCGGCGGCACGTCGAGCCTGTTCGTCGACCCGGAGAAGCCGCAGCTCACCGGCCCGACGATCAGCGACAACCTGACCGGCATCTACTGCTGCTACGGCGTCCTGGGCGCGCTCCTGGAGCGCGAGCGCACCGGCGTGGCGCGGACGATCGAGGTCAACATGCTGGAATCGACCATCGCGTTCTCGCCCGACCCGTACGCCAACATGCTGGGCAACGGCATCAAGCCGAATCCGACGTCGCGCGTCGCGGCCTCGCAGTCCTATTCGATGCGCTGCGCAGACGGCAAGCTGCTGGCGGTCCACCTGTCGTCGCCGGAGAAGTTCTGGCAGGGCGTGCAGGTCGCGTTCGACCGCAAGGACCTCGGCACCGATCCGCGCTTCGCGACGCGCGTGGCGCGCATCGACAACTACTTCGCGCTGGGCGAGGAGTTCCGCAAGACCGCGGCGACCCAGCCGCGCGGCCACTGGATGCAGCGGCTGGAGGCCAACGACGTCCCGTTCGCGCCGATCAACCATCTCTGGGAGGTGCTGGAGGACGACCAGGTCAAGCACCTGGGCACGTTCTTCGAGATGACGCACCCGACCGAGGGCAAGATGAAGGCGATCCGACGGCCGGTCTGGATCGACGGCTCGCGCGACGACCAGCCGCAGATTCCGCCGCCGACGCTGGGCGAGAACACCGACGAGGTGCTGGCGGAGCTCGGCTACGCCGCGTCGGAGATCAAGGCGATGCGCGAGAAGGAAGCGATCTGAAGGCGATGGCGCGGGCCATACAGCGAATGGCGCGGGGGCGGGTCTCTGACCCGCCCTTCTGCGTTGGCGCGGCGCCGCGGGAAGAACGAGCAAACGCGACGAGGAGGGGACGATGAAGGGTGCACGCCGGTTTCGCGAGCAGAAGTGGCTGCTGGACACCGTGATCTCGACGGTGGGTCTCGACTGGGACCAGCTCCGCATGGCGGTGACGGTGGCACCGTCGGGTTTCGAAGGCGCGAACGACTGGGCGGTGACCGCCGCGTCGATCAAGCGCTATGACGAGATCACGCCGGGCTTCGCCACGCACGCCGGGCGCCGGCTCGAGCGCGCGGCGGCGGCGGCGGCCAGCGGCGACGTGATCACGGCGCGCGAATCCTATCTCATCGCCGCCCTCTACTACGGCGTCGCGCAATGGCCGATCGACGAGGACAGCGCGCTCAACAAGGACCTCAACGCGCGCAAGATCGCCGCCTTCACCAAATATGCCGCGATCGCCCACCACCGCATCGAGCGCGTCGAGATCCCGATGGGCCGCCACGTCATCCCGGGCTGGCTGCACATCCCGGTCGGCGCCAAGCCGCCTTACTCGGTGGTGATCATGCTGCCCGGCATGGACACGTTCAAGGAGAAGCTGGTCTGGGCCTACGGCGACAAGATCCTGGAGCGCGGCATGGCGGCGCTCGCCATCGACGGGCCGGGCCAGTCGGAGGCGCTGGTCAACGGGCTTAAGGTGACGGCCGATAATTTCGGCGACACCGGGCTCGCCTGCATGAGCTGGATCGAAGGGCGCAAGGACCTCGACGCCGGCCGCGTCGCGATCTTCGGGCGCAGCTTCGGCTCGTATTTCGGCACGGTGATGGGCAACGCGCTGGGCAACCGCATCCGCGGCGTCGCCGTCGGTTTCCCGTGCCACGAGCCGGGCTGCGCGACGATCTTCGAGGAGGCCTCGCCGACGTTCAAGAACCGCTTCATGTACATGGCGGGTTACGAGGACGAGGCCGAGTTCAACAAGTTCATCCAGAGCTTCGACCTGCGCAAGCGGGTGTCGAACCTGACCTGCCCGTACATGGTGCTGGGCGGCGAGCTCGACGAGCTGTCGCCGATCCGCCACACCTACGAGCTGGCGACCCACGTGCCCGGCCCGACCGAGCTGGTCATCTACCAGAACGAGCGGCATGCCCCGGGGCGCAGCCCGGCGGCGCAGAACGGCCCGCACTGGTATTCGACGATGGCGAACTGGCTGGCCGACCGCGTGGCCGGCCGCGACGTGCCCAAGGGCAACGTCTTCCGCTACGTCACCACCGCCGGCAAGGTCGAGGAACGGCCTTTCCCGACGCGCTAGGAACGACGAGGACCGACCCATGCTGAGGACAGGCAAGCAGTACGTCGACGCGGTCAAGGGCCGCGCCGAGGTCTATGTCGGCGGCGAGCGGGTGGACGACGTCACCACCCATCCCGCGTTCCGCAACTCCGTCGCCTCGGTGGCGCGGCTCTACGACGTGACGTCGGACCCGGCGCGCGCGGACGCGCTGACCTACGTGGAGCCGGAAACCGGGCAGCGCTGCAATTCGATCTTCCTGCGGCCGCGGTCGATCGATGACCTGGCGGCGCGGCGGCGCGTGCACGAGGCGTGGGCCGACACGACCTGGGGCCTGCTCGGCCGCTCGCCCGATCACGTCGCGGCGTTCGTGGCCGGCATGGCGTGCAAGCCGGACGTGTTCGACATGCACGGCCAGGGCTTCTCGCAGCACATCCTCGACTACTGGCGCTACATCCGCGACAACGACCTGTTCCTCGCCTATGCCGTCGTGCCGCCGGCCGGCGCCAAGGGGTCGGAGGCCGTGGCGACGCCGCAGGCGCGCGCATCGACCGATTCCAAATGGGCGGAAAGCGCGGGGCTGCGCGTGGTGGCGGAGGACGACGCGGGCGTCACGGTGTGGGGCTTCAAGATCCTCGCGACCGGCGCGATCCTGGCCGACGAGCTCCTGATCGGCAACGTGCTGCCGCTGGCGCCGGGCGAAGAAAAGTCCGCCATCACCTTCGCCGTGCCGGTGGACGCGCCGGGGCTCAAGCTGATCTCGCGCCGGCCCTACGAGAAGCTGGCGGTGAGCGAGCTCGACGACCCGCTCGCCTTCCGCTACGACGAAACCGATGCCGTCGTGTTCTGCGACAACGTCAAGGTGCCGTGGTCGCGCGTGTTCGCCCACGACCACGTCGACACCGCGCGCGCCATATTCTACGACACGCCGGCGCACACACTGGGCAACGCACAGGCGCACATCCGGCTGCTGGCGAAGCTGCGGCTGGTGCTCGGCATCATCAAGAAGGTGGCGGAGGACAACGGCATCGCCGCCATCCCGGCGGTGCGCGACACGCTGTTCGGCCTCGCCGTGCGGGTCGCGATGGTCGAGGGCCTGATCAACGGCCAGGAGGCCCGGCCGGTGCAGTGGCCCGGCGGCTATGTCTGCCAGGACCGGCAGACCATGTACGCGACCATGTCGTGGACGATGGAATACTACCCCGAGTTCGTGCGCATCGTGCGCGAGCTGCTGGGCAGCCACCCGTTCCAGCAGCCGGCCGACGCCACCGTGTTCGACAACCCGGTGACAGCCGACATCTTCGCCAAGTTCTCGGCCGGCGGCGCCCGCGCCTCGATCGAGCGCTACAAGCTGATGCGGCTCGCCTGGGACCTCGTCGGGTCCGAGTTCGCCAGCCGCCACGCCCAGTACGAGATGTTCTATGCCGGCCCGCGCCACGTCACGCGCGGCCGCGCCGGATACTATTTCCGCTGGGACGTGGTCGACCGCGAGGCCGAGCGCGCGCTGGCGAGACTGGGCAGCTTCGAGGGCGTCGTCGCCAGGCTGGGCTAGGGCGGCGCCGGCAAGGTGTCTCAAGGGGGCGAACCAACCATGCGTTTGCTGGCGCGCGCTCACGACGCGCTGACCCGGCTCGGCATCGTGCTGAGCGCGGTACTACTCGGCCTGATCACCCTCTTCTATACGCTGGAGGTCGTGCTGCGTTACGTCTTCAGCGCGCCGACGACGTGGACGGACGAGGCGATCTCGTACTCGCTGTGCATGGCGGTCTTCCTGGCGATGCCGCATGTCACCAAGATCGGCGGTCATGTCGCGGTGACCATCGTGGTCGACAAGACCTCGCCGCGCATCGCGCGCGCGGTGAGCTGGGTGATCTACCTGATCGCGTTCGCGATCTGCGCGATCGGCACCTGGATCAGCCTGGACGAGAACATCCGGCAATACGTGCAGGACGTGTTCCTGATGCGCGTCCACCCGATCCCGAAGTGGTGGGTGTCGTCGTTCATCACCTTCGGTTTCGCGATGTCGGCGCTGCATTTCCTGCGCAAGCTCGACCCGCGCGCGACCGAGACGCTGACCAGCGGGAACGTCTGACCATGGAATGGTGGGTGACGCTGCTGGCGGCGGTCGGCGTCCTGCTCGTGCTCTTCATGGCAGGCGTGCCGATCTTCCTGACGTTCCTGGTCATCAACGTGGCGGGCGTGCTGATCCTGATGGGCCAGCCCGGCTTCGGCATGTTCGCCAACTCGATCTTCGAGACGACGAACTCCGAATCGCTCACCGCGGTCGCCCTGTTCATCTTGATGGGCGAGATCCTGTTCCGCTGCGGCGCGATCGACGCCAGCTTCGATGCCATCGACAAGCTGATCGGGCGCGTCCGCGGGCGGCAGTATTTCCTGTGCATCTCGCTGTCGACGTTCATCGGCGCGCTCGCCGGCTCGGCGATGGGCGTCGCGGCGATGCTGGGGCGCAGCCTCTACCCGCCGATGGTGGCGCGCGGCTACGACTCGCGGCTGTCGATCGGCACCATGCTGTCGGGCGCCAGCCTGGCGCCGATCATCCCGCCCAGCGTGCTGGTGATCATCATCGGCGCGCTGGCCGATACCTCGATCTCGGCGCTGCTGATCGCAGGCATCCTGCCCGGCTTCCTTCTGGCGGGGCTGTTCCTCGGCTACGTCATCGCGCGCATCCGGCTCGACCCCGGGCTCTACCCGGCGGGAGAGACGATGCGCAAGGCGACGTGGCGCGACCGCCTCGTCGCGCTTTGGGAGCTGACGCCGATCAACCTGATCCTGGCCGTCGTGATGGGCTTCATCATGTTCGGCATCTGCACGCCGTCGGAATCGGCGGCGCTGGGAGTGATCGGGGCGGTTCTGTCGGCGGTCTACTACCGGACGCTGTCGTGGCGGATGCTGTGGCAGTCGCTGGTGGAATCGGCGTCGATCACCTCGATGGTGCTGGTGATCATGGCGTCGGCCACGATGTTCTCGCAGCTGCTCGCCTTCACCGGCGCGACCGTGGCGCTCAGCGAGTGGGTCGGCGGGCTCGACCTGCCGCCGCTCCTGATGCTGTTCGTGATGATGGCGATGCCGTTCCTGTGGTGCATGTTCTGCGACCAGATCGCGCTGCTGATCGTCATCACGCCGATCTACCAGCCGGTGCTGAAGGCGCTCGCTTTCGACCCGGTGTGGTTCTGGACCCTAATGCTGATCAACGTGACGGTGGGCGGCATGACGCCGCCGTTCGGCTACACGATGTTCGCGTTCAAGGGCTCGGCGCGCGACGTGCCAATGAAGGACATCTTCGCCGCGTCATGGCCGTTCGTGTGGCTCTACGTCCTCAGCATGGTGATGATCGCGGTGTTCCCGGGCATCGCGACCTGGCTGCCGAAGGTGCTGTAGCGGCTTACCCCGCGCGGGTGTGGAGCCACTTGGCGACGCGCAGCACGGTGTCGTCCTCGCCCTGGCGGCCCACCAGCTGGACGCCGAGCGGCAGGCCCTTCGGCCCCTTGCCCCACGGCACGTTGGCGCAAGGCAAATGCAGCAAGGTCCATGCCACCTGGAAGATCGGGTTGCCGGTGGCGGCGAGGCCTTCGGGCGCCTCGCCCGGCGCGCTCGGGGTCAGGAACACGTCCCAGTCGGCGAACGCGGCGTCCATGCGCCGCTTGCAGAGCTCTGCGTGCGCCAAAGCGAGCTTCAGGCGCTCCGGCGTGCACGAAAGGCCGTCGGCGATCATGCCCTGCAGGCGCTCGCCCATCCGCTCGCGGTTGTCGCGGTGGATCGGGCCGAGCGTGCGGACCAGGCCGGCGTGCAGGATGGTCGCGTGGACCTCCGGCAGCACGGCGTATTCGGGCGGCAGGCGGACCTCGCCGACGTCGGCGCCGAGCTCGGCGCAGCGCCGGGCAGCGCTCTCGATCGCGGCGCGGGTCGGCGCCTCGGCCAGCTCCCACCACGGCGTGCGCACCACGGCAACGCGGGGCGCCCGGCCCAGGCCATCGGCCAGCGGGTCGGCCGGCATGCCGCGCACGACCGCATAGAATGTCGAAACGTCGTCGAAGCTGCGCGCCATGTAGCCCAGCGTGTCGAACGTATATTCAAGCGGCAGCGCGCCGGTCAGGTCGACGGTTCCGAAGGTCGGCTTCAGGGCGCACACGCCGTTGAAGGCGGCGGGGCGGATGTGCGAGCCGGCCGTCTGCGTGCCGAAGGCGAGCGGCACCTGGCGGTCGCCGACGGCGGCGCCCGATCCGCTCGACGAACCGCCGGGGGTATGGGCGGGGTTGTGCGCGTTGCGCGTCTTGCCGGGGCGATAGGTGGCGAACTCGGTGGAGACCGTCTTGCCCATCAGCACCGCGCCGCCGGCCTTCATCTTGGCGACGCAGGCGGCGTCGGCCGCCGGCCGGTTGCCGGCGAAGATGGCGCTGCCGTACTCGGTCGGCAGGTCGGCGGTGTCGATCACGTCCTTCACCGCGAAGGGGATGCCGTGCAGCGGGCCCTTCGGCGTCGCGGCGTCGGCCGCCTTGGCGGCGCGGCGCACCAGCTCGGGGTCGAAGTGCGCCCAGGCCTGCACCTCGGCGTCGCGCGCGGCGATGCGCGCCAGGCAGGCCTCGGCGAGTTCGATCGCCGAGAGCTTGCGGTCGCGCATCAGGGCGGCTGCCTCGGTCGCCGTTAGCTGTGCGGGATCCTGGGTCGCCATGATGCCTCCGATCGAACGGGCGCAAGGGTGCGCGGTGCAGGCATGCATCGTGCCCCCGGGGACGGAACCGTTCAATCGCTAATGAATTACACTCAGTGTAAATTAATCTTGACGGTAGATTTCCTCTGAACGTAAGATATACACGTATAAGGCGAGTTACCCACAGGATTGTGAACAGGGCATTGAACGGTCATTCATGGACAGCGGCATCCTGCGCGGCGGCGTCCGGATCGGTGTCGTCGACTCCGCGGGGGCGTGCGTCGAGCACCGGCGCCGCCCATGCCAGGACGACGTCATCCATCTCGCGGGCGTTGGTGCTGTAGAGGTTGAAGCGGCCGGCGACGCGGCCGGGCTTCACCCGCTTGACGTAGCGCGGACCGCCGTCGGCGAGCTGGACGACGCACAGCTTGCCCAGGCATTCGCTGGGCACGCCCTCGTAATCTCGCGTGTAGAAGAGCAGCCAGCCCTCCTCGATCGGCAGCATGGAATCGCCTTCGACCTCTACGGCGACGGTGCGGGCGGGATCGAGCTGGGCCGGGCAGCGCGCGAAGCGGTCGCCGGCGCCGAGCGGGTAGTCGTCGATCGCATGCACGGCGGTGCCGGCGCCGACCCGGCCGACCACCGGCACCCGCGGCTCCGGCGCGATCAACTCGACCACGCCGCAGCGCAGCTCGCGCGCGATCTGGCTCAGGCGATCGAGGGTGATCGCGACCTTTCCGGTCTCCCACCGGTGCAGGTTGGTCGCCGACGTGTCGAGCCGCGCCGCGAGCTCCTCGAGCGTCAGCTTGCGGCGCTTGCGCCAGTGGCGGATGCGGTTGCGGCGTGCCGGAGGCTCGCACCATCTGGGGCGAGGCGCGCGGCGAGCCGATGGACGGCAAGCTCGCGGTCGGCTGGGTGGCGCGCAACCGGCTGGCCGCGCGGCGCTGGTTCTCCGCCGCCGGACTGGCGGAGG
>JBFWQM010000227.1:2561-8735 GCA_050249455.1 Rhodospirillaceae bacterium | reverse complement strand
AGGCGCAGCGCTTCTCGTGGTGGCTGACCACGCTGATGCACCGCTTCCCGGAGGCGAGCCCGTTCGAGCGCCGCGTCCAGCTCGCCGAGCTCGACTACGTCACCAGCTCGCGCACCGGCGCCACCGCGATGGCCGAGAACTACGTCGGCCTGCCGTTCGACGATTGACCCCTCAGCCGCCGAACAGCTCAGCCAGCGCCCAGTAGAGCTCGCGGAACGGGTCGGCGGTGGGAAAGGCCGGCCCGAACGGTGCGTCGAGGTTGAGGGCCAGCACCAGCCCGGAGCCGACGACCGAGGCCGCGAACAGGGCCGGCACGCCCCGGCGGACCAGCCGGCCCGGCGGCCGGCCGCACAATGTCGTCGCGCCGGCCAGGGCCAGCCACAGCATCAGCGGCTGGAAGTCCACCCGGTAGCGCAGGCTCATGTAGAACAAGGTGGTCAGCATCGCCGCCGGCACCGCCAGCGCCGCGGCGCCGGCCGCCCACGCCACGGTCGCGGGCGGCGGCAGCCGGCCCCGGGCGAGCGCGGCGACGCCGAGGACCGCGAGCGCGAGCAGCAGCGGGTCGGTGACCAGCGGCGTCGCTGCCGGCAGCTCGGCGCCGAACAGCCATTTGTGCATCCACGCCTCGAACCGGGGCGTGCCGTCCGCGGTCGGGAACGCCCAGACCGGCGCCAGGTAGTACTGCAGCCCGAACCACACCCGCTCCAGGTTCGCCGCGCCGAGCTCGTTCAAACGGGCGAGAAAGCCGGGGTGGAGCGCCTCGAAGTTGAGCTGGCGTCGCGGGTCGGCGAACTCCAGCGCATTGCCCCAGCGGGCGTGGTTGACGAACAGCGCGAACGCCACCGGGATGCCGCCGGCGACCGCGGCGGCGGCGAGCGGCTTCGCCGCCCGGGCGGGGCCGGCGGCGGCGGCCTCGCACCACAGCCGCGTCAGCACCGTCGCGGCCGCCAGGCCGCAGGCGCCGATGCCGATCGAGACCCGCGCCAGCAGGCACAGGCCGGCGGACGCCGCGACCAGCGCGTACAGGTGCGTCGCCGGCCGCCCGCGATGCAGGGTCAGGTGCACGGCCGCGGCCACGGTGGCGCTGGCGAAGCACAGGCCCCACAGCGACGCCTCGCCGTACATGTCCACGGCGCCCAGCAAATAGACCTGCGGCCCGCTGACGAAGGGAAGCGCGGCGAGCAGGGCGCGCAGCCAGCCGCCGTCGCCGGCGGCGTGACGCGTCGCGCGCAATGCCGCCTGCGCCTGGAACACGGCGGCGAGCGCGGCCGCCAGGGCCATCATCGGCCGCGCCACCTCCACCGTCGCCAGGTCGACGAACGGCATCAGCGGCAGGCGCAGCAGCGCCGACAGGATGCCGAAATAGGCGTAGGTGCGGCCGTCGCGGAAGAACGCCTCGAACAGGATGACGTCGGGGTCGATGTCGAAGCGGCCGTGCACCAGGTTCAGCGCCATCGCGTTGAACACCATGCCGAACCGGCTCTGGCCGTCGAGGTCGTAGGCGCCCCCGGTGACGATGCCGAGATAGGCCGCAAGGGCCAGGACGCCGGCGGCGGCGAGGAACCGTCGCTCGCCGCGGCCCGTCGTGGGGGGCGCTGTCATGGGTCCGTGCGTCCGTGGAAATCGCGGCCGGATCATCCGCGTACCGGGGGCATCCGTCCAGTGCGGCGAGCCCTCGATGCCGTCCTGGCGCGCCGGTCAGGGGATCAGGTGGCGGCGCACCGACCAGTAGATCTCGCGCAGCGGGTCGTGGACGGGGAACGCCGGCCCCAAATTGATATCGAGATAGGCGGCGTACATCGCGAGGCTGCCCAGCACCGAGATCGCCAGTATCGCCGCGGCCGTCGCCGTCAGCCAGAGGCGCGGTGCGGCGCGGGTCAGCCGGTGTGCGCCGGCGAGGCCCAGCCACAGCAGCAGCGGCTGGATGTCGACGCGGTAGCGCAGCGCCATGTAGATCGCCGACATCAGCACCGCCGCGCCCGTCGCAAGCCCGGCGCCGCCGGCCGCCCAGATCGCCGGGCGCGGCACGCCGCGGCGGCAGATCGCCCAGGCGCCGACGGCGGCCAGCGCCATCAGCAGGCCGTCGGTCAGCAGCGGCGTGGACGGCGGCAGCTCGGCGGCGTCGAGCCAGACGCGCATCCAGCCCTCGAACCGCGGCGCACCGGCGGCGGTCGGGAACGCCCACGCCGGCGCGAAGTAGTACTGCAGCCCGAACCACAGGCGCTCCAGGTTGAACGCGCCCTGCGCCATCAGCCGCGGCAGCCGCGTCGGGTCGGACTCGTGGACCACCGCCATGCGCGCCAGGTCGGCGAACTCGAAGGGGTTGCGCCAGCGCGCGAAGTTGACCGCGAGCTGGACGGCGATCGGGACGGCGCCGGCAAGCGTCGCGGACGCCGCCTCGCGGCCGAGCAGGCGGCGCAGCGGCTCCTTGCCGGCGGCGCGCGCCTCCCACCACAGCCGCGCCGCGCCGACCAGGGCCGCGAACGCGCAGGCGCCGAGGCCGGCGGTGACGCGCGCGGTCACCGCGAGCCCGGCCGCCGCCGCCAGCGCGATGTAGAGCCGCACCGGTGCGCGGCCGTCGCGCAGCGCCAGGCAGACCCCGGCGGCGACCACGGCGGACGCCCAGCACAGGCCCCACAGCGCCGCCTCCTCGTACATGTTGGGCCGTGCCAGCAGGTAGACCTGCGGGCCGGCGACCAGCGGCAGCGCCGCCAGGATGCCGCGCAGCGCCGGCGAGCGCGCGCCGGCGGTCGCGTGCAGCATCGCCAGCGCCTGGAACATCGCCGCCAGCGCCGCCGCCAGCGCGGCCAGCGGACGCCCGACATGGACGACCGTCAGGTCGGCGAACGGGATCAGCGGCAGCCGCGCCAGCGCGGCGAAGATGCCGAAATAGGGATAGGCCAGGCCGTCGCGGACATAGGCTTCGTAGAGCAGCAGCTCGGGATCGACGTCGAAGCGGCCGTGCAGGAGGTTGAGCGCGACGGCGCTGAACACGCGGCCGAACCGGGTCGGCGCATCGATCCGCCAGGTGCCTTCGGTGGCGAGGCCGAGATAGGCGACGTAGGCGACCGCCGCCGCGACGAAGGCGATCGCGACGTCGCGACGGGCGAGCGCGCCGGTCATCGCGCCCGCCTCAATCGCGCCGGTTCTCCAGCAGGTAGCGGAAGAACGACGCGAACACCAAATGCGCGCCCAGCACCATCGCGGTCGCCGCGCCGATCGTCCAGCGCAGGGTCGATGCGCCGGTGAGCGGGCCGAACCCGGTGCCGGCCCAGTTGCCCAGCGCATAGGCCGCGGCGGCGAACCCGGCCGCGAACACGACGATGCCGGTGGCGAGGCCCAGCTCCATCGGCACCCGCGCCAGCGCGCGCTCGAGCTGCTGGTCGGCGCGCAGCAGGCCGCGCTGCATCGCGACGATCTTGGCGAACACCCAGAAGCCGATCATCTGCACGCCCAGCAGCAGCGCCGCGCATGCGAACAGCAGCGTGTGGTAGCCCAGCAGGACGGTGCCGAGGCGGATGTCGCCCACCATCAGCGCCGCCGCCAGCACGCCGCCGACCAGCGCCAGCACGATCCCGGGATAGAGGAAGATGCTGCGCGGGCTCAAGGTCAGGAAGAAGCGCAGGCTGCGCCAGCCGTCGCGCCACGACCGCAGGTGCGGCGGCCGCGTCCGGCCGTCGGGCGACAGGGTGGTCGGGACCTCGGCGACGCGCAGGCCGTGGATGGTGGCCTTCACCACCATCTCCAGCGCGAACTCCATCCCCGGCGTGTCGAGCCTGAGGCGGCGGATCGCGTCGCGGTCGAAGCCGCGTAGCCCGCAGTAGAAGTCGCCCAGCGGCGAGCGGAACAGCACGCGGCCGATCATGGTCAGCGCCGGGTTGCCGAAATAGCGGTGCAGCGGCGGCATCGCGCTCGGCTTGATGCCGCCCTTGAAGCGGTTGCCCATCGCGAGCTCCGCCCCGGCGCGCAGCGCCGCGACGAAGCCGTCGAGCGCGGTGAAGTCGTAGCTGTCGTCGGAATCGCCCATGATGACGAAGCGCCCGCGCGCCTCGGCGATGCCGGCGGCCAGCGCCGCGCCGTAGCCGCGCCGCGGCACCGCGATCACCCGCGCGCCGTTGGCGCGCGCGATGTCCTGCGAGCCGTCGGTGGAGCCGTTGTCGGCGACCAGCACCTCGCCGGCGATGCCGGCGCGGCGCAGGTAGCCGACCGCCTTCTCCACGCAGACGCCCACCGTCCGCGCCTCGTTGAGGCACGGCATCAGGATGGTCAGCTCGACCGTCCCCCCGTCGTCCGGCCGCAGCCCACCCGCCGCGATGCCGGTCGCGATATCGTTCATTCAGCCACCCTGCTGCTGCGCCGCCCCTTGCGCCTCAGTCGCGATAGGACGGGTCGATGCGGTCGAGCTTGCGGCGCAGCGCCGGCCACTCGACCTTGCCGATCGTGCGGTATCCCTGGTCGGAGTTGTTGAAGCGGTTGCGCTCGAAGGTGACCCGCCGCACATCTTCGGGAATCTCCATCGCGGCGGCGCCCGACTGCTGGAAGGCGAGCTGCATGCGGCAGGCGCGCTCGGCGCGGTACAGCCACATGAACGCCTCGCCGACCGTGCGCCCGACCGTCAGCAGTCCGTGGTTGCGCAGGATCAGCACGTTGTGGTCGGCGAGGTCACGGGCGAGGCGCGCCCGCTCGTCGAGGTCGGTCGCGATGCCCTCGAAGTCGTGGTAGCCGGTATGTGCCAGCACCGCGAGCGCGTGCTGGGTGAGCGGCAGCAGCCCGTCCTTCTGCGTCGCGACGCCGGTGCCGGCGGCGGTGTGGGTGTGCATCACGCAGGCCGCGTCGCGGCGCGCCATGTGCACGGCGCTGTGGATCACGAATCCCGCCGGGTTGATGCCGTAGTCGCTGTCCGACAGGATGTTGCCGTCGACGTCGACCTTGATCAGGCTGGAGGCGGTGACCTCCTCGAACAGGAGACCGAACGGGTTGATCAGGAAGTGGTCGTCCGGCCCCGGCACGCGCGCCGACAGGTGGGTGGCCAGCAGGTCGGACCAGCCGTGGAGGTCGACCAGCCTGAACGCGGCGGCGAGGTCGGCGCGCATCTCGCGCTCGGCGTCCGTCATCGGCGCGCTGGCAAGCCGGGTGGCGGCCATGGTCGTCCTCCCCTTAAGGGTGCATCGCCTCCTGCGCGACCGACTTGTCGTGGTAGCGCTCGTGGGCGCGCTTCATGTAGGCGAGGATCGCTGGGTCGCGGTCCCCGCTGGGCACCGGGTCGGGATCCCAGTGGCCGTACGCGTCCGTGCCGCGCACCAGCGTCGCGGTGCGCCGGCCGATGGTCGAGCGCACGTGCGTCGGGATGTAGAACAGCGACAGCCCGATGCGCGTCTCGCGCGTGCGGTTGGGCAGCGAGCCATGCACCGCACGCTCGTGATGCATCGAGAACTGGCCCATCGCCAGCGGCATGTCGACCGCGGTCGCGGTGTCGAGCCCCGTCAGGGTCTGGCCGCGCGCCAGCAGGTTCTTCCTGTCGTAGGTCTCGACGTGGCTCAGCGCCGGCCCGACGTGCGAGCGCGGGATCACCTGCATGCAGCCGTTCTCCGGCGTCGCCTCGGTCAGCGCGATCCAAACCGTCACGAGTTCGTGCGGGTCGAGCCCGAAATACGCCGAGTCCTGGTGCCAGGAGACGAACGAGCCGTCCCCGCCGCCCTTGATCCAGAACTTGGAGGCGAAGACCAGGATGTTCGGCCCGATCAGGTCCTCCACCGCGTCGAGGATCGCCGGCGCGCGCGCCATGTCCCAGCTGCGCTGGAACGCGAGATGGCCCTTGAAGTGCATCGAGCCGGCCGAATAGCCCTCATCCGCCGCGAAGCGGTCGAGGTCGGCATGCAGCGCCGCGGCCTCCGCCGGCGCGATGGCGGGCAGCGGGAACAGGTAGCCTTCGCGGCGATAGAACGCGACCTGATCCGAGCTCAGGACCTTGGGCATCGCGGACGCAGCCTCCAGAATGCGATTCCGGAAAACCTTAGCCCAAGTCCGGGGATGCCGCGATGCGGAAAAACTGTGTCATGCCGGTCAGCGGAACATCGTCTCGGGCAGCACCAGCGCGATCTGCGGGAACGCGACCAGCAGCCCGACGCAGGCGATCATCGCGATCCAGAACGGCATGATGCCGGCGAAGATCTG
>JBFWQM010000227.1:0-2461 GCA_050249455.1 Rhodospirillaceae bacterium | reverse complement strand
AAGCGCTGGCGCAGGTCGTGCACCGCGCCGCGCGGGCCGAGCTCCGGCCGCAGGTGGGCGATGATCGCGATGGTGACGATGAACAGGGCCGCCAGCAGGACGCCCGGCAGGAAGCCGGCCAGGAACAGCTTGCCGATCGACTGCTCGGTCAGCAGCGCATAGACGATCATCGCCGTCGACGGCGGGATCAGGATGCCGAGCGTGCCGCCCGCCGCCACCGCGCCGGTCGCCAGGCGCGGGTCGTAGTCGTAGCGCCGCATCTCCGGCAGCGCCACCTTGCCCATGGTGGCGGCCGAGGCGACCGAGGAGCCCGACAGCGCCGCGAACCCGGCGCAGGCCAGGATCGTCGCCGACGCCAGCCCGCCCGGCCGGTGGCCGATCCAGGCATAGGCCGCCTGGTAGAGGTCGCGCCCCAGGCCCGACACGGACGCGAAGTTCCCCATCAACACGAACAGCGGGATGACGCTGAGCGCGTAGACGGATGAGTAGGCGTAGGGAAACTCGCCCAGGATGCGCAGCGCCGCGTCGGTGGAGTTCAAGACCGCGATGCCGACGATGCCGACCAGGGTCATCGCGATGCCGATCGGCATGCGCAGCGCGAGCAGGACCAGGAGCACGGCGAACCCGATCAGGCCGATGGCGGTGGGGGTCATGCCGCGCCGTCGTCCCGCGCCGGCCGGGCGCGCAGCGCCTGCACGGCCTGCGCCAGCAGCACCACCGCCATCAGCCCCGTGCCCAGCGCGGTGACGAGCTGGAACGGGTATTTCGGGATCGCCATCATGTTGGTGGCGTCGCCCCAGCGCAGGCTGCCCATCGCATGCAGCACGGTGCGCCAGGCGATCAGCGCGAACAGGACCGCCCCGGTCAGGTGGATCGCAACGCTGACCCAGCGCAGCGCCGGCCGGTCGAGGTAGCGGCCCAGCAGGTCGACCGCGACGTGCCCGCCGGTCACCGCGCAATAGGGCAGGCCCAGGGCGACGATGACCACCATCGCGAGCTCGGTCATCTCGAATCCGCCGAGGAACGGGATGTGCAGCACGCGTCGCATCACGATGTCGAACGCGACCAGCCCCATCAGGCCGAGCAGGACCGCGCCCCCGCCGAGGGCGAGGGCGCGGAGCGGCGGCGCCAGCGGCCCGCCGCCGGTGTCGTCTTCCATGCCCCTAGTTCGAGCCGGCCGGGTGCTTGGCCACCGCCAGCATCTTGCGCGCCGGGATGCCCTTGCCTTCGGCTTCCTTGATCCAGTCGTCGACGATCGGGCGCAGCGTCTTGCCGATGCGCTCCTGCTCGGCGGCGGAGAAGTTGATCACCTCCGCCTTGCCGCGCACGCTCGCCACGCCCTCGTCGGAGCGCTTGACGTAGACGCCGGTCGCCTTCTGGCTCAGCGCGCGCCCCGACAGCTTGTCGATCGCCGCCTTCGCCTTGGCCGACAGGCCGTCGTACTTCTTCTGGTTCATCGCGATCAGGAACGACGACCGGCCGAACAGCGGCCCCGGGATGGTGTAGGTGCGCGCCACCTCGCCCAGCCGGAAGTCGAGGATGACGGAGAACGGCACCATCGCGCCGTCGATCACGCCGCGCTCCAGGCTGGGGTAGACGTCGGTGATCGGCATGGCGACCGGCGTGCCGCCCATCACCTCGATCTGGCGCGCCTGCGCGGCGGACGGCGAGCGCAGCCGCATCCCCTTGACGTCGTCGAGCGAGCGGATCGGCTTGGAGCGCGTCATCAGACCCGCATCTTCCGCCGCCCACAGCGCAACGATCTTGACGCCCTGGTACTCGGGCAGCAGGTACGGGTCGATCAGGTCCCACAGCAGGTCGGTCGCCGCCTCGCCGTCCTTCGACAGCCCGGGTAGCTCGACCATCTGGGTGCGCGGGAACGCCGGCGAGGTGTAGCCGGGCAGGGTGAACACCATGTCCACCACGCCTTCCGCCGCCTGGCGGTAGAGGCCCGGCGGGCTGCCGCCGAGCTGCATCGACGGGAACAGCTTCGGCTTCACCTCGCCGCCGGTCTCCCGCTCGACGTCGGCGATCCACGGCGTGATGATCTCGCGCGCGATGACGTGGACCGGCGGCACGAAGGTGGAGATGCGCAGCTCCGTTCCCTGCGCGGCGGCGGGCGACGGCAAGAGCGCGAGGGCGGCGGCCACCGACGCGGCCGCGAAGGCATGACGCAGGCGCAATTCGACCTGTGCAGGCATGAAATCCTCCCTAAGGATTCGTTTTCGTTGTGCTTGCCGGCCTTATGGCCGTTCATTGCCGCCAGCCTAGGCGAGGCCCCGACCGCCAGCAAGCGCGGCGAACCGCGATTCGACGACGGAGGAATCCCACCGCCATGACCCACGCAGGCAACCTCGACGCGGGCCTGCCGGCCGGCCCCCTGCCGGCGGAGGCGACGGAGGTGCTGGCGCGCGCCGGCGCCGCGCGGGTGGAGCGCATCGTCTCCACCGGCCACGCGACG
>JBFWQM010000226.1:0-8823 GCA_050249455.1 Rhodospirillaceae bacterium | reverse complement strand
AGCTCGCGGCGGGTGACGGCGATGACGTTGGACATGGACGCTCCCTCACCCCTGCGTGGTGATCTGGCGGAACACCTGGTCGAGGTGGCCGCGCTCGACGGTGATCTCCTCGACCGCGAAGCCGCCGCTGCGGATGCGGGCGCTGACGTCGGTGATGATCGCCTGGCGGTCGGCCGGCAGCACGCGCAGGTGCGCCACGCCGTTGACCTGGCCCACCGTCTCGATGCGCGCCACCGCCGGAAGCTGCTGCAGCTCGCCGCGGGCGCGCTCGGCGTCGGCGGCGCTGATGCGGATGGTGACCGCGTTGTGCAGGCTGGACCGCGCCTCCAGGTCCTCCGGCGAGGCGTCGGCGACGATGCGGCCGCGCGCGATGATGATCGCGCGGGTGCAGACGGCGTCGACCTCTTCCAGCAGGTGGGTGGAGATGACGATCGCCTTGTCCGCCGCCATGCGGTGGATCAGGTCGCGGACGTCGTGCTTCTGGTTGGGGTCGAGGCCGTCGGTCGGCTCGTCGAGGATCAGCACCTGCGGGTCGTGCAGGATCGCCTGGGCGAGGCCCACCCTGCGCTTGAAGCCCTTCGAGAGCGTGCCGATCGGCTGGTACATCACCGGCGTCAGCCCGAGCGTCGCGGCCGCCTTGTCGACCCGCGCACGCTTGTCGGCGCCGCGGAAGCCGCGCACCTCGGCGATGAAGGACAGGAAGCCCATCGGCGTCATGTCCTCGTACAGCGGCGCGCCTTCCGGCAGGTAGCCGATGGCGCGCTTGACCGCGATCGGGTCGGTCTCGACGTCGTGGCCGCAGACCCGCGCCGTCCCCTCGGTCGGCGTCAGGTACCCGGTGATCATGCGCATCGTCGTCGTCTTGCCCGCCCCGTTGGGGCCGAGAAAGCCGAGAACCTCGCCGCGCGCGACCGAGAAGCTTACGTTGTCCACCGCCGCGCGGGGACCGAAGCGCTTGGTCAGTCCCTGGATCTCCAGCATCTGACTCATCCCTCTCCTCCTGCCGGGGCGGGGATTCGGCGATGCGGCGCCCGATGCCGGCGGGCGCTGCCTCAGCGCGTCGCCGTCATGGCCGCCGCCCGTCCCCATCCGCCCGGTATGCCGCCGCCCGCCGCCGCCGTTGCGGGACAGGATGCGAGCTTAACGTACAACCCCTTGATATTCTTATCAAATCGGCGTGAAATCGCCGCTTGTGGCCGGGGCGCCCTCGATTTGGGCGTAAAGCCGCGGTTTGTCAAGTGAATAGCAGGTAATGAAACGCAAAGGGCCGGGCGGTTGCCCGCCCGGCCCCTGTTCGCGCTACGTAGTGGCCGCAGCGTCAGGCGGCGTCGCGCACCGCCTCGATCTTCGGCGCGCCGTTGGCGGAAATCGCGACCTTGCGCGGCTTCATCGCCTCGGGTAGCTCGCGCGCGAGCTCGATGCGGAGCAGGCCGTTAGCGAGCGAGGCCGCCTTCACCACGACATGGTCGGCGAGCTGGAAGCGGCGCTCGAACGCGCGGCGGGCGATGCCGCGGTACAGGAAGCGCACGCCGTCCTCTTCAGCCTTGCTCTTGCCGGTGACGAAGAGGACGCCCTCGCGCACCTCGGCCGACAGCTCGTCCTCGCCGAAGCCCGCGACCGCCATGGTGATGCGGTAGCTGTCGGCGCCGGTCTTCTCGATGTCGTAGGGCGGATAGCCGTCCACCGCCTCGGCCGAGCGCATCGCGCCCTCGACGAGCTGGTTCAACCGGTCGAAGCCGATCGCGGAACGGAACAGGGGGGAGAAATCGAAGGTAGCCATTGCACATCCTCCTAGGAAGCAACATGCGGTTTGCGTAACGGCCGCCGAAGCCGGCCGTCCGATGCTGGCCCCGTATGGGCGTCCAGCGACCCTCGATTTGGGGACTGGCGAGGAAGGTTCAAGGGGCCGCGAGGCCAAAAAGTCGCGTTCACAGCAGGTCGCTGCGCGGCAGCCGGATGTGCCAGATCACGCCGGCGGGTCGGAACTCGACGTCGGCCCCGCCGCCTTCGGTGTAGCCGAGGCTGCGGGCGATCACCGTCTGGCCGAAGCCCTTGCGGGTCGGCGCCTGCACCAGCGGGCCGCCCTCCTCCACCCAGTCGAAGCCGAACGACTGCGGATGATCGGGATCGGTCGCGCGCACGCTGACCCGCCCCGCGTCGTTCGACAGCGCGCCGTACTTCGCGGCGTTGGTCGCGAGCTCGTGCACGACAAGGCCGAGCGCGATCGCGGTGCGCGGCGTGACGCCGACCCTTAGGCCCGATACCGCGACCCGCCCGCTGGCGGCCGAAGCGTAGGGCGCGAGCTCCTCCAGGACGAGGTCTTCCAAGGTCAGGTTGACCAGCGATTTCCGCGCCAGCAGGTCATGCGCGGCGGCAAGCGCCTGGACGCGGCTGAGGAAGGCGCCCTGGAAGTCCGCCAGGGTCGGCGCCGTCGCCGCGGTGTGGCGGGCGATGGAGACGACGAGCGCGAGGATGTTCTTCACCCGGTGGTCGAGCTCAGCCATCAGCAGAGCCTGCTGTTTCTCGGCCGCCTTGCGCTGGGTCAGGTCGATCAGCGTGACCACGCAGCCGCGGATGGTGTCGCCGATCACCTGCAGCGGCGCCGCGCTCACCAGAATATCGGTCACGCTCGCCGAACCCGGCGTCGCCGCTTCCAGGCCGCGGATCGAACGGCCGCCGGTCGCCGTGGCGACGAGTTCCGCGGCCGTGAATTGCCGCGCCGGGTCGTTGAACGCTACCGGCAGCGCCTCCACGAACGGCAGGCCGACGACGTCGCGGTCGTAGATCGCGCGCACCGCCGCGTTGGCATGGGTGACGATGCCCTGCCGGTCGCACACCACCACGGCCTCGTTGGCCGAATCCATCACCGCGCGCGCCATGCGCTCGGACTCCTCGAACGCAGCGGCGCGGACGCGTTCGGTCATGTCGGTGAACGTGACCGCGATGCCGGCCGAGAGGCCGAGCGGCAAGGGCGCGCTGGTGACCAGCAGGTGCCTCTCGTCGCCGGGCGCCTCGCGACGCAAGGTGATCTCGCGGCTGCGCCGCCCGTCGCCGGGGCCGGACAAGACATCGCCGACCGCCGCGGCGCTGGCGGCGTCGAACGCGGTCAGGAACCCGACGGCCTGCATCTCGCCCAGCGAGCGGCCGAGAAGCTGGCACAGCGCCTTGTTGGCGTAGAGAAGCCGGCCCGCGGCATCGAACGCCGCGGCGCCGAGATCCATCGCTTCCATGAACGACCGGTAGGATTCGGTGCCGCCCTCTAGCGTGAAGACACCGTCGCCGCCGCGGTCGTCGCGGACCACGAGCGCATCGATCTCGCCCTCGCGGATCGCGCGCAAGGTCTCCTCCGCCTCCTCCAGCCGGCGGCGCAACTCGGCGAAGCCCAGACCGGACAGCGCGGGCGTTCCCTTGGTCATTCGGGGCCGGCGACCTTGAGGTGGACGAGCACCTTCTCCGAGTCCGACAGGTCGCCGATGATCTTGCGGATCGGCACCGGGAGCTGGCGGACCAGCGTCGGGATCGCCACGATCCCATGCTCGCGCGCCAGATGCGGCGACTCCTTGAGGTCCACCACCTCGATCGAATACTGGCCGTCGAGGTGATCCTTGCAGATGCGCTGCAGGTTGGCGATCGCCGCCAGCGACTTCGGCGTCTGGCCTGCGACGTAGAGTACAAGCTTGCGGGATTCAGCCTGTCCAGAGTTCATCGTTCCACTTCCGCAATTCGCCTTCGCCGCGGCGCTCAGCCGCGGCGGCTCTTCACGATCGCCGCACGGTCCGAGTCCGCCCGGCGAAGGTGGTCCTGCTCGGCCTTCAAGAGGCCGGTCAGCTCCACCTCGTCGGCCGCCAACTCGGCCTGCAGCGCGGCGATCTGCGCCTGTGCGCGCCGACGCCGGTGCTCGATCTGCTGCTGCAGGCGGGAGACCTCCGCGACGCGGCGCGCTTCGAGCTGCCGCATCTTCGCCTCCTCGATCTGACGCGCGGAACCGGTAAGGGCGCCGCTGTCGCCCAGGTAGGGAGGGATCAGCCGGATGCCGTCGCTCGCCATGACGAATTCCCGCACCTGGTTTGAGTGATCGATGCCACGCGCCTTGAGGAGATAGAGCTCGCGGTTGAACTCGCCGTTGATCTCCCGGTTGAGCAGGAGGATCCACGCGTCCATCAACGAAGAAAGCCCCGCGTCGGTTTCCGTCGCACCCTGGCTGTGGGTCAGGTGGGTGAAAATTCCGGTGATGCCCTTGGACTTCAGGAAGTCCACTATCCGCAACAGCATCGACTGCACTTCGAGCGGCTCGCCGGAATTCAGGAAGGCGGAGATCGGATCGAGAACGACGACCGAGGGCTCGAAGCGCACGATCTCGCGCAGCATGATGGCGAGGTGCATTTCCAGGCTGTAGAACGTCGGCCGCGCCGCGACGTAGTGCAGACGACCTTCGTCGAGCCAGCGGCCCAGGTCGATGCCGATCGAGCGCATGTTGCGCACCGTCTGCTCGGCCGATTCCTCGAAGGAGAACACGACGGCCCGCTCGCCCGCGGTACAGGCCGAATCCACGAAGCTCGCGGAAATCGAGCTCTTGCCCGAGCCGGCGACGCCGGTGAGGAGGATGCTGGTGCCGCGGTGGAAGCCGCCCCCGGCCAGCATGGCGTCGAGGTCGGCGATGCCGGTCGAGATGCGTTCCTCGTAGACCTTGTGGTTGAGGCCCAGCGCGCTGACCGGCAGCACGCTGATGCCGTCGCGGTCGATCAGGAACGGGTACTCGTTGGTGCCGTGCGCGGTGCCGCGGTACTTCACGATGCGCAGCCGGCGGGTCGAGATCTGATTGTTCACGCGGTGGTCGAGCAGGATCACGCAGTCGGAGACGTACTCCTCCAGCCCCTGGCGGGTCAGCGTGCCGTCGCCGCGCTCGCCGGTGATGACGGCGGTGAGGCCCTTGTTCTTGAGCCAGTCGAACAGGCGCCGGATCTCGGCGCGCAGGATCGCCGGGTTGGAGAAGGCGGAGAACAGGCTTTCGATGGTGTCGAGCACGATCCGCTTGGCGCCGATCGAATCGACCGCGAGCTCAAGCCGCAGGAACAGGCCTTCCAGGTCGTAATCGCCGACCTCCGCCAGGTCCGAGGGATCGAGGGCGATGTGCTCGATCCCGATCATGCCGGCCGCGATCAGGTCCTCGACCTCGAAGCCGAGCGAGGCGACGTTGCTGACGATGTCGACCGGCCGCTCTTCGAACGTCACGAAGACCCCGGGTTCGCCGTAGATCTGCGCCCCGTTGAACAGGAAGGTTGCCGCGAACAGCGTCTTGCCGCAGCCGGCCGAGCCGCACACGAGCGCCGGCCGTCCGGCCGGCAGGCCGCCGAGGGTCAGCTCGTCGAAGCCGTCGATCCCGGTCGGCGATTTCGCGATTCCCCGGCTGGCGACTCCTTCCTTCGTCGGCGCCCCCTCGTCCGAGGGGCGCGCGCGCGCCGCCTGCGCCGCTATCGTGGCCATGGCGCGGAGTGCGTCCGGAGGGACGCCGAGTGGGCGCCTTCCCGACCGAATTTGGTAAGAGGCATAAGGCTTCGGGCGTCCCGTTCCGGAGGTCGGTCGATGACGGAAAACCAGCGACGGCACATCGGGTTCCATCGCTCCCTAAAAAAAGTTCCGCCGCCCCGCGATGACGGCGCGGCGCGCGCCCTCAGTTGACACCGAGCAGCGCCGCGACGTGGTCGGCGATCGGCAGCGACGCGGTGAGGCCGGGCGATTCGATGCCGTAGAGGTTGACGAGGCCGGGCACGCCATGCTCCGCCGGGCCCTGGATGATGAAATCGACCGCCGGCCCGTTCGGCGTCTGGATCTTGGGGCGGATGCCGGCGTAGCCGGGCTGGATCGCGCCGTCCTTCAGGCCCGGGTAGTACTTGCGCACGGCGGCGTAGAAGACGTCCGCCCGGCGCGGGTCGACGCCGTAGTCGAGCGGCCGCTCGATCCATTCGACGTCGGGGCCGAACCGCACCTGGCCGGCGAGGTCCACCGTGACGTGGACGCCGAGGCCGGCCTTCTCCGGCACCGGGTAGATCGGCCGCTTGAACGGCGGCCGGCCCGACAGGGTGTAGTAGTTTCCCTTGGCGTAGTGGCACTCTGGGATCGTCTCGCGCGGGATGCCGGCGATCGCGGCGGCGACGTCCTGGGCGTAGAGGCCGGCCGAGTTGACGACCCGCCGCGCCGCGATGGTGGTCGGCTCGGCGCCGCCGACCTGGAGGGTGAACGCACCGCCGCCGACCGCGCCGCCGACCACCGGCGACAGGAAGGCGAAGGCGGCGCCGTGATCCTCCGCCTCGCCCTGCAAGGCGAGCATCAGGCCGTGGCTGTCGATGATGCCGGTGGACGGCGACAAGAGCGCGCCGACGCAGAACACCGCCGGCTCCATCGCCGTCACCTGCGCCGGGGTCAGCCATTCCAGGTCGGGCACGCCGTTGCCGGCGGCGACGGCCTTCAGCCGGTCGAGCTCGGGCAGCTCCGCCGCGTTGGTCGCGACGATGATCTTGCCGATGTTGCTGTGCGGCACGCCGCGTTCGGCGCAATAGGCGTAGAGCCGGTGCTTGCCGGCGACGCAGAACCGCGCCTTCAGGCTGCCCTTCGGGTAGTAAATGCCGGCGTGGATCACCTCGCTGTTGCGCGAGGAGGTCTCGGTGCCGATCATGTCGGCCTTCTCCAGGACGACGACCTCCAGCCCCGCCAGCGCCAGCCGCCGCGCCACCGCGAGGCCGACCACCCCGGCGCCGATCACCACGCAGTCGACCGCGTCCGTCATGGCTCAGTGCATCACCAGGCCGCCGTCGACCACGATCGTCTGCCCGGTGACGAAGTCGCTGGCCGACGAGGCGAGGTAGAGGATGGTGCCGATGAGGTCCTCGGGCAGCTCCGGGCGGCGGATGGCGCGGCGGTTCTGCAGCACCATGCCGGCGTCGCCGGCGAACCACGGGTCGTTCTTCACCGTCTCGCTCAGGGTGACCCCCGGCGCGATGGCGTTGACGCAGATGCCGTCGCGCCCGAGCTCGTGGGCGAGGCCGCGGGTGAAGGTGATCATCGCGCCCTTGGACACCGCATAGGCGTGGAAGTTCGAGCCGCCGGAGAAGCTCGCCGTCGAGGCGACGTTGATGATCTTTCCGCCGTGGCGGCGCATCACCGGCACCGCGTGCTTCACGCACAGGAACGCCCCGCGCACGTTGACCGCCATCACGCGGTCCCATTCGGCGACCGAGGCCTCGGCGATGCCGACGTGGGCGAGCCCTTCGAGCTGTGCGGCGTTGTTGATCAGGATGTCGATGCGGCCGAACTTCGCATCGGCCGCCGCGACCATCGCCGCGACGGCGGCCTCGTCGGCAACGTCGGTGCGCACGTCGAGCGCGCGGCCGCCCGCGCGCTCGATCTCGGCCGCCACGGGCGCGCCGTCGCGCACGTCGGCGACGACGACCGCGGCGCCCTCGCCCGCCAGCGCGCGGGCATAGGTGGCGCCGAGGCCCTGCGCCGCGCCGGTGATGACGGCGACCCGTCCGTCGAGGCTGGCCATCGCGCGGTCTCCCTCAGAAGCTGGAATTGGGCTCGAGGAGGAAGGCCGCCTCCGCCGCCGTCGTGGTGCGGCCCAGGACAGCGTTGCGGTGCGGGAAGCGCCCGAACCGCTCGACGATCTCCAGGTGCCGCACGGCGTACTGCACCCAGCTCGCCTTGCCCGGACAGTCCGGCATCGATTCGAACAGGGCGACGCTCTTCTTCTGGTCGGCCAGGCTCTCGCTGTGCTCGAACGGCAAATAGGCGAACAGGCGCTCCACCGGCAGCATCTCGCGGTCGTAGTTGAGCGCGACGAAGTACTTGGCGGTGGCCAGCGCCTTGCCGTCGGCGGCGAAGGCGCGCGGGGTGCCGCGGAACATGTTGCGCGGGAACTGGTCGAGCGCGACGATCAGCGCCAGGCAGCGCCGCGGCACGCCCATCCACGAGTCGAAATAGCCGTCGAACGCCTTCTCGTGGTCCTCGCAGTGCTCGGTCAGGATCTGGGCGTCGAAGTGCGGCTCCTTCTTGAACCACTCCTCGCGCTGGGTGCCGTGGACGGGGTCGCCCTTCGGCCCGAACCAGAAGTCGAGGATCGCGTCGTACCGGTCCATGCTTTGCTCCCTTGCCGCGCGGCAGATTACGCGATTGAACGAGCGCCGGTCACGCATCGCAACGGGCGGGTTTGAAACCCGCCCATAACCTATCCACCAGAATGCCGCCGCCGATTTGATCTCGCCCCGGCTTTGCGCCATGCTTCGCCGACAAGCAACAGGAGGGCGAGGTCCATGGGCAGTGCGAAGGGCATCCGCGAGGTCGCGTGGTTCGATATCGCGGGCGGCGGGCAGATCTATGTCGACGGCACCACCGCCTATATCGGCCACATGGAGCACCCGCACGGCACCTCGATCGTCGACGTCAGCGACCCGAAGAAGCCCAAGTACCTCGCCGGCCTCGACATGGCGCGCGGCGCGCATTCTCACAAGGCGCGCGCGGCCAACGGCATCATGGTGGTGAACCGCGAGAAGCTGTCGGACGAGGTCGACCCGGCGTGGAAGTCCGGCCTCGGCATCTACGACGTCTCCAACCCGGCGAAGCCGAAGGAGATCACCATCTGGGAGACCTGGGGCAAGGGCTGCCACCGCTTCGAGTTCGACGGCCGCTACGTCTACACCTCCGCCACGATGGAGGGCTACGTCGCCACCATCATGGTGATCCTCGACCTCAAGGACCCGGCCAACCCGGTCGAGGTCGGCCGCTGGTGGCGGCCCGGCCAGTGGAAGGCCGGCGGCGAGAAGCCGGACT
>JBFWQM010000225.1:0-8873 GCA_050249455.1 Rhodospirillaceae bacterium | reverse complement strand
CGGAAATCGCCGCGCCGCCCGGCCCGGCCTGCGAGGCCGAGATCGCACGCATCGTGGGCGAGACGATCAATCGGCCGTTCGACCTCGCGCGCGGCCCGCTGATCCGGGCCGGCGTGTGGCGCATCGCCGCCGACGACCACCTGCTGATCCTGTCGCTGCACCACATCCTGGTCGACGGCAGCGCGATCGACATCCTGAGCGAGGAGCTGGCGCATTTCTACGACGCCTTCGCCCACGGCCGAGCCGCGCCGCTGCCGCCGCTGCCCTGCCGGTTTGCCGACTACGTGCTGTGGGAGCGCGCGGCGTGCGAAGGCCCGGCCGCCGCCGCCCACCGCGCCTACTGGACGGCCAACCTGGCCGGGGCGCCGCCGGCGGTCGCACTGCCCGGCACCGGCCACCGCCCGCCGCGCGGCGCCGCCGGCGCCCGTCATCGCCACACCTACCCAGAAGACCTCCTCGCCGGCCTGAAGCGGCTGGCGCGCATCGAGCGGACGACGCTCTACCCCACGCTTCTGGCGGCGCTGAACGTCTTGCTCGGCCGCTACGCGGGGCAGGACGACGTCGTCGTGGGGGCGCCGGTGTCGGCGCGCTCGCGCCCGGAATTGCGCGGCATGGTCGGCATGATGATCAACGTCCTGCCGATCCGCACCGACCTGTCGGGCGACCCCAGCTTCCGCACCCTGCTGGCCCGCGTCACGCGCACGATCCTGGGCGCCATCGCCCATCGCGACCTACCGGTCCAGCGCGTGCTCGACGCCTGGGGCGTGCGGCCCGCCGACGGCCGTCCGCCGTTCACGATCACCGTGGTGATGACGTCGGCCGGCACGTTCGCGCAGCGGCTGCCCGGCCTCGACGTCGAGCTGGCGGTGGCGGACGACGGCACCACGAAGTTCGACGTCAACTTCGTCTTCTACGAGGAAGACGGCCGCCTCGTGCTCGCCATGCAGTACGACACCGGGCTGTTCGACGCGCCGACGATGCAGCGGATCGCCGGGCAGTTCGGCGTCCTGCTGCACGCCATCGTGCGGCGCCCCGACGATCCGCTGTCGGCGCTGCCGATGATGACCGAGGACGAACGGCGGGTCCTGCTCGACGCCTGGAGCGGCGCGGACCGTTGCCGCCCGGTCGCGGACTCCATCGTGTCGTCGTTCGCGCGGCAGGTGCGCGAGCGGCCGGACGCGGCCGCCGTCGTCTGCGGCGAGCGTCGGGTCAGCTATGCGGCGCTCGACGCGTGGTCGGCGGCCATCGCGCGCCGTCTCGGCGCGCCCGCCGGCGCCACCATCGCCATCGCCGCGCGGCGGTCGCCGGCGATGATCGCCGGGCTGCTCGGCATCCTGCGGTCGGGCGGCGCCTATCTGGCAATCGACCCCGACTGGCCGGCGGACCGCCTGCGCTTCGTGCTTGCGGACAGCGGGGCGGCGGTCATGTTGGCCGAGCCGGGACTGGTCGATGGCGACCCCGGGCCGCCCGTGGTGGCGCTGGACGACATCGCCGGCGCCGGCGGTCCCGATGCGCCGCCGCCGCCGGTCGGGCCGGACGCGATCGCCTACGTCGCCTACACCTCGGGCTCGACCGGCAAGCCGAAGGGCATCGCCGTGCCGCATGCCGGCGTGGTGCGGCTGGTTCGCGACACCGACTACGCCGCGTTCGGGCCGACTGAGCGCGTGCTCCAGGCGGCGCCGCTCGCCTTCGACGCCTCGACGTTCGAGATCTGGGGCGCGATCCTGAACGGCGGCTGCCTGGTGCAGGTGCCGGAGGAGCCGGCCGGGCCGGCCGAGATCGCGCGCGCCGTCGTCGGCGGGGGCGCGACGACCGTCTGGCTGACCGCCGCGCTGTTCAACCAGATGGTCGACCACCACCCGGCGTGCTTCGCCGCCGTGCGCCAGGTCGTGAGCGGCGGCGAGGCGATGTCGGTCGCGCACGCCCGCCGCTTTCGCGCCGCGGCGCCGCATTGCCGGCTGGTCAACGGCTACGGCCCGACCGAGAACACGACCTTCACGGCGGCCCATACGGTGTCGCCGGCCGACGAAAACGCCGCCGCGGTGCCGATCGGGCGGCCGATCGCCAACACCCGCGTCTATGTCCTCGACCCGCACATGCAACCTGTGGCGGTCGGCGCCCCGGGCGAACTCCACATCGGCGGCGCCGGACTGGCGCGCGGCTATGTCGGGCAACCGGACCTGACCGCGGCGCAGTTCGTCGCCGATCCGTTCGTGCCGGGCGAGCGCCTCTACCGCTCGGGCGACCGCGTGCGCTGGCGGGCGGACGGCACGCTCGATTTCCTCGGCCGGCTCGACCGCCAGGTCAAGCTCGCCGGCCATCGCATCGAGCCCGGCGAGATCGAGGCGACCCTGGTCGAGCACCCCTCGGTGCTGCAGGCGGCCGTGGTCGCGCAGGGCGACGGCGACCGGCGCCGGCTCGTCGCCTACTGCGTGCGCGCGCCGCATCGCGGCGATCCGTCGCTCGAGGATTTCCTGCGCAGCCGGCTGCCGGCGTATCTGCGTCCGGCCGTCGTCGTCGACGTGCCCGCGCTGCCGCTCACCGCCAACGGCAAGCTCGACCTTGATGCGCTGGCCGCCCAGGGGACGATGTCGCATCGCGAGCGGCGCGGTCATGTCGCGCCGCGCGACGAGCTGGAGGCGCGGCTGGCGACGCTGTGGGCCGACCTCCTCGGCCGCGACCGGGTCGGCGTGCACGACGACTTCTTCGACCTCGGCGGCCATTCGCTGCTGGCGGCCAAGCTGTTCGCCCTGATCGACCGCGAGATGGAGCATCCGCTGCCGCTGGCGACGATCTTCGACGCGCCCACGGTCGGCGCGCTGGCCGCCGTCATCCGGGTCGGCCGGCGCACCAAAGCGTGGCCCACGGCGGTTCCGATCACCGAAGCGGGCGCGCACGCGCCGCTCTTCGCGGTGCCCGGCGTCGGCGGCAACGTCGTCGGGTTCGCGGAGCTCGCTCGTCGGCTGGAGCCGGCGGTACCGCTAATCGGGCTTCAGGCGCGCGGCCTGGACGGCAACGGCGCGCCGTTCACCCGCCTGGAAGACATCGCCGCCTACAACATCGGCGAGATGCGGGCGCGCCAGCCGGCCGGCCCCTACGCCATCTTCGGCGCCTGCATCGGCGGCGTCATCGCCTACGAGATCGCGCAACAGCTCGTCAGTGCCGGGGAGACGGTCGCCGCGCTCGTCCTGCTCGACCCGTCGTTCCGCGTGCCGCGACCGGCGTCCTGGCACCTGCAGGCCGGGCACCGGCTCCGACACGCCTTCGAGCTGCCGCGCTACCTCGCGGCGCGCGCGGCGCTCTATGCCGGCGAGATGCGGTCGCAGCCCAAGGCGGCCTGGCCGGACTACCTGCGCGGCAAGGCGGATGCGCTCGGCGCGATGCTGTCCGCCCGCCGCCTGTCCACCGGCGTCAGGCGCGAGATCCATCAGCGCCGGGTGATCGAGGCGAACCGAACGGCGCTCGAGTCCTATGTGCCGCGGCCTTATCCCGGACGCATCCACATCTTCCGTTCCGCCGACAGGGTCCATCGGCCGCTGCCGCGGCGGCTGGACTGGACGGCGCTGGCGGCCGGCGCCGTCGCGGTCGAGGCGGTGCCCGGCCGCGACTCCGGCGATGCTCTGCGCGAGCCCAACGTCGCGACCCTTGCCGCGCTGCTGCGGCGCCATCTCGACGGCCTGCCCCATTGAACACCCCTGCGGGCGAGGCGGCGAAGGCTGGGACGTGACGGACGACAAGCCCCTCCCGGCCGACGCCGTGCTTCGCCAGGCCGTCGCCCTTCACGGCGCGGGCCGCCTTGAGGAGGCCGAGGCGCTCTATCGCCGGATTCTCCGGCAGGCGCCGCGCGACCCCAACGCGCTCAACCTGCTGGGCACGATCCTGATCCAGCGCGGCGCCTGCCGGGAGGCGGCGCGCCTGATCGAGAAGGCGATCGCCGCCGCGCCGCGCTTCGCGCAGGCCGAGCACAATCTCGGCTGGGCGCTGCAGGGGATGGGCCAGCCGAAAAAAGCGGCGCTGCATTACCGCCGCGCCATCGCGCTCGATCCCAAGCTCGCGGAAAGCCACAACAACCTCGGCAACGTGCTGATCGCGCTCGGCCGGCGCGGCGAGGCGCGGGCGGCGTTCGAGGCGGCCGTCGCGCTCCGCCCCGATTATGCGCTGGCGCATTGCAATCTCGGCGACCTGCTGCGCGCCGACGGCGACGCCGAGGCTGCGCTCGCCGTGCTCCGGCGCGCGGCGGCGATCCACCCCGATCACTTCGGCGTGCTGAACAATCTCGGCCTCGCGCTCCTCGCCGGCGGTCGCGCCGCCGACGCCGAAGGCGCATTCCGGCGCGCCGTGGCCGCCGCTCCGCTGAACGCGGTGGCGCACAACGGCCTCGGATCGGCGCTGGACGAGCAGGCGCTTCATGCGGACGCCATCGCCGCCTACCGCCAGGCGCTCGAGCTCGACCCCGGCTACGTGGCGGCCCTGATCAACATGGCCTCGGCCCATGCCGGCCTCGGCGATTACGACATGGCGGTCGAATGCTGCCGTCGCGCGCTCGACGCCGATCCCGCCAACGGGATCGCCATGGCGAAGCTCGGCACCCTACGCTTGCAGATGGCGCTGCCCGACGATGCCGTCGCATGGTTCGAGAAGGCGCTTGCGGTGGACCCTGACAACCGCACCGCCCTCGCCGGCGCGATCGCCGCCTTCGAGGCGAACGAGGACCATGTCCGGGCGGCCGCCCTGGCGCAGCGCCTTGCATCGCTCGATCCCGACGCGCCCGATGCGCTGGCGAAGCTGTTCATGGCCTCCCGCTACCTCGCGGACTGGTCGGACCCGACGCTCGAAGCACGGCTTCGGGACGAGGTCGACGCCGCCCTGGCGGCGGGCCGGCCGTCGCCGCTGTCTGTGTTTCATCACCTCCATGTCGATGAGGATCCGGCGCGGAACCGCCGCGTCGCCGAGGCCGCCGCCGCCGCGATCGCGACGCGCACGGCGGCGACGGGCCCGCCCTTCGAGTACGGCGAACGCGGCGACGCGACGCGCCGTCTGCGCATCGGATACGTCTCCTACGACTTCCGGGACCACACGGTCGGCCGGATGATCGGCGGCAGCTTCGCCCAGTTCGACCGCGGCTCGTTCGAGATCGTCGCCTACGGCTACGGCCGCGACGACGGCAGCATCCAGCGGCGGCGGATCGCCGGCAGCGTCGACCGCTTCCGCGACATCACCGCGGACAGCTTCGCCGCCGCCGCCGGGCGGATCCATCGCGACGGCATCGACATCCTTGTCGACCTGATGGGCCACACCCACAACGCGCGGCTCGGCATCTTCGCCCTGCGGCCCGCCCCGATCCAGGCCACCTGGATGGGCATGGCCGGGACGACGGGCGCGCGGTACATCGACTACTGCATCGCCGATCGAACGGTGGTGGACGCGGGCAACCGGCAAGGGTTCACCGAGGCGTTGGTGCGCCTGCCCCGCTTCTGGCGCGTCGACGACCGCCGCTTCGAGCCGGCGCCCGTGACCGCCAGCCGCGCCGCGCACGGACTGCCCGAGGGCGCGTTCGTGTTCGCGTCGTTCAACAGCAGCGAGAAGCTCGACCCGGACATATTCGCTGCCTGGATGCGCATCCTGGCCGCGACGCCGGGCAGCGTCCTGTGGTGTCGCGACGACGGCGCACCGCTGGCCAACCTGCGTCGGCGCGCAGCGGGACACGGCGTCGATCCGTCCCGCCTGCTGGGCATGGAGCGGGTCGATCACGCGCGGCACCTCGGCCGACTGGCATTGGCCGACCTGGCGCTCGACACCCGCATCGTCAATGGCCACACGACGACCTGCGACACGCTGTGGGCCGGCGTGCCGCTCCTCACGCTGCTGGGCCGCCACATGCCGGCAAGGGTGTCGGCCAGCGCCTTGACCGTGCTGGGGCTGCCCGAGCTGATCGCGACGTCGCTCGACGGCTACGAGGCGGCTGCGGTGCGGCTCGCGCGCGACGGCTGGCGCCTGCGCGGACTGCGTGACCGCATCGCTGCCGGTCGCGCGACATCCCCGCTGGCCGACAGCGCGCTGTGGGTGCGCGGCATGGAACGCGCCTTTCGCGGGATGTGGGAGCGCCACAGCCGTAGCGAGGCGCCGGCGAGCTTCGACGTCCCGGCCGATTAGCCCGCCCGGTTCGACCGGTTGCGCGGCAAGCCGGCGGGAGGAGGAACCCCTCCTCCCGCCGTCGTCGTCTAGAACTTCTGGCCGGTCACGCCGGCGGTCGCCTGGTTCAGGCCGGTGGTGGCCGAGAAGGCGATCGTCGAGGACTGGTTGTTCAGGGTGCCCGAGGCCTGGTTGACGTGGGTGATGCCGGTGTTGTTGCGCACCGCATTGGTCACGGTGTCGGCATAGGAGAACGAACCCACGTCGACCCGGTTCTCGCTGGCAGCCTGGCCGAGCGCCGCCTCGGAGAGGGCGACGGTGCTGTTCAGGCCGACGGCGAGCGCGACCGAGTTGGTCTGGTTGTTCATCACGCCGCTGGTCTGGTTCAGGCCGGTGATGCCGGTCTGGCTGTGCACCGTGTTGTCCAGCGTGGCGGTCCGGCGCGACCGGAACACCAGCGCGCCGTTGGGCATGCCGTCGGTGGTGTTGTCCGAGTAGCCCCAGGTCCCGAAATCGGCCGCTTCGTTGCCGTTGTTGTGCTGCGCGGTCTCGGCCTGCGAGTCCGCCGCCGCCGTCGCGCTCTGCGTCACGCCCATCGACACCAGGTTGCCCTGGTTGTTCATGATGCCGATGTCGTAGTTGACGCTGATCACGCCGGAGTTGCCGAGGACCGCGTCGGTGATCTTGGCGTCGAGCACGATGCCGTCGTTGGTGCCTCTCGACCGGGCCCGGTTGTTGTAGCCGTTCCCCTTGTGGCCGATGTTGGCCACCGCGGCGGCCTCGGCCGCACCGGCCGGGGTCAGCTTCGGCTGCGCCTTGATGAACAGCGCCTTCTCGACGTAGAGGATCTCGTCGACGTTGACGTACTTGTTGAAGTCGATGTGCGCATCGACATCGGCGTTCGCGCGCGCGACGCCCGCGAGGCCCAGGACCATCGCCAGAGCGGTCGTGCCGAGAAGAACGTTTTTCACGATTGTACCCCTTGGACTGCAGTGCACGGCTGGATCGGCGGCTCAGCTCTCTGCCACGCGACGATCACGGCCCGAGCTGGACGGCCACGCCGATCGCAACCACGTTGGCCTGGTTGCTCAGGCTGCCCGCCGACTGGTTGAGGCTGACGATGCCGGTGTTGAACTTCACCGCATCCGTCAGGACCGCCTCGCGCAGGACGTTGTACTCAACGACCTGGTTGCCGGTCTGCTGCTGACCGAGAACCGCATCGGTGATCACCACGCCGCCGCTGCCGAAGCTGGTCGCCAGCGCGAGCGTGTTGGCCTGGCTGTTCATGTTGCCAACCGACTGGTTGACGTGCACGACGCCCAGGTTGTTCTTGATCGCGTTGGTGATCGTGGCGGTCTTGCCGGCCACGCGGGTCGGCGTGTTCGGGTCGCCGTCGATCGCGTTCGGGTCGGACGAGAACCAGGTCAGGTTCTGCTCGCTCAGGCGGTTGTCCTTCGAGTTCTGCTCGGCGCCCGACTGCGCCTCGGAGTACACGACCCCGCCGCTGCCGGCATTCGCCGCACCCGACGCCGAAGAGGCCTGGTTGTTCAGGTCGCCGGCGGTCTGGTTCAGGATCGTCAGGCCGGTGTTGTTGTTCACCGCGTTGGTGATCGTGTCGGTCCGGCGGGTATAGGCCTCCGACATCGTGTTGTCGGCCGACCACTGGTTCGCCATCGACAGCGCCTCGGACATCTTCGTCACTTCCGGGGCGACCGTCGCCTGCAGGAACACCGCCTTCTCACGGTAGATGTTCTCCGTGACGTACGTGTCCTTGTCCTTGATGAAGTTGGCGTCGACCGTGATCCCCTTGATGGGATCCTCGGCCCCGGCCATCGCGGTACCGATCGAGGCCACGCCGACCAACAGGGCCAGCGCCGCGGTGGAGCCGAGATAGTTGAGCTTCTTCCCGTTTTTCACATTTCTTCTCCGCCAGGACGGGCCGCACCCGAGGCCCCGTCACGCCGGTCACCGCCGCGTTCCGGAGCCATGACTAGATAAACGGGACTCGGCGACCGACGGCATCCCCCAAAAGGGGGAGACCTCACCGGATTCTCGCGAAATAGTGAAAATCGGCGACTGGGGCCGGCATCGCCGGTGCCTTACGGCCGCGCCCGTCGGTCCGGGCCGGCCTTTCGGCCGGCAGTGTTGCCGGGATCACACGCCACCCCGATCGGCCGGTCGCGCGGCGATGCGGCGCGAACGCCCTCGCCGCCCTGGTCACCGGCTCCGCGGCGGATGCGGCCGGCGCTGGATGCCGCGATGGCAACGGCTGGCGAGCTTGCGCCATTCGGTCAGGATGACGTCGGGCCGGAACAGCCGCTCGCGGTTCCAGCCGTCCTCCTCGGCATAGAAGCGCTCCATCTCCTCGCGCGCGAACACGTCGTCGTGGTTGAAGTGGTCGACCACCAGCGCCTTCCAGTGGGTCTCGACCTCGCGCGCGAACTGCCGCTGCGCCGCCGGGTCGGCGGTCCGCTTGCCCCACGTCACGATGTAGTAGTGCGAGGTCTCGTCGATCGGCACGTACCATTCGAAATGGATCATGCCGGCGGCCGGGAACGGATCGACCTTGAGCCCGCACGGCAGCCACAGCGACGTGTCGGTGATCGCCGAGCCCGCCGGGTTGTCCTCCGGCCGGTAGTGGGTCGCGACCGGGTTGCCCTCGACCTCGGTCTGCCACACCGAGACCTTGCGGCCGGCGCCCTTGACCACGCCCTTCGGCCCGCCGTCGATCTCCACCACCA
>JBFWQM010000224.1:0-8874 GCA_050249455.1 Rhodospirillaceae bacterium | reverse complement strand
GCGCGCTGGCCGGGGTCACCATCGGCGGCAAGACGATCTTCGACGCGATGGACTACCTCGCCTCCAACCTGCTGCTGCCACTGGTCAGCATCGGCGTCGCGCTGTTCGTCGGCTGGGTGATGGGCGACCGGGCGGTCGAGGAGCTCACCAACCGCGGCGCCATCGGCTTCCGGGCGGCCCGCGCCTGGCGGTTGGTGTGCCGGTTCGTCGGCCCGGCGGCGATCGCGTGGGTCATGGTCAGCGGGCTCTAGGTTGTAATTCCGCGGCCGGCCGCCCTACATTATGGCTGTTGGGACGAGCCGAAAGGACTGCCGGCGGTGAGCCGCAGCGAGTATTTTATCCTGCTGGGACTGGTGATGCTGGGCGTGCTGGCGCTGCCCGCGTTCCGCGACACCGCGCTGGTGCAGAACGTCGCGATCGCGCTCTGCGGCGGCCTGCTGTAGCGGCTCAGAACGCCCGCGGCGCGCTCAGGATATCGGCGATCTCGCGCGCGATCGTCTTGGTTCCCGCCTCCTGCCGCAGCGCCGTGCGCAGGCCCAGGCAGAGCTGCTTCAGGATCTCGATGTGGCGCGGCGTCGGGCCGTTCTCCTCGGCCCGCATCTTGCGGATGTGGTCGAGGATGGCGTCGACGATGGGGTGCAGGTGCTCGAACTTGCGCTCGCGGGTGCGGGTGTCGAGGTCCATCGCCAGGCTCATCATGCGATCGACCCGCGCTATGATGCCGTAGCGCTTCAGGCTGCCGGCCAGCCCGCCCAGCTCGTCGGCCATGTTGGCGAGGTCGTAGACCACGCTCTCGATCTTTCGCGCGGCGATGCCGGCGATCGCCGCGTCCACCTTCTGGCGCGAGGAGTCCTCGTCCCATTCCCCGAGCGCCTTGTCGCGCAGCGGGTTGGGCGGCTGGTAGACCGGCACCTCGCCGCTGCGCGGCGCCAGCCGGCGGTCCGGGCCGACGTAGTCGGGGGTGATGACGAACGGCTTGCGCCGGTGGATCAGCGCCCAGATGCGGGCTAGGATCTGGTTCGGCGCGATCGGCGCCGCCAGCAGGAAGTCGGTGCCGGCATCGACCGCGGCCTTCACCACGTCGATGGTCGGCGTCCAGGTCACCGCGATGACCGGCAGGAACGGGTTGGCGCCGATCTCGTGGTGGCGCATCGTCGCGATGAAGCGGTTGACGTCGCCGCCGCGCAGGTCGGCATCGCAGATCAGCAGGTCGGGCGGCGGGTTGGCGCCCAGGACGTCGGTCAGCTCGGCGACGTCGGCGGCGTCGATGACGTGGCGGAAGCCGCAGTCGTTCAGCGCCATCTTGATGCTGTGGCGCACGAACGCCCGGGAGTCGGCGAGGACGATCCGCACCTCTTCGAACTGCAACATCGCTGCCCGCTGACCCGCCGCGGCGGGAATTGCCATCAATCCGGGCAGTGTGGGTTCGGAACGGTGAATGAACGGTTAGCCGTTCAACCCGGCGTTCCGCCGCGGTGGCCGTCGCGGGCCAGGAAAGCGGCGATAACCGATTGATGGCGCTTGAGGAACGGCTGGATCGCATGCATCCGCCCGCGTGCCGCCTCGGCCGCGGCGGCGACCTCCCGCTCCACGGCGGGAAGGTCGATCCCGGGCAGCCGGCCGTCGGTCACGACTGGCCGGCCGGCGACCACGAGGTCGCGGACGCGGCCCTTCGTCGCCCGCGCCAGCACGACCTCCGCCTCGTCGACCAGCCCCTCGATCACGTCGCCGGCCATCGCGGCGTAGTCCATCGACACGAAGTCCGCCGGTGCGCCCGCCGCCAGCCCCGGCGGCGCCGCCCGGTTGCTGCACACGACCGCGCCGCCGGTGGTGGCGGCGCGGAACGCGGCGGCCGTGGTCAGCGCGGGCTCGCGGCCCGGCAGGTTGTGCAGGTGCTGGGTCAGCCGCAGGTCGCGCCAGCCGTCGTCGTCGTCGTCGAGCGCCGCGGAGTCGATCCCCATCGCGAAATGGACGCCGTGGCGTAGGAACCCCGCGACCGGCGCGATGCCCGAGCGCAGCCGCAGGTTGGAGGCGGTGTTGATCGCGACCGACGCGCCGCGCTCGGCCATCAGGGCGCACTCCGCCTCATCCAGCCACACCCCGTGGGCGCCGGTGAAGCGCGGGGACAGCAGGCCGAGCGCGTCGAGGTGGGGCAGGTAGCCGTGCGGATACGCGGCGTCCGCCCACTGGCGCTGATAGCGGGTTTCGAGGAGGTGGGTATGGATGCGCCGGCCGTCCTCCGCCGACGCCGCGGCGGTCGCCTCCAGCAGCGCGTCCGAACAGGCCTGCGGGCTGTTCGGCCCGTACTGGACGGTGACCAGGCCGCCTTCGCAGCGCGCGGCGATCTCGCGCACCAGCTGGACGTAGACGTCGGGGCCCGGGAACGGCCGCAGGAAGGTCTGGCGGATGAACGCCCGATCGCCGGGTTCGTGCAATTCGACGAACGCCTCGTCCTCGGCCAGGGTCATCGTGCGCTTGTCGCGCAGCGGCACCACGAAGGCGAGGCGGATGCCGATGTCGCGCGCGGCGCGGCACACCTGTTCCGCCTCGTCGGCGAGGCGGTCGACGTCGATGGTGGAATGGACGTGGACCACCGAGCCGAAGCCCGCCAGCGCCAGCCGGCCGAACGCGAGCGCGGCGTTGGCGTACATGTCGAGCGGCGGATGGGCGTAGAGCGCCGGCCGCCACAGCTCCAGCGGCGCGTTCGCCGCCCCGTAGGCAAGATGGCGCAGGCCGCGCCCGTGGTCGTGCGCGTTGACCAGAGCCGGCAGGACGACGCGGCCGGCGCCGGCGCCGGCGGCCTCGCGGATGCCGGCGATCTTGCCGCCGCTCACCTCGATCGCCACATCAGTTTGGCACGGGGCCGCGCCCGGTTCGGCGAGCAGAAGCGCGGCGGGGAACGATCGGGCGGTCGCGTCTATCGCGTCCAGGGTCATGGTCGAATTCCTGCGGCGGGCGGAACCCGGCGGAACGGGCCGGAGGGCGGAGGCGCGAGACTAGCACGGCCACGCCGGCGCCATCGACTCGCTAAGAGATCGTCCGCCGGGCGTGCAATTTCCGCTTTGCCTGGGTCGGCCCGAAGCGCAATACTCGGCCATTAGCTATGAAGCGATAGCTACAGGACGGCGCGTGCGCGCGCGCCATCACCCCAAGCCCTTTTGGAGGCTATTGATGGACACCGGGACGGAGAACTTCCGGGAACTTCCGATCAAGCAGATGGACCGCCGCACGTCGACTTCCGACGTGCTTGTTCACGCCGCACGCCAGGCGCGCGACCGGAAGCTCGAGGACTACCTCGTCATCGACGTCGATGCGCATCATTTCGAGACCGAGTCGTGGAAGGAGGTCATCGAGTACATCGAGGATCCCGTCGTCCGCGACATCGGCAAGAGCATGGAGCGGCTTGATGGGACCAATCCCAACGCGCTGCTGAACGGCGAGCCGGGCCTCGGCTTCCAGAACGTCGGCGGCCGCATCCCGCATTCCGGCGGCCTGCGCGGCGAGCCGATCGACGACAAGTCCGTCCACCGCGACGTCATCCTCGCCCGCCGGGCGATGGAGAACCTGGGCATCGACTACCAGGTGATCTTCCCGACCCCGATGCTGGGCCTCGGCCTGCATCCGGTGCCGAACCTCGAGATCAACATCGCCTTCGCCTACAACCGCTGGCTGACCGAGCGGATCCTGGCCGGCGACGACCGGCTTACGGCGCTGATCTACCTGCCGATGTGCGATGCCGACGCGGCGATGCGCACGGTGGAGGAGTTCGGCGACAAGAAGGGCGTGGTCGGCTTCAACATCACCTCGGTCCGCCACAAGCCGGTCCACTACAACCAGTTCATGAAGGTCTACCGCGCGATCGAGGAGCGCGGCCTGACGCTCGGCTTCCACGCCGGCCCGACCTGGGAGGACGAGTGGACCTCGCAGCTCGACCGCTTCATCGGCATCCACGCCATCTCGTTCGTGCTGTGCAACCTGGTGCACATCACCAACTGGGTGCTGCACGGCCTGCCGGAGCGGTTCCCGAAGCTGCCGGTGATGTGGATCGAGAGCGGCCTCGCCTGGGTGCCGTTCATGATGCAGCGGCTGGACAACGAGTACCTGATGCGGTCGTCCGAGGCGCCGCTGCTGAAGCGGCTGCCGAGCGAGTACATGCAGGAGATGTATTACACCTGCCAGCCGATGGAAAAGACCAACATGAAGCTGCTGCAGTCGACGTTCGAGGCAATCAAGGCCGAGACGCAGCTGCTCTACGCGTCGGATTGGCCGCACTGGGACTTCGATTCGCCCAGCGTGATCACCGACATCCCGTTCCTGAGCGACCAGGCGAAGGCCAACATCCTTGGCCTCAACGCCAACCGGCTGTTCAACCTGAAGGTGCCGGAGCGGAAGAAGAAGTTCGCGGCCGAGTAGGCCGCGTCCAACGCCCAAACGCAAACCGGCGCGCCCATCGGGCGCGCCGGTCTCGTTTCAGGCCTCTCGGCAACTCAGATCAGGCCGAGGCTGCGCCCCAGCGCAATCATCGTCATCGCCATCCCGGCGAAAACCAGCGTGCCGGTCAGCATCGGACCGACGGCGAAAATTCGTCCCCTCATGACACCCACCCTTGAGTTGGATCGCGCGCGACGCGCATCCGCGGCCGGCCACCCCCTGGCGTGCCGCAATGCAGTACATAGGGCGCGCCCGGTCCGGCCGCAAGAGGGCATTTGTATAAAATTCAAATAGTTAATATTAACGGCGCCCAAACCGCGACGAATTTCTGAAATTAACGGTGTTTTAGCGGGGGCTGCCTATTCTGACGCCTTCGCGGCTCCTCCCTCGCCGCGAAAACGTACGGCGCCTCAGCAGGGGCTTACTCCCACCTATGCCTCCCTGTACCCTGCTGTGACTGGCGGAGCCACCTAGCCAGCGCAGGCTCGGCTCCGTCTTTTTCTCCCTTCATCACAACACGGAACGCCGCGGCCGGCAACCCGTCGCGGCGCCCGGCGGGTTGGTGTATGGATCGACGGTCATGCTGCCGCCGATCGCCTGCTCGTTCCGTCCCAATCCGCGTGGCGCGCCGGATGCGCCGGCGCCGCCCGGCGACGGGCGGGCGCGCGCCGTCATCGGCGCCTGGCCGGACTACGCCCCGACGCCGCTGCGACGGCTCGACGGTCTCGCCCGGGCGATCGGGTGCGCCGCAGTGCTGTATAAGGACGAGGGCGGCCGCTTCGGCCTCGGCAGCTTCAAGGCGCTGGGCGGCGCCTACGGCGTGTCCCGCCTGGTCGAACGCCGCGGCGGCGCGCAAGGCCTCACGGTCGCGACGGCGACCGACGGCAACCACGGCCGGTCGGTCGCCTGGGGCGCACGACTGTTCGGCTGCCGCGCCGTGATCTACATCCCGACCCACTGCAGCGCCCACCGCGAGCAGGCGCTCGCCGCGCTCGGCGCGACGGTGGTGCGCACCGACGGGGGCTATGACGACGCCGTGCGGCGCTGCGCCGCCGATGCCGCCGCCAACGGCTGGCAGATCGTCTCGGATACCTCGTGGCCAGGCTACGCCGAGATCCCCGCTTGGGTGACCGACGGCTACACGGTGATGACCGACGAGATCGCCGACGCGCTTCCCGCCGGCGCCGCGCCGACCCATGCCTTCGTTCAGGGTGGGGTCGGTGCGCTGGCGGCGGCCGTGTGCCTTGGCCTGCACCGCCGCTTCGCCGCATCGCCGCCGGCGGTGGTCGTGGTGGAGCCGGAAGGCGCCGCCTGCCTGTTCGCGAGCGTGGCCGCCGGCCGCGCCGCCGCCGCGCCGGCACCGGTGCACAGCGTCATGGCCGGCCTCGACTGCGGCGAAACCTCGCTGCTTGCCTGGCAGGTGCTCGACCGGCGCGCCGCCGCCTTCATGACCGTGCCGGACTCCGCGACCGCGCCGTGCATGCGGCTGCTTGCCGATGCGCCTTTCGGGGATCCTCCGATCGTGGCCGGCGAGTCGGCGATCGCCGGGCTGGCGGGGCTGATCGCCGCGATGGCCGATCCGGCCGTGCGCGGCGCGCTCGGCCTGGGACCGGAAAGCCGCGTGCTCCTGTTCGGCACGGAGCGCGACACGGATCCGGACATCTATGCGAAGATGGTCGGCCGGCCGTCCTCGATGGTGGCCGCGCCACGCGGAGGCACCGGCCATGCCTGACCGACTGCATCTCACCGTCGCCGCCGGCTCTGGCGTCACCTTCGGCGTGGACGACCTGGCGTGCGCGGCCGCAACGCAGCTCGGCCTGTGGCAGAAGGAAGGCCTCGACGTCACCTGGATCCCGCGCCACGGCGGCGTGCAGGCGCTCGAGGCGGTTCTCGACGGCTCGGCGCAGGTCTCCTACGGCGGCCTGGGGCCGGTGCTGCACGCGCGCGCGTCCGGCAAGCCGGTGCGCGTCGTCGCGTCGATGGCTCGTGGCCTGGCGCAGAACCTCGTGGCGCAGAAGCGGATCGCCGCGCCGAAGGAGCTGGCCGGTGCGAGCTGGGCGCTCGACGGCTTCGGCGCGCTCAGCCATCACCTCGCGCGGCTCACCGTGGGCGCGCTCGGCATCGACGAGGATCGCATCCGCTGGGAATCGGTCGGCCCGCCGCCGCAGCGTATCGAGCGGCTGCTGGGCGGCACCATCGACGCCTCGCTGATCCGGGTCGAGGAAGCGGTGTCGCTCAGCCGCAGCTACGGCGACGTCGTGCACACTTTGCTCGGCTTCGCCGACCTCAAGCGCCTGGTGCCGGTGCAGCCGCACGGCGTGCTGGCAACCACCGAGGCGATCGAACGCGACAGCCCGGAGGCGCTGCGGCGCCTGGCCCGCGGCATGGTCGCCGCCTCGCGCGTGCTGCACGACGACTACACCGCGTTCCGGGCGGTGGTCGCGAAATCGGTCACCGTGCCGCTGACCGACGCCGACATCCGCACGATCTGGGAACAGGAGCACGGCAGCGGCGGCTTCGCGGTCAACGGCGAGCTGACCCGGCGGCATTGGGACGAGCAGCGCCGGCTCTACTTCAAGCTCAACCCGTCGCTGCCGCCGGTCGGCCACGACGAGCTGGTCGCCGGCCAGTTCGTCGCCGACGCGCTGGCGACGATGGGGACGCACCCGGCCGACTTCGACCGGCCGGGGACGTAGCGCGTCGTCAGCCCTGCGTCGACAGCGCTCGCCGCAGCACCTTGCCCACGGGGCTCTTGGGCAGCTCGGCCGTGAATTCCACCACGTGCGGCACCTTGTACGGCGCGATGCGCGCGCGCAGGGTGGCGCGGATGTCGTCGGCCAGCGCCGCATCCGCCGTGGTGCCGTCGCGGGCGACGACGACGGCGCGGATGCGGTAGCCGATCTCCTTGTCGGGCAGCGGCACGACGCAGGCCTCGACCACGGCCGGATGCTCGCGCAGCGCGTTCTCGATCTCGTAGGGCGAGATGAAGATGCCGCGGCTCTTGAAGCAGTCGTCCGACCGGCCGGCGATCCAGAAATAGCCGTCGGCATCGCGCGAGGCGAGGTCGCCGGTGTGGTACCAGCCGTCGTGCACCACCTCCGCCGTCTTGGCCGGATCCTTGTAGTAGCCGAGGAAGAACCCCGGATTGTCCGACGCGATCAGCAGGTGGCCGATCTCCCCGGCCGGCACCGGCCGGTAGGCGTCGTCGAGCACCTGGACGTCGATGCCGGGCAGCGGCACGCCGATCGAGCCCGGCTTCACCGGCTGCCGCGGCCCCTGGCCCAGCACCATCTGCATCTCGGAAATGCCGTAGTGCTCCCAGATGTCGCAGCCGACGCGGCGTTGCCACTCGTGCCACGTCGCCGCCTCCAGCGCCTCGCCGGTGGCGTTGCAGCCGCGCAAGGACGACAGGTCGAACTTCTTCTCGACCCCGTCCATCCCGAGCACCCGGCGATAGACCGTCGCGACGGAGTAGAGCAGGGTGACGCGGAAGCGCTGGATCGCCTCCAGCACCCGCTCGGGGTGCATGCGGCCTTCCAGGATCGCGCCGGTGACGCCGTTGCGCAGCGGGAACAGCACGTTGTGGCCGAGCGCGCTGATGAAGCTCCACTCGCCGGTGGCGAGCGCCACGTCGGTCTCCAGCGGCGGGATGCGCAGCCGGTTGGCGTCGCCCAGCGCGATCACCCAGCGGTGGGCGTGGACGATGCCCTTGGGCCGCCCCGTGGTGCCCGAGGTGTAGACCAGGAATGCCGGCTCGTTCGCCTCGGTGTCGGCGGCGGCCAGCTTCGACGACACGGTGCCGGCGGTCAGGCTCTCGAACGAGGCCTCGCCCGGCTTCGCGCCGCGCGCGACGATCAGCCCGCGGTCGAGCCGGCCGGCGAGGTCGCGCAGCGGCTGTGCAATCTCCGCCGTGGTGATCGCCGCCCGCGCCTCGCAATGCCCCAGCACGTATTCGACCTCGCTCGGGCCGAGCAGGGAGTTCTGCAGCACCGGCAGCGCGCCGAGCTTCACCAGCGCCAGGAATGCGACCGGGAACTCCGGCCCGTTGGGCAGGCGGATCAGCACCGGCATGCCGCGCTCGATCCCGCCGGCGCGCAGGTTGTCGGCCAGCCGGTCGACCCGGCGCGCGATCTCGGCATAGCTCAGCGGGCCGTCCTCGGTGACGAAGGCGGTCTTCGGGCCGAGCCCGCCCTCGATCTGGCGGTCCAGGACCTCGCGCGCGATGTTGACCCGCGGCGGGATCTGCCGGTAGCCGGCGGGCAGCGCCTCAGTCGCCATCGGCGCCGCCGAACGGCCAGTTCTGGTAATACGGCCCCCGGTAGTCGGCCTTGCGCTTGCCGAGGAAGGCGCGGATGCCTTCCTGGCAGTCCTTGGTGCGGGTGATCTCCATGATCGATTCCAGCTCGCGCTTCCAGCCTTCCTCGCTGCGGTTGGCGTTCCAGT
>JBFWQM010000223.1:0-8913 GCA_050249455.1 Rhodospirillaceae bacterium | reverse complement strand
ATCGCAGACACGAAGAGCGTCCGCTCCTGTCCATCTGTCTCGATTTTGCGTCGGACGGGATCAGAGAGCGTCGGGTTGCCGTCCAGCAGCCAGAGGAGGACGTGGGTGTCGAGCAGCAACACCTATCGCTTCGCCTTTTTCTTCGGCTTGGTCGTGCTCGGGTAGGTTTCGCCGCCCTCGAAAACGGCGACATAGCCCTTCAGCGCATCCCAATCCTCCTCGATCGGGGACTCGATGTCGCCGACGATCTCGAACGTTCCTTTCATGCAACCATAGATGCTCGGCCGCTCGGACGCCGCGGGCACCAGCCGGGCGACCGGCTTGCCGCGCTTGGTGATGACGATCTCCGTGCCGGTCTCGTTGACCTCGTCCATCAGCTTGAGGCAATGCGCCTTGAACTCGCCGGCGGGGACTTCGCGCGACTTATGCGTCGACATGACCATTCTCCATGACCATCTCAAAATAATCGGTCGCGCGCGGCCGCGCAATGTCGGGACATGCGCGGGCCGGGCTAGAAGGCGAGCCCGAGCCCGTCTCCGCCAGGCCGATCGCGCGCGCCGGGCATGGGTGGCGGCCGCGCCTGCCCGTACCCACGACCTATTCCCGGACTTTCGCCACGGCATGGCGAGGTGATACCCTCCGGCCCGTTTTTCCCGGGCAGCGCAGGAACCCCATGCCGGTCGACAAGGACACCGTGGTCAAGGTCGCGATGCTGGCGCGCATCAAGGTGCCGGAGGGCGACCTCGACCAGCTCGCGGCCGAGCTCAACAACATCCTGGGCTGGATCGAGCAGCTCGACGAGGTGGCGACCGACGGCGTCGCGCCGATGGCTTCGGTGGTGGACATGAAGGCCCGCTGGCGCGCCGACGCCGTGACCGACGGCGGCATCCCGGAGAAGGTGCTGGCCAACGCGCCGGAGCGCCACGACGACTTCTTCGCCGTGCCGAAGGTCGTGGAATGAGCGCGCTCACCGACCTCACGATCGCCGACGCCCGCGACGGGCTCGCCAAGGGCGACTTCAGCGCCCGCGAGATCGCCGAAGCCCATCTCGCGGCGATCGAGCAGGCGCGCGCGCTGAACGCCTACATCGTCGAGACCCCGGATCGGGCGATCGCCGCCGCCACCGCCTCCGACAGGCGCCGGCGGGCTGGCGAGGCCGGCGTCCTGGAGGGCATCCCGGTCGCCATCAAGGACCTGTTCTGCACCGAAGGCGTGCAGACCACGGCCGCCTCGCGCATCCTCGACGGCTTCGTGCCGACCTACGAGTCGACGGTCAGCGCCAACATGCTGCGCGAGGGCGCGGTGATGCTGGGCAAGACCAACCTCGACGAGTTCGCCATGGGCTCGTCGAACGAGACCAGCTTCTACGGCGCGGTGGAGAACCCGTGGCGCCGCGCCGGCGACAACCGGCCGCTGGTGCCGGGCGGCTCGTCGGGCGGCTCGGCGGCCGCGGTCGCCGCGCGGCTCTGCCTCGGCGCCACCGGCACCGACACCGGCGGGTCGATCCGCCAGCCGGCCGCGTTCTGCGGCATCGTCGGCATCAAGCCGACCTATGGCCGCTGCTCGCGCTGGGGCATCGTCGCGTTCGCCTCCTCGCTCGACCAGGCCGGGCCGTTCGGGCGCAGCGTGCGCGACTGCGCCATCCTGCTGCGCGCGATGTCGGGCTACGACCCGCGCGATTCGACGTCGGCGGACGTGGCGGTGCCGGACTTCGAGGCGGCGCTGACCGGCGACGTGCGCGGCCTCAGGGTCGGCATCCCCAAGGAGTACCGCGTCGACGGCGCGCCGGCGGAGATCGACCGGCTGTGGGACCAGGGCGTGGCGTGGCTCAAGGCGGCCGGCGCGGAGCCGGTCGAGGTCAGCCTGCCGCACACCAATTATGCGCTGCCGACCTACTACATCATCGCGCCGGCGGAGGCGTCGTCGAACCTCGCCCGCTACGACGGCGTGCGCTACGGCCTGCGCGTGGACGGCAGGACGCCGGACGAGATGTACGAGAACACCCGCGGCGCCGGCTTCGGGCGCGAGGTGCGCCGGCGCATCCTGATCGGCACCTACGTTCTGTCGGCCGGCTACTACGACGCGTACTACCTGAAGGCGCAGCGTGTGCGGGCGCTGATCGCGCGCGACTTCACCGAGGCGTTCAAGCGCTGCGATGTGCTGCTGACCCCGACCGCGCCGTCGGACGCCTTCGCCATCGGCGACAAGAGCGACGACCCGATCGCGATGTACCTCAACGACGTGTTCACCGTGCCGGCGAGCCTGGCGGGCCTGCCCGGCATCTCGGTGCCGGCGGGGCTGTCGGCCGGCGGCCTGCCGCTCGGGCTGCAGCTCATCGGGCGGCCGTTCGACGAGGAGACGGTGTTACGCGCCGCCGGCGTCCTTGAGACGGCCGCCGCATTCACCGCGCGACCCGCACCCCGCGCCTAGGGTGCGGCCCGCCGCCCCCGGTCGTTTACCATGACCATGGCGACCGTCTGGTACGTGCTGATCCATGCCACGCTGGGGGTGATCGGGCAGGACGCGTTCCGCATGACCCTGCCCGGCGTGCTCATCTGCATGGCGGTCACCGCCGCGGTCCAGGCATGGCCGACGTGGGAGGTGCACAAGGTCGCGTGGCCGAAATTCCAGGCCCGCCTGGCGCCGCAGACGCCGTCGTCGGAGCGGTCGCGGCTGGCGCAGGGCTATTGGCTGCGGCTCGGCCGATTGCTTATGTTCAGGACCAGCATCTTCTCGATCGGGACGCTGGCCGTCGCGGCGCTGTCGCGCGGCTGAGCGGAAAGGAAAGGCGATGTCGCTCGTCGAAGGCCGCACTGGCCAGTGGGAAATGGTGATCGGGCTGGAGGTCCACGCCCAGGTCGTGTCGGAATCGAAGCTGTTCTCCGGCGCGCCCACGGCGTTCGGGGCGGAGCCCAACACGCAGGTGTCGCTGGTCGATGCCGCGATGCCCGGCATGCTGCCGGTGCTCAACGCACGCTGCGTCGAGCAGGCGGTGCGCACCGGCCTCGGTCTCAACGCGGCGATCAACCCGGTGTCGGTGTTCGAGCGCAAGAACTACTTCTATCCCGACCTGCCGCAGGGCTATCAGATCTCGCAGTATCTGCAGCCGATCGTCGGCAAAGGCGTGGTCGAGCTCGACATGCCCGACGGCAGCACGCGTGCCATCGGCATCACCCGCCTGCATCTGGAGCAGGACGCCGGCAAGTCGATCCACGACCAGCACCCGTCGATGACCTATGTCGACCTCAACCGGTCCGGCGTCGCGCTGATGGAGATCGTGTCGGAGCCCGACATCCGCTCCGCCGACGAGGCGGCGGCGTACCTGACCAAGCTGCGCTCGATCCTGCGCTATCTCGGCACCTGCGACGGCAACATGGAGGAGGGCAGCCTGCGCTGTGACGTCAACCTCTCCATGCGCAAGCCGGGCGGCGAACTGGGCACGCGCTGCGAGATCAAGAACGTCAACTCGATCCGCTTCGTGCGCCAGGCGATCGAGTACGAGGCGCGCCGCCAGGTCGAGGTTCTGGAGGACGGCGGCGCGATCGTGCAGGAGACCCGGCTGTTCGATTCGCGCGCCGGCGTCACCCGCTCGATGCGCAGCAAGGAGCAGGCGCACGACTACCGCTACTTCCCCGACCCGGACCTGCTGCCGCTGGAGCTGCCGGCCGCGTTCGTCGAGAAGATCCGCGCCTCGATGCCGGAGCTGCCCGATGCGAAGAAGAAGCGCTTCCAGTCCGACTACGGCCTCACCGCCTACGACGCCGGCCTTCTGGTAGCGGAGAGGGAGACGGCGGCCTACTACGAGGCGGTGCTCGACGGCGGGCGCGATCCGAAGATCGCGGCCAACTGGGTGATGGGCGACCTGTACGGCCGGCTCAACGAGGCGAAGGCGGAGATCGCCGCTTCGCCCGTCTCGGCCGCGCAACTCGGCGGCCTGCTCGACCTGATGAAGGACGGCACCATCTCCGGGCGCATCGCCAAGGACGTCTTCGCCCTGATGTTCGAGACCGGCAAGGACGCCGCCGCCATCGTCGCCGAGAAGGGCCTGAAGCAGGTCACCGACACCGGCGCCATCGAGGCCGAGATCGACAACGTGCTGGCCGCCAACCCCGACAAGGTCGCCGAGTACCGCGGCGGCAAGGACAAGCTGTTCGGCTTCTTCGTCGGCCAGGTCATGAAGGCGACCCAGGGCAAGGCCAACCCCGGCGCGGTAAACGACATCCTGAAGAAGAAGCTGGCGGGCTGACCTTCCTCGCGTGCCGACACCTGCGTGGCGGCGGCACCCACCTCACCCGCTCGCTGCGCTCGCACCCATCGACGAGCTTTGCTCGTCGATCCCCTGAAGGGCGGAGAGGGTTTCCGAGGTCTCCCTCCCCGCCCTCGGGGGCGGAGAGGGTCGGGGTGAGGTGGGGGCGCGGCGCATCGATTGCTCCCCGGTTTGCCATCCGCCGCCGACGACGTATTCTTCTCCCAACACGACGAACGCGATGGGGAGCGCGCCGATGATCGACCTCTACAGCTGGGCCACGTCAAACGGGCACAAGGTCCACATCATGCTGGAGGAGACCGGGCTGCCCTACACCGTGCACCCGATCAATATCCAGGAGGGCGACCAGTTCAGGCCCGACTTCCTGAAGATCAGCCCGAACAACAAGATCCCGGCGATCGTCGACCGCGCCGGCCCGGACGGCAGGCCGATCGCCCTCTTCGAGTCGGCGGCGATCCTGATCTATCTCGCCAACAAGACCGGCACGCTGCTGCCGAAGGACGAGCACAAGCGCTACGACGTCCTGCAGTGGCTGATGTTCCAGATGGGCTCGGTCGGGCCGATGCTCGGCCAGGCCAACCACTTCCGCTCCTACGCCCCGGCGCGCTTCCCCAAGGAGGCGATCGAGTACGGCCAGGAGCGATACGGCAACGAGGCGAACCGCATCTTCGGCGTGCTCGAACGTCGCCTGGCGGCGCACGAATGGGTTGCCGCCGACCAATACACCATCGCCGACATCGCGATCTTCCCGTGGCTGCGCAACCCCGACCGCTTCGGCGTCGACATCGCGAAGTACCCGCATGTCTTGGCGTGGTGGGACCGCATCGCGCTACGCCCCGCCGTGCAGCGCGGGCTGAAGGTGCTGGCCGACCTGCGCCCCGCCGGGCCGCACAGCGACAAGGCGTGGGAGACGCTCTACGGCAAGACGCAATACGTGCAGCGCTGAGCCGCGGCACGGCCGCCACCGAACGCACCATCGATCCGACGGAGGGAAGGATGATCGATCTCTACACCTGGCCGACCCCGAACGGCCACAAGGTCCACATCATGCTGGAGGAGACCGGGCTGCCGTGGACCGTGCACCCGATCAACATCCAGGCCGGCGACCAGTTCAAGCCGGATTTCCTGAAGATCAGCCCGAACAACAAGATGCCGGCGATGGTCGACCAGGACGGCCCTGGCGGCAAGCCGATCTCGATCTTCGAGTCGGGCGCGATCCTGATCTACCTCGCCAACAAGACGGGCCAGTTCCTGCCCAAGGACGAGCACAAGCGCTACGACGTGCTGCAGTGGCTGATGTTCCAGATGGCGTCGGTCGGCCCGATGCTGGGCCAGGCGCACCACTTCAACGCCTACGCGCCGGAGCGCGTCCCGCGCGAGAAGGTGCAGTACGGCATCGACCGCTACGTCAACGAAGGCCACCGCATCTACGGCGTGATCGACCGCCAGCTCAAGGGCAAGGAGTGGATCGCGGCGGGCGAATACACCATCGCCGACATGGCGATCTTCCCGTGGCTGCGCGACCCCGTGAAGCAGGGCGTGGACATCGCGAAATTCCCCGACCTGCAGCGCTGGCGCGACAAGATATGGAAGCGTCCGCAGGTCGAAAAGGCGCTGGAGACGCTGGCCGAGCACCGCCGCGTCTCCAACGCCCACAGCGACAAGGCGTGGGACATCATGTTCGGCAAGACCCAGGCGCGGCAGGGCGCGGCCTGAAAACTGCGTGACGGAAGGCATCGGTGGGGGCGCATCCGAGATGCGCCCCTACGCGTGCCGGGGGCCGGCAACGCGATGATCGACCTCCACACCTACCGGACCGCGAACGGCCGCAAGGCCTCGATCATGCTGGAGGAGGTCGGGTTGCCTTACGCCGTGCATGTCGTCGACATCACGGTGGGGGAACAACACGTGCCGGCATTCCGCGCCGTCAGCCCCAACGGCCGCATCCCCGCGATCGTGGACCGCGACGGGCCGGGCGGCGCGCCGTTCGCGGTGTTCGAATCCGGCGCGATCCTGCTCTACCTCGCCGATAAGACCGGGAAGCTGCTGCCGCGCGACCCGGCCGCGCGCTGGCGCGCGGTGCAGTGGTTGATGTTCCAGATGGGCGGCGTGGGGCCGATGTTCGGCCAGGCCTTCCACTTCCGCCACCAGGCGCCGGACGGCGCGCCGGCGGACGCGGTCGCGACGGGCCGCGCGCGCTACGACGCGGCGGTGCTGCGGCTGTGCGCCGTGCTCGACCGCGCGCTGGAGACGGGGCCTTACCTGGCCGGAGACTATTCGGTCGCCGACGTCGCGACCTATCCGTGGGTGGCGCTGCGCGGCTGGCTCGGCATCGATCTCGCCCGCTTCCCGCGGCTGGCGCGCTGGCACGACGCCGTCGCCGCGCGCCCGGCGGTGGCGCGTGGCATGAACGTGCCGGCGCGCGCGCCATGAGAATGTGGGTGCGCGCGCCATGACGGTCGCGGCGCGAGCGGCTATGATGCGGCGGCTTCACACCGAAGGAAGATCAGCCCGATGATCGATCTCTACACCTGGAAGACATCGAACGGCCGCAAGGCGACGATCATGCTCGAGGAGCTCGGCGTCCCCTACAACCTGCACCCGATCAACATCGGCAAGGACGAGCAGTTCGCGCCGGACTACGTCAAGATCAACCCGAACTCGAAGATCCCGGCGATCATCGACCAGGACGGTCCCGGCGGCAAGCCGTTCACCCTGTTCGAGTCCGGCGCGATCCTGATGTACCTCGCGGAAAAGCACGGCAAGTTCATGCCGGCCGAGACCGCGGCGCGCTACGTCACCATCCAGTGGTTGATGTTCCAGATGGGCGGCATCGGCCCGATGTTCGGCCAGGCCCACCATTTCCGCCGCGCCGCGAAGGAGAAGGTGCCCTACGGCATCGAGCGCTACACCACCGAGACGCGCCGCCTGTGGGGCGTGCTCGACGCGCGGCTGGCGGCGGTGCCCTACGTGGCCGGCCCGGACTACACCATTGCCGACATCGCGATCTTCCCGTGGTGCGCCCGCTACGAGTGGCAGGGCGTCGCGCTGGAGGAGTTCCCCAACGCGCACCGCTGGTACAAGTCGATCGACGCGCGGCCCGCGGTGCAGCGGGGCATGGAGCTGCCGGCCTGAGCCTCAGGCGGCGACGGCGGCGGGGGCGGCGGGCGCGGGCTGGCGCGCCGCCGCCCGCGCGGCGCGGGCGATCGCCTGCAGCTGGGTGAGCTCGCGCTTCGCCGCCTCCAGGGTCGCGAGCTCGCGCGCATCCTCGCGGTCCATCACCTGCATCGCGCTGATCTTGATCTCGACGAGGTCGAGCAGGGCTTCGATCGAGCGACGGGTCATCATTGGTCTGGCCTCCGAACGACTACAAAAACGGTCCACCCGCGACCGATTTCGGGCGGCTCCGATTAACTTTGTCTGAACACGAATCGTAAGCCGCGTCCGTCAACGTTGACGCGGCCGACGGCGCGAATTTGCCTAAAATGCCGGATATTTGCCGCAGCCCGCCCGGCGGGCGCTTGGCCCGCCCTGCGCACGCCGTGTTAAGATGGCGGCGGTAGACTGGAACCTGCTTGCGTGACAGTGCGTTCGGAGCATTTGTTGAGAATGCCGCTGATCGAGGCGATCGACGAGGCCCTGGCTTTGGCCCGTGTCTCGGGGGCTGCGGCGGCGGCGGAACGGCTGGAGCGGGCGCGGGAGATCGCGCTGGCGGGCCCGGCGCCGTGCGGCGAATTGTCCGGACCGGCGGCCGAGGTGTGGCGCGCCGTGCGGCTGGCGCGCGGCCGGATGGGGCGCGGGGACGGGTGAGTCGCGGCGGCGGCCGGTTGGCCGTTGCGCCGCCGATCCGCCGCGCCGAGAATACCCGCGTCGGCTGGGCCGACGATGCTACCGTCGGCTGCGCCGACAATGCCACCATCGGCCGCAACGGCCGATGCGAGAGGACCTAGCGACACCGCAGCCGATGGAATTCCTCAGGGTCTACCGCCGGGTCCTCGGCGTCCTCGCGCCCGAGCGCGGGCTGGCGATCGGGCTGGCCGCCGCCAACGTCGCGCTGGCCGGGCTGCACTTCCTGGAGCCGATCCTGTTCGGCCAGGTGGTCGACGTGCTGTCGCGCAGCGACTCGCGGCCGCCGGAGGAGACCTGGGCCGACAGCATCCGGCTGCTGGCGATCTGGGGCGCCGTCGGCATCAGCGGCATCCTGGCCAACATCCTGGTCGCGCTGCACGCCGACCGGCTGGCGCATCGCCGCCGGCTGGCCGGCCTCGCGCGCTATTTCGAGCACGTGCTGGCGCTGCCGCTGGCCTTCCACGGCGATACCCATTCCGGCCGGCTGCTCAAGGTCATGATGCGCGGCACCGACCACCTGTTCGCGGTGATCCTCGCCTTCCTGCGCGAGCACCTGGAGACGCTGGTCATCGTCGTGGTGCTGCTGCCGCTCTCCCTCGCGCTCAACTGGCGGCTCGCGCTGCTGCTGATCGTGCTGGCGGCGATCTTCTCGGTGCTCGCCTCGGTGGTGATCTCCAGGACCCTTGCGCGGCGGGGCGTGGGGGAGGTATGTCATTCGCTGCTCGCCGCGCGGGCCGGCGACGCGCTGGGCAACGTCATGCTGGTGCTGTGCTTCGTGCGGCTGCTGGTGGAGGCGC
>JBFWQM010000222.1:0-8993 GCA_050249455.1 Rhodospirillaceae bacterium | reverse complement strand
CGTCTTGGGCCGGTTGTAGAACGCGGGCACCGGCGGGAAGATCACCGCGCCGAGGCGCGCCAGCTTCAGGAGGCTCTCCAGGTGGCCGGCGTGCAGCGGCGTCTCGCGGATCGCGATGACCAGCTTGCGGCCCTCCTTGAGCACCACGTCGGCGGCCCGGCTCAGGAGGTCGCCGGTGTTGCCCATGGCGATGTTCGACATCGTCTTGATCGAGCACGGGGCGATGATCATGCCCTTGGTGCGGAACGAGCCCGAGGAGATCGAGGCGCCGATGTTGGTCACCTCGTGCACGACGTGGGCGAGCGACAAGAGGCGCGCCGGGTCGGTGTCGTGCTCCATCTTCAGGGTCAGCTTGGCCGACCGGCTCATCACCAGGTGGATCTCGAGGTCCGGGTCGGTGCGCATCATCTCCATCAGGCGCATGCCGTAGACGGTCCCGGTCGCCCCCGTGATGCCGACGATGATGCGTTCCATGAGCGGTCCTCTTGCCAAAGGCGGCGATTATAGCCAAGGCACCGCCAATGTCGAATTAACACCCCGCCGCTGGACAGCCCCGCCGCCGGTTTGGCACAGTGCGCCGCCATGCCCGATTCCCCCGTCCTGCCGCCGCCGCGGCCCACGCTCAAGACCTTCGGCCCGATCAGCCAGGTGATCCCGATGCGCCTGGTCGAATGGGACATCGACCGCGCGGTGATGGAGCTCGACGTCGAGCCGCAGCTCCTCAACGGCATGGGCGTGATGCACGGCGGCGCGATGGCGACGGTGCTCGACACCGCCTGCGTCCACGCCGGCATGTACTGCTCCGTGCCCGGCAACTACCGCATGGCGATGACCGCGTCGCTGACCGTCAACCTGATCGGCGCGGTGCGCGACGGCCGGGTCACCGTGCAGGCGCGCCGGCGCGGCGGCGGGCGCACCCTGTTCATGTCCTCGGCGGATGCGTTCGACGCCGCCGGCACGCTGGTTGCGGTGGCCGAGGCGGTGCTGCGCTACACGCCCGGCAGCGAGAACCCGGAAGGCATTCCGCGGCCCGCGGCAAGCTGAACCGGCGGCCGGCGGGTGAGTCGACGCGGCCGTGTCGTCGCCATAATTAAGCGTCTATAAAGACGGATCGCGTCTCCCTATCTGTCTGTTGGACAAAACCGCGGGCGAAGGGGCCCGTCGCTCATGACTGTTGATTCCCGCCCGTTCTCGCGCCGCGGCTTCTGCGCCGGCCTGGGCGCAGCCGCCGTCGCCGGCCTCGCCCTGCCGGGCGCCGCGCGCGCCAACGCGCCGATGTCGGTACGCGGCGTGCCGCCGATGCTGGGCAAGGTGCAGAGCTACGTCTGCCGCGCCGAGGACACGCTGATCGACCTGGCGCGCAAGTTCAACCTGGGCTTCATCGAGCTGGCCGCCGCCAACCTGGGCGTCGATGCGTGGGTCCCGGGCAAGGGCACGCCGCTCATCCTGCCGACCGGCCACCTGCTGCCGAGCGGGCCGCACACCGGGCTGGTGCTCAACATCGCCGACATGCGGCTGTACCACTTCCCCGCCGGCCGGGCGCCCGAATCCTTCCCGATCGGCGTCGGCCGCGAAGGACTGGTGACGCCGCGCGGCACCACCACGGTCAAGCGCAAGCAGAAGGGCCCGACCTGGTACCCGACCGCCTCGACCCGCAAGGACAAGCCGGAGCTGCCGGCGGCGGTGCCGCCGGGACCGGACAACCCGCTGGGCGCCTATGCGCTCTATCTCGGCTGGCAGTCCTACCTGATCCACGGCACCAACCTGCCGGACGGCGTCGGCCGCCGGGTCAGCCGCGGCTGCATCCGCATGTACCCCGAATCGATCGAGCACCTGTTCCAGGTGGTCCCGGTCGGCATGCCGGTGCGAGTGGTGTACGAGCAGGTGAAGCTCGGCTGGGTCGACAGCGACCTGATGCTCGAGGTGCATCCGTCGACCGACCAGGCGGACGAGCTGGAGGAGACCGGCCGGCTGACGCCGGCGGTGCCGCCCGACCTCAACGACCGCGTGCGCACGGCCGCCGCGAATCAGGTCGAGCGAATCGACTGGCAGAAGGTTCAGCGCGCCGGCGTTCAGCGCACCGGCGTGCCGATCTCGATACTGAAAGACGAGGCAGTGTCCCGGACCGGGGCGACGCAGGAGTACTGACGCCGCCCCGATGGGAAAGTCGGACGGTCGGGGCCTACTTGCGCAGGCCGCGACGGAAGGCGCGGTCGACCTTGTCGCCGGCGGCCTTGGCTTCGGCGGCGGCGCGGTTGGCAGCGTCCGCAGCCTGGCGGGCGGCCTGGGCGGCCGATTCGGCGCTGGCAGACGCGCGATTCGCGGCGGCCGTGGCCTGCGCGGCCTCGGTCTTCGCTTCCTGCGACGTCTTCACGGCCATGTCGAGGGCCGCACGATCCTCTGCGCTCAACTGCGCGCAGCCAGCCAGCAGCGTCAGCGGAAGGCCAACGACCAGCAGTTTCCGCATCAGTGTCATTTTTTCCTCCGGAAAGTCCTTTAGGCGGGACCGTTAACGGTCGGGGCATGTCTATCCCAAAAACAAAGACAACGCCATAGCCGGACAAGGTGCTTGTTATGACTTTGACGGCTGACGACGCGTCATCCGGCCGCGGTATCTCGCCGCACCGGTACGCCGAGGCCATGCTGCAAAAGCATGGCGCGCGCCCGGCGGGCGCAAGCCGGTGCGATCCGGCGCGATGACGGCGCCGCTGCCGGCCAATCTGCTCGGCGCCGGGCTGGGCCTTATCGGCCTCGCTTTGCTCTGGCAACGGGCCGGATTCGCCGCGGCCGGCGCGGCGATGGCGGCGATCGGCGCGGCGACCCTGGCGGCGATCGTCGCGGCGGGCGCGGCGGCGGCGGGGCGTGCGCCGCGGCGGCTGGCGGCGACCTTCGCGCACCCGGCGCAGCGCGGCTTCCTGTGCGCGGCGACGATGGGCGTGACCGGCCTCGCCCTCGCCGCGCCGTGGCCGGCGACCGCGGCGGCGCTGTGGTGGGCCGGCGCCGCCGGGCACGCCGCGCTGGCCCTGGCCGCCGCATCATGTTGGATCGCCGGCGGCGGCCGCGGCGGCGACCTCGACACGCCCGCCTTCCTGCCGGTGTTCGGCGCGCTGTTCGTGCCGATCGGCGTGCCGGCCGGGGACGCCGCGGTGGCGGGCTGGTACTTCGCGGCCGCCGTCGCCGTCGGCGCGCCGCTCTTCGCCTGGGTGATGGCGCGCACCTTCGACCCGGCGTGGACGCCGACGCCCGCAGCCGTGATCGCGATCGCGCCGTGGTCGCTCTGCGTGCTCGCCTGCGACGCGATCGGCGGCGCCGCCGCGGGCTGGCCCATCGATGCCGCCGCCGCGCTGGCGGCGCTCTCCTTCATGCGAGCCGCGGCGCTGGCGCCGCGGCTCGCCCGCCTGCCGTTCGGCGCCGCCTGGTGGGCCTACACCTTCCCGTCGACCGCCTTCGCTTCCGCGGCCGTGGTCTATGCCGGCCACGCCCCCTGGGCGCGGGTCCCGGCGCTGGCGCTGGCGCTGGCGGCGAGCGCGGTCGTCATGGGAGTGGCGGCGCGCAGCGTGCCGCCGACCGTCCGCCGGCTGCGGCGCGGGCTCGGCTAGGGCGGCGGCCCAAGGTCGTCGAGCCGCGCATCGATCGCCGCCGCGTCCGGCAGGCTCGGCTGGGCGCCCTCGACGAGGCAGGCGAGGCCGCCGGCGACGGCCGCGCGGCGCAGCCCCGCCGCGAGCGTCGCCCCGCCGTCCAGCGCCGCGGCGAGCGCGCCGGCGAACGCATCGCCGGCCGCGGTCGTGTCGACCGGGCGCACCGGCAGCGCGCCGACCGCGAAGCGGCGGCCGCCGTCGAACGCGACCGCGCCGCGCCCGCCCAGGGTGACGGACGCCGCGCAGCCATGCCGCGCCGAAAGGCCGGCCGCCGCGGCCATCGGGTCGGCGGCGGCGATGCCGAGCCCGTCGGCCAGCATCGTCGCCTCCAGCGCGTTGACCAGAAGGACGTCGGCCGCCTCCAGGAGCGCCGCCGGTACCGCCGCAGCCGGCGCGGCGGGCAGCACCACCCGCGCGCCGCGGCGGCGGGCCCGCGCGGCCAGCGCCGCGTTCTCGGCGACCGGCACCTCAAGCTGCAGCATCACCGTGGTGCGCGGCCCCAGAGCCGCGTCCGGCACCTGCGCGGCGCGCGCCAGCAGGTTGGCGCCGCTGGCGACCGCGATCTGGTTCTCGCCGCGATCATCGACGCAGATCGCCGCGCAGGCGGTCGGGGCCTCCTGCACCGCCCGGATCCCGCGGCAATCGACGCCGGCGGCGCGCAGCCCGACCAGCGCGACGTCGGCGAAAGAATCGCGGCCGACGCAGCCGTAGAATGCGACGGACGCTCCGGCGCGCGCGGCGGCCACAGCCTGGTTGGCGCCCTTGCCGCCCGGGTGGAGCGCCCAGGTCGGCGCCAGCACGGTCTCGCCCGGCCGCGGCAGCGTCGCGGCCCGGATCACCAGGTCGACGTTGATCGAACCGAACACGACGATCATGGACTCGCTCCCTTAACTTGCCCGGTATAGTCTGCGGCCCGACAGAAGCAAGCGGGGCGCGGCCAACGCGTCCCGGCAGTCAGGGTGAAGTCAGGTGGACGAGCGTAACGGCGACGCGCCGGCGCGGCCGCGGCGGCTGCGCGTGCCAGCCTGGGCCGCGGCTGCGGTCACGCTGCTGCTGTGCGCGGCCGGCGCGGCGGCGGGCGAGGTCCCGCAGTCCGGACCGCCGTCCGGGCTGGAGGAACGCCGCCTGCTGATGGTGCGCGAGGTCGCGCGCAGCCTGCGCGCCAACGAGGCGGAGACCGGCCTGCCGCACCCGAGCCCCCGTATCCTGGCGACCCTGGCCCAGACGCCGCGCCACGAGTTCGCGCCGCCGTCGCTGCAGCGATTTGCCTACGACGACCGGCCGCTGCGCATCGCGCCGGGCCAGACCCTGACCCAGCCGACGGTCGCCGCGGCGATCGCCGACCTGGCCGCCCCGACGCGCGACTCGCGCGTCCTGCTGATCGGCGTCAGCGGCGGCTACGACGCGGCGATCCTGGCGCAGCTGTCGCACCGGCTGCATATCGTCGAGATCGATCCCGCGGTCCTGGAGGCGGCGACGGCACGGCTGCGCCGGCTGGGCTACGCCAACATCGAGCCGCGGGTCGGCGACGGCTACTACGGCTGGCCGGCCGCGCGGATGCGGTTCGACGCGATCGTGGTGCGGTGGTCGATCGACCACGTGCCCGGGCCGCTGCTGCGCCAGCTCAAGCCGGGCGGGCGCATGGTCATCCCGGTGGGCGCCGATCCGGACGAGCAGGACCTGCTGCAGATCGAGCGCCTGCAGGACGGACGCCTGCGCGAATGGCGGGCCATGCGTGTCCGCTTCATGCCGATGCCGGGCGGCCAGCGCATCTAGGTTTCCGCCGCGCCCCTTGTGCGCCGCAGCGAAATCACTGGCATTTGCGTTAAGCTTTAAGTGACGCTTGCGGCCTGATCATGCGTTCAGGTCACGGGGAACGGCGATGGCGAATTCAGGGACATCGATGCCGGCGATCTGCCCGGTCATCCTGTCCGGCGGGTCCGGGACCCGCCTGTGGCCGCTTTCGCGCGAGGCGTTCCCGAAGCAGCTCCTGCCGCTGACCGCCGCGCGCAGCCTGCTGCAGGAGACCGCCGGCCGCGTCGCGGACGCGGCCCGTTTCGCATCACCGCTGGTCGTGTGCAACCACGAACACCGCTTCATCATCGCCGAGCAGCTCCGCGAGGCCGGCACCGCGCCGCGCCGCATCGTGCTGGAGCCGCTGGGACGCAACACCGCGCCCGCCGCCGCCGTCGCCGCGATGGTGCTGGCCGAGGACGCGCCCGACACGCTGATGCTGGTCCTGCCGTCCGACCACGCGATCGCCGACGCCGACGCCTTCCTGGCCGCCGTGCGCAGCGCCGCCGCCGCCGCCGCCGACGGGGCGCTGGTGACGTTCGGCATCCGGCCAACCGGCCCGGAGACCGGCTACGGCTACATCCGCCGCGGCACGCCGCTTGCCGGCCGCGACGGCTGCTGGCAGGTCAGCGCGTTCACCGAGAAGCCCGACCTCGCCACGGCGCAGGGCTTCGTCGCCTCCGGCGCGCACGACTGGAACAGCGGCATGTTCCTGTTCCGCGCCGATGCGTTCCTGGCCGAGCTCGAGCGGCTCGAGCCGGCCATCGCCGCCGGCTGCCGCGCCGCGGTCGCCGCCGCGGAGGCGGACGCCGACTTCCTGCGCCTGCCCAAGGACCTGTTCGCCGCCGTGCCGGCGAAGTCGATCGACTACGCCGTGATGGAACGGACCGCACGCGCCGCGGTGGTGCCGGCCGACATCGGCTGGAGCGACGTCGGCTCGTGGAGCGCGCTGTGGGACATCGGCGCGCGCGACGCGGCCGGCAACGTGCTGTCGGGCGACGTCCTCGCCCTCGATACGCGCGATTCCTACATACGCAGCGAAGGACGGCTGGTCGCCGCGGTCGGCATCGCCGACATGGTGGTCGTCGCCGCCGACGACGCGGTGCTGGTGCTGCCCCGGTCCCGCGCCCAGGACGTGAAGTCGGTCGTCGATGCGCTGAAGGCGCAGCAGCGGCCAGAGGCGACCGGCCACCCGCGCGTGGTCCGGCCGTGGGGGTTCTACCGCACCCTGATCCTCGGCGACCGGTTCCAGGTCAAGCACATCGGCGTCAACGTGGGCGCCAAGCTGTCGCTGCAGATGCACCACCACCGCGCCGAGCACTGGATCGTGGTCAACGGGCGCGCCGTGGTGACCCGCGACAACGAGACCTTCGAGCTGAAGGAGAACGAGGCGACCTACATTCCCGTCCGCGCCAAGCACCGGCTGGAGAACCCCGGCCCCGACCCGCTCAACCTCATCGAGGTGCAGTCGGGCGGCTATCTGGGCGAGGACGACATCGTCCGGTTCGAGGACACCTATGGCCGCGCGTGAACCGAGCGGCCGCACCCGCGCCGCGCGGCATTTACGCCGCAGTGGTCGGCAATCTTTACAGCCGTCAAATCAGCGCTTGACGGATTGTCGGTTTTTTTTACACATTTTTGTGAGCAAAAAGGGGCATAGACTGCCAACTGTTTGAAAGGAAACAATCTTCGCGCGTGGCATGAGGATTGCATTCCTGGAAGTCGGGAATGTTTATGGGACCCACCCGCCCCAAACATTCCGACCGTGGTGTCCCCAAGACACCCGAAAGGGCCGCCCGAGCCCCCAACCACCCCCCAACCGGGCGACCCGACCAACGGCGGCCTTCGGGCCGCCGTTGTGCTTTTTGGGGGCAAACGCGCCGCTGAAAAGTCCAAATGACGGGCCGGCGATCGCGCCGTTGAGCGCCCTTGCGTCGCCGGTTGCGGTCGCGCCCCGCGGCACCGATAGTGCGCGCGGGAGGAACCCATGAGCGTCCAACTGATCCGCGGCCGGCACGCGCTGGTCTCGTCGGGGCACCACCTGGCGAGCTTCGAGGCGGCGGCCGTGCTGCGCGGCGGCGGCAACGTGATCGACGCCGCGGTGGCGGGCGCCGCGGTGCTGGCGGTGGCGCTGCCCTATGCCTGCGGCCTGGGCGGCGATCTCTACCTCCTCTACTTCGATGCGGCGACCGGCCGGCTGCACGGGCTGAACAGCACCGGCGCGGCGCCGGCGGCGGCCGATCCGGCGCGCTTCGCCGACGGCCTGCCGCAGGCCGGGCCGCTGTCGATCACCGTGCCCGGCATGGTCGCCGGCTGGGCGGAGGCGGTGCGCCGCTTCGGCACCCGGCCGCTGGCCCAGCTCCTGGAGCCTGCCATAGCAGCGGCCGAGGACGGCATCCCGGTCCACCGCGCGCAGTATCGCAACACCCGCGAGCGGGCGGCGCTACTGGCCGCCGATCCCGGCGCGGCGCGCGTCTTCCTGCCCGGCGGCGCGCCGCAGCCGGAAGGGGCGCTGCTGCGCCAGCCCGAGTGCGCCGCCACCCTGCGCCGCATCGCCGCCGAGGGGCCGGACGGGTTCTACCGCGGCCCCGTCGCGCGGCGGATCGCCGACCACGTCGCCGGCGCCGGCGGCATCCTGACCGCCGCGGACATGGCCGCCCACGCGCCGTTCTGGCAGGAGCCGATCGCCGCGCCCTTCCACGGCCACGACGTCGCAACCATGCCGCCAAATTCCTGGGGCCTGACGCTCCTGCTGCAGCTCCTGGAGCTGGCCGCGTCCGACGCGGCGCCGGGCGGCGCGGCGTTCTACCTGGCCGGCATCGCGGCGCGGCGCAACGCCTACCGCGCCGCCGCCCGCGCGATGGGCGATGCGGCGCTGACCGAGGCCGCCGCCCGCGCCCTGCTGGCCGAGGCGATCGCCGGCCGCGCCGCCGCACCGGCGCACGCGCCGGGCCACGTGCCGGCGCCCCCCGGCGGCGACACCTCGGTCCTGGTCGCGATGGACGCCGCCGGCAACGCGGTGTCGCTGATCCAGAGCGTGTCGGCGCCGTACGGCTCCGGCCTGGTCGCCGACGGCACCGGCGTGGTGCTGAACAACCGGCTGCGCGGCTTCAACAACAACCCCGCCAGCCCGAACTGCGTCGGCCCCGGCAAGCGGCCGGCGCACACGCTGACCCCGGCGATGGTGCTGCGCGACGGCCGCGCGGTGATGGCCATCGCGACGCCGGGCATGGCGGGCCAGACCTGCACCCTGGCGCAGGTACTCGCCCGCCTGCTCGCCCACCGGGAGCCGCTGGAAACGGCGATTGCCGCGCCGCGCTGGTCGGTGACGCCCGCCGGCAGCCCGATCGTCGAGGACACGATGGATACCGCCGTGCAGGTCGAGATCGCGGCGGCGGTGCCGGAGATCAAGACCGCCGGCAGCCTGACCTTCGGGTCGGTGAAGGCGGTGGCGCGCGACGAGGACGGCCTGGTCGCCGCCGCCGACTTCCGCCGCGTCGCCGGCGCGTCCGGCTGGTGAGGAGGCCGCGATGACGTCGCCCGTCCATGCGCCGGAGATCG
>JBFWQM010000221.1:0-9061 GCA_050249455.1 Rhodospirillaceae bacterium | reverse complement strand
CCGGCGCGCGCTTCAGGAGCGGCAGCAGCAGCTTGCTGCAGAAATAGACGCTGGTCAGGTCGACCGCGATGATGCGGTCCCAGTCCTCCGTCTTCAGCTCGTGGATGGGGCTGCGGAAATTGTCGCCGGCGTTGTTGACCAGCGCCTTCAGGTGGCCCCAGCGGTCGGCGATGGCGTCGCGCAGCGCGGCGACGTCGTCCTCCTTCGTGACGTCGGCGACATGGCACAGCGTGGCGACGCCGGCGCCGGCGACCAGCGCCTGAGTCTCGCGCAGCGACTTCTCGGTGCGCCCGACCAGGACCAGCGAGGCGCCGAGCTCCGCCAGCGCGACGCAGCACGCCTGGCCGATGCCGGCGCCGGCGCCGGTAACGACCACCGGCGCGCCCTCGAAGCGGAGCTTGGCGAGCATGGCTATTCTGCCGCGGCCGGCAGCTCGAAGCCGCGATACTCGCGGTCCGACAGCGGCTGCAGCGCCGGCAGCACCTCGGATGCGAACAGGCGGATGTTCTTCTCCGTCAGCGACGCCGGCATGGTGCCGAACTGCAGCATGACGACAAGCTCCTGGAAGCCCATCTCATGATGCGCCTCCATGATCTTGCGCCGTACCGTGTCGGGGCTGCCGCACACGATGATCCCGCGCTCGATCAGGCTTTCGATCTTCACCCCGCCGCGGTGGCCGCGCTTGGCCTCCGACACCTTGCGGAAGGAGTTCATCGTCAGGTAGCCGGGCGGGAAGAACATCAGCTCCGACACCTTGGGCAGGAAGATGTTGAACAGCGCCTCGATGTGCGGGCGCGCCTCGTCGATCGCCTGCTGGTCGGTCTCGCCGACATAGACCGGCGCGCCCCAGCCGAGCCGGTCGGACGTCGCGGCGTAGCCGTACTTGCGCGCCGCCGTCTCGCGGTACATGTCGAGGTAGCGCGCCACCGTCTCGCGCGGGCTGTAGTTCTGCAGGTAGACGTACTTGCGGTCGGGATGCGCCGCCCACTCGACCGTCTCCAGGCTGCCCATCGACGGGCACCAGATCGGCGGGTGAGGCTGCTGGAACGGCCGCGGCCAGACGTTTACGTACTCGAAGTGGTAGTGCTTGCCCTCGTAGGCGAACGGGCCGGGCCTGGTCCACGCCTGCACCACGAGGTCCGCCGCCTCGATGTGGCGCTCCAGCGACAGCACGGGGTTCGCCGCCATCGAGAAATATTCCGCGCCGACGCCGCGCACGAAGCCGGAGATCAGCCGCCCGCCGGTGATGCAGTCGAGCATCGCGTGCTCCTCCGCCAGGGTCAGCGGATGCTCGCGCAGGCAGAACGCGTTGCCGAGGATCGCGATGCGGCAGTCCTTGGTGCGCCGCGCCAGCGCCGAGGCGGGGACGACCGGCGACGGCATCAGGCCGTAGGCGTTCTGGTGATGCTCGTTGACGCACACGCCGTCGAAGCCGAGCGCCGCGCACAGCTCCAGCTCATCGAGGTAGCGGTTGTAGAGCTTGTGCCCCTTCTCCGGGTCGAAATAGGTGTTGGGCAGCACCAGCCAGACGCTGCGGTATTCGTCCTTCACGCTGAGGTCGAGGTCGGCGTACGGCATCAGGTGGAAGCTCATGACGCGCATGGCGCGATCCTCCGCGACGTGGCCCCGGTGTCCGGCCCACCTTACGCGGCGGCCCGCGTTGACGCCAATATCTCGTCGGCATTAGAGTTATGCCGATCCGACATAATCAGCCGCATGGACCTGCGCCAGCTCCGCTACTTCGTCGAGGTCGCCGATGCCCAGAGCTTCAACGAGGCCGCGGCGCGGCTCGGCATCGCGCAGTCCTCGCTCAGCCGCCGCGTCCAGGACCTGGAGGACGAGCTCGGCGTGCGGCTGCTCACCCGCAACGCGCGCGGCGTCGCGCTGACCGCGGCGGGAACCGTGCTGCTCGGCCGGGCGGCGGCGCTGCTGCGCGACGCCGAAGCGGCGCGCGCCGAGGTCGCCGAACGGTCAAACCTGCCGGCCGGCGAGGTGACGATCGGCACCTCGCCGGCGTTCAGCCGGCTGCTGCTCGGCCGCGTCGCGGAACGGTTCGCCCCCGACCACCCGCGGCTGCGCATCCACTTCGTCGAGGGCGCGCAGTACCAGATCTTCGAGGGGCTCGACACCGGGCGCATCGACCTGGCGGTGATGGTCAGCCCCGACGAGATCCGCAGCTGCACCATCGAGCCGATCATGACCGAGCCGCTCTATTTCGTGACGGCGCCGGCGAACCGGCGCGCTGCGCGCGCGATGCTGGTGGCCGAGCTGGAAGGCGCGCCGCTGATCCTGTTCCCGCGGCCGAGCGGCAACCGCAACTACCTCGACCGCAAGGCCGAGGAGGCCGGCATCCGCCTGGACGTGCGCTACGAGCTGGCCGACCTGTCGGCGCAGAAGGAGTTCATCGCGCGCGGCTTCGTCTCCGGCATCCTGCCGACTTCCGCGGTCTACGAGGAGGTGCGCCGGCGCGCGCTCGCGGTCAGCCCGGTCCGCGGCCTGATGCTGACGCGCACCCTGGTCACCCGCACCGACCGGGCGCGCACGCCCGCGGTCGCCGCGGTCGCCGATTCCATCCGCTCGGTCATGCGCGGCCTGGTCGCCGAGAAGGCGCATGGCGGCGACATGCGCCTGATCGACGGCAGAAAACAAGGGGGACAGTCATGAGCCGAACCGCCATCGTCACCGGCGCCGCCAGCGGCATCGGGCTCGCCTGCGCGCGCCGCCTGCTTGCAGACGGCTGGCGGGTGACCGGCGCCGACGTCGCGCCGACGCCGGACGCGCTCGCCGCGGCCGCGCCGCCCGGCGCGTTCCAAGCGGTGCGCTGCGACGTCGCCGATGCGCAGCAATGCCGCGATGCGGTGGCGCGTACGGTCGTGGCGTTCGGCGGCCTCGATGCGCTGATCCACTGCGCTGCGGTGCACTGCACCAAGACGTGGCGCGAGCTGGACGGCGAGGCATTCGACCGCGTGCTGTCGGTCAACGTCACCGGCTCGTTCCACATCGCCAAGGCCGCCGCCGAGCACATGGCCGGCCACGGCGGCGGCGCGATCGTGCTGACCGGCTCCGGGTCGGTCAACGTCTCGGGCGTCGGCGGCCACGGCCGCGGCGGACCGGCCTATGTCACGTCCAAGGCGGCGATCATCGGGCTCACCCGCGCGCTGGCCCGCTCGCTCGGCCCCGACGGCATCCGGGTCAACGCGATCAGCCCCGGCGCGACCGAGACGCCGATGACCGCCGACTACAGCGCCGACGCGCTGCGGCGGGTCGGAGAGCGCACCATCCTGGGCCGCATCGGCCAGCCGGAGGAGATCGCCGCCGTCGCGGCCTTCCTGGTCTCCGCCGACTCCGCCTACCTGACCGGCGAGATCGTCAACGTGTCCGGCGGCGGCAGCTTCGGCTGACCAAGGTTTACGGGCCGCACCGCGACGCGCTAGAAAGAGAGCAACGCGCGCGCGGCGACAGACCGCGCGGATCATAACGATCACAGGGAGTGCCCGATGGCGGCACAGGCGGAACCGGACGCCACGGACGGGCCGCAGGACGGCGAACAGCGCTCGCGCCAGCTCGCCGGACCGCTGGGCGCGGTCGTCCGGCTGGCCGCGATCGGACTGAGCGTTTACGTGCTCCTCTACATCTCGACCGTGCTGGAGCTGATCGACATCAGGCTCTACGGCGCGCACCGCGCGCTGGCCTATTCGATGGTGCTGTTCCTGCTGTTCATGCTGTATCCGGCCGGCCGCCGCGGCCCGTGGCGCCGCGTGCCGTGGTACGACTTCGTGCTCGCGGCCGCCGGCGTCGGCGCCTCGTTCTACGCCTTCCTGTCGTGGGACGAGTGGCTGGCCGGCGTCGGCATCCCGAGCCGGACCGAGGAGGTGCTCGGCATCGTGCTGGTGCTGGTGACGCTGGAGGGCTGCCGCCGGCTGCTCGGCTGGACCTTCACGCTGGTGACGCTCGTCTTCCTCATTTACCCGATGGTGGGCCACCTGCTGCCGGGCGTGCTGGCGACGCGGCCCTACACGCTGTCATCGCTGGTGCAGAGCTTCTACTACGCCGGCAACTCAAGCGGCATGTTCGGCTCGCCGATGGAGATCTTCACCACCACGGTGGCGATGTTCCTGCTGTTCGGCGCGTTCCTGCAGGCGACCGGCGCGGCGGGCGTCTTCCTCGACGGCGCGCTCGGCATCGCCGGGCGGTTCCGCGCCGGCATGGCCAAGGTCGCGGTGGTGGCGAGCGCGCTGTTCGGCACCATCAGCGGCGTCGGCGTCGCCAACGTGCTGGTCACCGGCAGCTTCACCATCCCGGCGATGAAGCGGATGGGCTACCGGCCATCGTTCGCCGGCGCGGTGGAGGCGGCCGCGTCCACCGGCGGCATCCTGATGCCGCCGGTGATGGGCGCGGCCGCGTTCCTGATGGCCGACATCCTGGGCACGTCGTACTGGACCATCGCCGTCGCGGCGTTCATCCCGGGGGTCCTCTACTACCTCGCGATGTTCGTGATCGTCGATTTCGATGGCGCGCGCGCCGGCATCAAGGGGGTGCCGGTGGCCGAGATCCCGCCGCTCGGTCGCACGCTGGCCCGCGGCTGGTACCTGCTGGCGGCGATCGCCGCGCTGCTCCTCCTGCTCGGCTACACCGGCATGCCGGTCGACCAGTCGGCGCTCGGCGGCCTCGTCGTCCTGGTCGCGCTGGCGGCGGCGCGCCGCGGCGGGCTGCGCTGGCGCGGCGCCGTTAATGCGCTCGACGGCGCCGGCCGGCTGATGGCCGAGATCGGCGTCGCCGGCGCGGCGATCGGCGTCATCATGGGCGGCTTCGCGCTGACCGGGCTCGGCGCCGTCCTGCCGCAGGCGATGCACGCGATCGCCGGCGACAACCTTTTCGTGGTCCTGGTGCTGGCGGCCGCCGCGGCGATCGTGCTCGGGATGGGCGCGCCGCCGTTGCTGGTCTATGTGCTGCTGGTGTCCACCATCGCGCCCGCGATCATCAAAATGGGCGTGCAGCCGCTCGCGGCGCACATGTTCATCTTCTATTTCGGCCTGCTATCGATGCTGACCCCGCCGGTCGCGCTGTGCGCGATGATCGCGGCGCGGGTGGCCGGCGCCAACTTCTGGACCACCGCGCTCGAGTCCTGCCGGCTCGGCGTCATCGCCTTCATCGTGCCGTTCTTCTTCGTCTACAACCCCGTGCTCCTGTTCCAGGGCGAGGCGGCCGACCTCGTGCGCGCCTTCGCCTCCGCCTCGATCGGCGTGTTCGCGCTGGGCGGCGCGCTGACCCGGTATTTCTTCAATCGGCCGCTGCCGGTCTGGGAAAGCGTGACGCTGGGCTGCGGCGGGCTGCTGCTGCTCTACCCCGAAGGCTACTCGGACCTGATCGGCCTCGCGCTGATCGCGCCGAGCGCCGTTCTGACCATCGCGGCGGCGCTGCGCCGCCGCGCAACGCGCGACCAAGACGCCGGGTCGCCGGAACTCCGGCCAACCAACAGGGAAGGGAGACTGACGCCATGAGAGCGACCCAGAACCGAAGCCTCTCCATCGCCGCCGTCGCGGCGGCCGCGCTGCTCGCCGCCGGCGGGCCGGCCGCCGCGCAGGACGTCGTCAATTTCGCCGTGCCGCCGGAAGGCACCAGCGGCTATCTGATCGTGTCGGCGATGAACAAGGTCATCACCGACAAGACGCCGGTGAAGAAGATCGTGATGCAGACGTTCGGCGGGGCCGCCGGCTGGCCGGCGCGCATGCAGTCGGGCGAGGTGAACTTCGCCGCCCATTGCGGCTTCAAGCCAATCCAGGAAGCCTATGCCGGCGAGGGCGCCTTCGAGAAGGCCGGCCGCATGCCCAACGTGATGAACCTGGCCACCGGCCACGGCCTGCCCTACGGCATGCACGTCACCGACCCCGGCATCAAGGCGATCCCGCAGCTCAAGGGCAAGACCATCTTCGTGCAGACCACGCACCGCGACCAGCTCATCGCGGCGCAGGTGATGGCGAAGGCCGCGGGCCTGGTCTACGACAAGGACATCAAGATCATCCCGGCGCGTTCGCCGCAGGAGCAGACGCAGGGCGTGATGACCGGCAAGGCGGACGGCATGATGTATGCGCTGATTCCCGGCCTTGCGGAGGTGCAGCAGGCCAAGGGCCTGCACACCCTGCCGATGCCCGAGGCCATGATGGACCAGATCATCGAGGCCGAGCCGGTGTGGGGCAAGACCGTGATCAAGGCCGGCACGCCGCCGCTGAAGCCCGAGCAGGACGTGCCGACGATCGAGATCGGCTGCGGCCTCGCGGCCGGCGCCACGACGAATGCGGAGACCGTCTATCAGGTCACCAAGGCGATCTACGAGAACCTGGGCGCGTGGAACGACGTGCACCCGATCGCCAAGCAATGGACCGTGGCGCGCGCGACCCAGGTGTTCGTCGCGCCTTACCACCCGGGCGCCATCCGCTACTACAAGGAAAAGGGCGTCTGGACCGACGCGCTGGAGGCCAAGCAGCAGGCCTTCCTGGCGAAGAAGTAGTGAATTCCGGACCGCCGGCCGGGAAACCGGCGGCCCGCTGTCTCCTCCGGTCGGGCTACGCCCGCCCCCACACCTCGTCGGCGACCTCGACCACCAGCGCGAGCTTGCGGCGCTCGTCGTCCTCGGTGATGCGGTTGCCGAAGTGGGTGCTGGCGAAGCCGCATTGCGGACTGAGGCAGAGGTCGTCGAGCGCGACGTGCTTCGCGGCCTCGGCGATCCGCCGCTTCAGCGCATCCTTAGATTCGAGCGTTGCCGCCTTGGTGCTGACCAGCCCGAGCACGACCTTCGTTCCCTTGGGCACAAAGCGCAGCGGCGCGAAGCCGCCGGCGCGGTCGCTGTCATATTCCAGGAACAAGCCGTCGAGCTTCAGCGTGCCGAAGGTCTTCTCCGCCACCGCGTCGTAGCCGCCCGACGCCATCCACATGCTCATGTGGTTGCCGCGACAGGTGTGCATGGTGACCGCCATCGTATCCGGCCGCTCCGCCACCAGGCCGTTGATGATGCCGGCGTATTTCAACGGCAGGTCGTCCGGGTCCTCGCCGTCGCGCGCCACCTGGGCGCGGATGTCGGGGTCGCACAGGCAGGCGAACGACACGTCGTCGAGCTGCAGGTAGGTGCACCCGGCGGCGGCGAGGTCGCGGATCTCCGCCCGGTAGACCGCGGTGATGTCGGCCCAGAACGCATCCATGTCGGGATAGGCCTTGGGGTCGACGATCCTGCGGCCGCCGCGCATGTGCAGGTAGGTCGGCGCCGGGATGCACAGCTTGGCGGTGCGGCCCGTCTGGGCGCGCAGGTAGGCGAAGTGGTCGACCATGATGGGTTTCGACCGCCCGACCTTGCCGGCCACGACCATCATCGAGGAGGTGGAGCCCGAGGCCCCGCCCTCGCCGTGGAACGTGACGGCGTAGTCCGACTGCGTCGCCTTGATGCCGTCGATGCCGAGCAGGAAGTCGGTGTGCCACATGGTGCGGCGGAACTCGCCGTCGGTGATCGCCTGCAGCCCGGCGGCTTCCTGCAGCTTCACGGCGTCGCGGATCGCCGCGTCCTCGGCCGCGCGCAGCGCGTCGGCGCCGATCTCGCCCTTGGCGGCCTTTGCGCGCGCTTCCGCCAGCGGGGTCGGCCGCAGCAGGCTACCCACGTGATCCGCCCGGAACGGCGGCCGAGTCGTCTGTGCCATGCGTGCTTCTCCCTGGTGGCCGTTCTGCGGGAACGATCCGATTGGTCCCGCATTATACGGCAACCGCACCACCGACCGACTCAAGATGAACCGCCGCGCCGACCGCCTGCCCGTCCCGCTTGGGACAAAGCCTATGGAGGCGCGCCTGGCGGAGACGTTGCCCAACGGGCCCGGCTGGCAGTTTGAGCCGAAATGGGACGGGTTCCGCTGCCTGGCCTTCCGCGACGGCGACGAGGTGGCGCTACAGGCCAAGTCGGGCAAGCCGCTGGGCCGCTACTTCCCCGACATCGTCGCCGCCCTGGAAGCGGTAGCGCCGCGACGCTTCGTGGTCGACGGCGAGCTCGCCATCCCGGCCGGCGGCGCGCTGTCGTTCGAGGCCCTGCAGATGCGCCTGCACCCCGCGGCGAGCCGCGTGCGGAAGCTGGCCGAGGCGCAGCCGGCGGTCCTGATCCTGTTCGACATCCTGCTCGCGGCCGACGGCGCACCGTTGCTCGACGAGCCGCTGGTCCGGCGGAGAACCGCGTTGGAACGGCTGCACCGCGACGCCGGCGAATGCGCCGCCTTGCGGCTGTCGCCGTTCACCCGCCGGCGCAGCGATGCTGCCCGATGGCTGGCCCGCGCCGGCGGCGCGCTCGACGGCGTTGTCGCCAAGGCGCTCGACGGACCGGACCTGCCGGGCGAGCGGGCGATGCTGAAGGCGAAGCCGCGGCGAACCGCCGACTGCGTCGTCGGCGGCTTCCGCTACGGCAGCAAGGACCGCCTCGTCGCCTCGCTGCTGCTCGGCCTCTACGGCGACGACGGCAGGCTCCATCACGTCGGCTTCACATCGAGCCTGGCGCGCGACGAGCGGCCGGCCCTCACCCGGCGGCTGGAGCGCCTGGTCGAGCCGCCCGGCTTCACCGGCGACGCCCCCGGCGGCCCCAGCCGGTGGCGCACCGAGCGGTCGGCCGACTGGCAGCCGCTGCGGGCGGCGCTGGTGGTCGAGGTGTCCTACGACCATGTCACCGCCGGCCGGTTCCGCCACGGAACGTCGCTGGTCCGCTGGCGGCCCGACAAGGCGCCGCGCCAGTGCACGGTCGATCAGATCGCGCCGGCCGTCCGCCCGCCGCGCGTCGTCGCGGCCGTCGCGTCGCCCGGGCGAGTTTCCGGGCCCGCGGATGCTATATAGACCTACGGCAGATTGCGTATCGCCGAGTCTGTTCATGCACCGCCCGACAGCCGTTCAGAGAAACCTCGATGCCCGATGAATCGGTTCCGGTCGCTACCGTGACGACGGACGTACCCGTCCATCGTCATCCCCACTTCTTCAAGCAGTTCTTCGCGATGGCCGGCGGCTACTGGACCACCGGGCGGCCGTGGAAGGCATGGGGGCTGAC
>JBFWQM010000220.1:0-9079 GCA_050249455.1 Rhodospirillaceae bacterium | reverse complement strand
CTCGTCGGTCACCGCGATGCACATGGGGACGCCGATCTGCAGCGCCTTCTTCTCGGCGCCGGCCAGCATCACCTTGGCGTCGTCAAGCGACAGCCTTTTTACCGACAGCATTGCGCCGCTCCTTCGCAAACAGACTGGTGGTCTTCAGGTAGGCGGCGAGCGCCTTCTTGTCCTCGGCCGGCAGGCCCTCGAACGGCGGGTACGGATCGCCGACCGGGCAGCCCGCGATCTCCATCGCCGCCTTCATGACCGGCGCCAGGCCGTGCGCCATCCATTTGTGCGGGAACAGGCAGAACTCGCGCTGGATCTCGGCGGCGCGCTTGAGGTCGCCCTCGTTGAAGGCATCGACGATCAACCGCGCGATGTAGGCGCCCGGCGGCGGCATGGTCGCGCCCGACCCGCCGAGCTCCAGCGTCGCAAGCAGCATCTGCATAGTGGTGAAGTAGCGGGCGTGGCCGGCGAGGTCGATGTCGACGACCAGGCGGCCGACGCGCGACAGGTCGCGCGAGCTCTCCTTGATGTACTTCACCCGGTCGAGCTTCGCGAGCTCGATGGTCGCCGGCACCGACACGTCGGCGCCGGGGCCCGGGTTGAGATAGAGCAGGATCGGCGCCGCGGTCTCATTGGCCACCGCCTCGAAATAGCGCACCAGCTCGGCCGTGGTCGGCGCGCCGCCGAACGGGCGCAGGGGCGCGAGCAGCTGCAGCGCCGCGGTGCCCAGCTCCTCCGCCAGCCCGGCCAGCTCGATCGAGGTGCGGTACGACGCGTGGCTGATGCCGACCACGAACGGGATGCGGCCGTCGATCATCTCGACCGTCTTGCGGATCAGTTCCTTGCGCTCTTCCAGCGAGAGGTAGTGGTATTCGGAGGTCTCGACCCCCGAGACCGAGATGCACGAGGCGCGGCAGGTGTCGACGATATAATCGATCTCGCGCTCCAGGACCTTGTAGTCGACCTTGAGCTTGGAATTGAACGGCGTCAGCGGGGGCACGATGAGCCCGGGTGTCTCGATCGACTTCGGCTTCTTGGACATGGCGGCCAGCTCGTTGGTTGCGCGACGGAGGGCGGGCGCGAGCCCGCGGGGCGAACTATGCGGATTCTGCGCCGGCCGGGCAAGGCATGGATGAGCCATCAACGCGTCCGTGCCGTCCACGGCAAGCAGCCGCCCGCCGGGCCGGCATCACGCGAACGGGTGATGACCGCCCTTGCGATTCGGCCGACACTCCGTCCGGGTGCGGATGCGGGCGCAGCCGTCGGGACTTCCCGCCGAACCGGGGCAATCGACGATGTGGTACGAGGTCTACCGCGACGAGCGCGGCAAGTGGCGTTGGCGCTTGTGGTCCGATGGCGGCGAGCCGATTGCGGAGGCCGCGGAAGCCTACGCGGCGAAGGCGCGCTGCCTCTACGACCTCGCTCTAAACAAGGCCTCCGCCAGCGCGCCGGTGCGCGAGCTTATGCCTTCCTGACCCGGCTGGCGCTGGCCGCCGCGCTGTCGGCCCTCGCCCTCCCCGGCGCGACGCAGGACTTCGCGCCGATCCCGGATCCGCCGGCGCTCGATGCCCGCAAGGTGGCGCTGGGCGACCGGCTGTTCCACGACCACCGGCTGTCCGAAAGTGGCACGATCGCCTGCGCGACCTGCCACGACCTCGCGCGCCGCGGCATCGACGGCCACCGGCGGTCGTTCGGCGCCGGCGGCCGTCTGGCGGCGCGCAATGCGCCGACCGTCTTCAACGCGGCGCTCGGCGCCAGCCAGTTCTGGGACGGCCGTGCCGCGACGCTCGAGGACCAGATCGACTTCCCGCTCGCCGACCGCAACGAGATGGATACGACCTGGCCGGCGGCGATCGCGCGGCTGGCCGCCGACCCCGTCTATCGCGCCGAGTTCGCCGCGCTGTACCCGGACGGCCTGACCCCGTCGGCGGTGAAGGACGCCATCGCGACGTTCGAACGCACCCTCCTGACCCCTGGCGCGCCGTTCGACCGCTTCCTGCTGGGCGACCGCGACGCGCTGTCGCCCGCAGCGCGCGACGGCCTCGCCCTGTTCGGCGCGCTCGGCTGCGCCGCCTGCCACGACGGGCCGCTGCTCGGCGGCCGCCGTTTCGCCCGCTTCCAGCAGCGCGCGCCGCGGCCGGCGGACCCCGGCGAGGCGTGGGCGCCCGATACCGGCCGCCACCGCGCCACCGGCCGCGAGGAGGACCGCTTCGTCTTCCGGGTGCCGCCGCTCAGGAACGTCGCCGTCACCCCGCCCTATTTCCACGACGGTTCGGCGCTGACCTTGCCCGAGGCGGTGCGCCGGATGGCGGCCGACGGCGGCCACGCGCCGAGCGCGGCGGACGTGGACGCCCTGGTCGCCTTCCTGGAGTCGCTGACGGGCGAATTTCCGCGCCGGAATCGCTGACCGGCGTGACTGCGGCGACGCGCCGCGGGAATTTTTTCCGCAGCCCGCAGACGCCACTTGAATTCGCCTGCGGACAGGTTCATTTGCGCGCTTGTCATCCGCAACGGCACGCCCGGAGTCCCTCAGACACGACGTGCGCCTCTGCCGCCAGGGAGACGACCGCCGCCGGGCCGCCCGGGCGGTCTTGGCTTTCACGTCGTACGGGCTCCGCCGCCATGCGGCGATCCCGCTGAGGGTTGAGATGGTCCAGAAGAACGCCCCGGTGCCGCCGGCCGCGAAGTGCCTTGGCCCGGTGAACGACCTCGAGCGCCATTTGCCGTCGGACTGGTGGCGCACCCTGTTCAATGCGCTCTACATCAAGACCGACGGCGACGTGGTGGAGCACGACGGCAACACCGCGCGCGAGGTCGACCTGCTGGTCACGGCCGCCGGGCTCGACTCCGACGACCGCATCCTCGACATCTGCTGCGGCCAGGGCCGCCACAGCCTGGAGCTCGCCCGCCGCGGCTTCCGCCACGTCACCGGGCTCGACCGGTCGCGCTATCTGATCCGGCTCGCCCGCAAGCGCGCCCGGACGCTCGGCCTGCCGGTCACCTTCCACGAGGGCGACGCGCGCAAGTTCCGCATGCCGGAGGGCGGCTTCCACTGCGTCACCATCCTGGGCAACTCGTTCGGCTACTTCGACCGCGAGGACGAGGACGTCTCCGTGCTCAAGGCGGCGCAGCGCGCGCTGCGGTCGGGCGGCACCCTGGTGCTCGACATCACCGACGGCGACTGGATGCGCACCAACTTCGAGCGCCGGTCGTGGGAGTGGATCGACCAGGACCACTTCGTCTGCCGCGAGCGGTCGCTGTCGTCGGATGGCGACCGGCTGATCTCGCGCGAGGTGGTGGTGCACGCGGAGAAGGGCGTGATCGCCGACCAGTTCTACGCCGAGCGCCTGTACTCGCGGGCCAAGATCATCGAGCTGCTGGAGCGCGCCGGGTTCCGCGCCGTGCGCTTCCACGCGGTGGCGCAGAGCGAGTCGAGCCGCAACCAGGATCTCGGCATGATGGCGCGGCGGATGTTCCTGACCGCCCAGGCGCCGGCCAAGGCCGCGGCGTCCCCCGCGCGCGGCCGCCCGGCGTTCCCCGAGGTGACGGTGCTGCTGGGCGACCCGCGGCTGCCCGACACGGTGAAGATGGGCGGCCAGTTCAACGCCGAGGACTACGCCACCGTCGATCGGCTCAAGGCCGCGCTCGGCACGCTCGGCGAGTACCGGTTCGTCTACCTGGACAACCACGGCAGCCTGATCCCCCGGCTGCGCGCGGAGCGGCCGGCGTTCGTCCTCAACCTGTGCGACGAGGGATACAACAACGACGCCTTCCTGGAGCTGCACGTCCCGGCGCTGCTGGAGATGCTCGCCATCCCCTATTCCGGCGCCGGGCCCGCCTGCCTGGGCATGTGCTACGACAAGGCGCTGGTCCGCGCGGTGGCGATGGCGTTCGACGTGCCGGTGCCGCTGGAGACGGTGTGCGACATCGGCGACCAGTCGGCCACCATGCCGTCGGTGTTCCCGGCGCTGATCAAGCCGAACTGCGGCGATTCCAGCATCGGCATCACCAAGGACGCCGTGGTGCACAACCCGGAGGAGGCGATCGCCTACCTGCGCCGGCTGCGCGACCTGGTGCCCGGCCGCGCCGCGCTGGTCCAGGAGTACCTGCCCGGCACGGAGTACAGCGTCGGCCTGGTCGGCAACCCCGGCCTCGGCATGCGCGTGCTGCCGATCCTGGAGGTCGACTACAGCCGGCTCGACGCCGGGCTGCCGCCGATCCTGTCCTACGAGTCGAAGTGGGATCCGGCGTCGCCCTACTGGAGCCAGATCAAGTACCGCGAGGCGCGCGCCGACGACGACGCCAAGCGGCGGATGGTAGACAACGCCATCACCCTGTTCGAACGGCTGGGCTGCCGCGACTACGCGCGGTTCGACTTCCGCACCGACGCGGCCGGCGAGATCAAGCTGCTGGAGGTCAACCCCAACCCGGGCTGGTGCTGGGACGGCAAGATGAACTTCATGGCCGAGTTCGAAGGCCATTCCTATGCCGACCTGCTGCGCTGGATCCTCGAGGCGGCACAGGCCCGCCTCGCCGCCGGCCGCAGCGCGGTCACGGCCCAGCCGGCCATGGCGATGGCCGCGGGGCAATAGCGGGAGCTTTTTTTGCTTGTCGTCCTCCGGCTTGACCGGAGGACGACATTATTTGGAGGCCAGAGGGGCTCCTACCCCTCCCGCCGCTCCAGCTCGCGCCAGCTGCCGAAGTGCCGTTCCAGGCGGGTGAGGCCCCAGTTGACCGCCAGCACGCACGACAGCGCCAGCCCGATCCCCAGGTAGACGTGGCCGGTGTTGAACAGGGTGCGGTGGTAGGACACCCAGAACCCGAGCCCGGCGAGTGAGGCCAGCATTTCGGCCACGATGACGCCGATCACGATCAGCGCCGTGCCGACCCGCAGGCCGGAGATCACCGCCGGCAGCGCCAGCGGCACCAGGATGCGCAGCACGATCTGCGCCCGGCTGGCGCCGATCGACCGGCCGAGCCGCGCGTAGTTGCGGTCGAGCAGGCGCACCCCGTACATCGTGTTGAGCGCGATCGGGAAATAGCCGCTGACCACGGCGAACAGCACCTTCGACTCCGGGCCGAGCCCGACCCAGATCATGAACAGCGGGTACCACACCACCAGCGGGATCGCGAACAGCGACGACAGGATCGGCCCCGCCGCCATGCCGAGGACAGGCACCGAGCCGGCGACCAGCCCGGTCGCCACGCCGAGCGTCCACGCGATCACGATGCTGACCGCGATCTCGGCGATGGTGACGCGGAACGCCGCCAGGAACTGGTCGCCCGCCGCGAGCCACGCCTGCCACACCTCGGTCGGACTCGCCAGGATGATCGGGTTGACCAGGTCGAGCCGCCGCGCGCCCTCCCAGAACAGAACGAACGCGACGACCCAGCCGAGCCGGATGGCGGCGGCGCGGGTCACAGCTCCGCCATCCCCTCGCCTTCCCCCTCCCCCTGGGTGACCAGCGACCAGATGCGGTTGCGGGCGACGCCGAAGGCGGCGCTGCCGATCATGTCGTAGGTGCGCGGCCGAGGCAGCTCGACGTCGAGCGCCTCGACGATGCGGCCCGGCCGGTGGCTCATCACCAGCACCCGGTCGGACAGGTAGATCGCCTCGGTCAGGCTGTGGGTGATGAGCAGGATGGTCTTGCCTGTGGCCTGCCAGATGCGCAGCAGCTCCTGGCCCATCTTGATCCGGGTCTGCTCGTCGAGTGCGCCGAACGGCTCGTCCATCAGGATGATGCGCGGGTTCTGGGCGAGGCCGCGGGCGATGGCGACCCGCTGCTTCATGCCGCCCGACAGCTCGTGCGGATAGCGGTCGGCGAAGTCGCGCAAGCCCACCAGCGCCAGCATCTCGGCCGACCGCCGCCGGCGCTCCTCCGCGCCGATGCCCTGCAGGTCGAGCGGGAACTCGACGTTGGCGGCCGCCGTCTTCCACGGCAGCAGCGTCGCGTCCTGGAACACGATGGCGATCTTGCCCGGCATCGGGCGGGTCACCGGCTCGCCGTCCACCCGCACCGCGCCCTCCGTCCGCTCGACCAGCCCGCCGAGGATCTGGAGAAGCGTCGACTTGCCGCAGCCGGACGGTCCGACCAGCGAGACAAACTCGCCCTCCTGCACGGCGAAGGAGACCTGCTCCAGCGCGCGCACCGGGCGGCGGCCGACGGCGTAGGTCTTGCCGATCGCCTCGGCCTCGATGACGATGCGGCTCATCGCCGGCTCATGACGCGAGCTGCGCGGCTTGCCAGCGGCCGACGCGCGATTCCCACACCCGCATCAGCTCGTTGACCGCGATGGTCGCCACCGAGATCAGCACGATCGCCGCCATCAGAGGCGGCACGTTGTAGTTCTCCCCCCAGGTGAACAGCAGCAGCCCCAGGCCGGAGCGCGACGCGTACATCTCCGCCAGCAGCACGCCCAGGATGTTGAAGATCATGCCGAGCCGGAGTCCGGTCACCACCAGCGGCAGCATCGAGGGCAGGAAGACCCGCAGGTAGATCTGGGTCGGCGTCGCGCCGAACGAGCGGGCGGCGAGCACGTGCGACTTGGGCACCGCGTGCACCGCCGCGACCGTGTTCACCACCACGACGAAGAAGATGTGGGTGATGCCGAACACCACCTTCTGCATGAACTCGATGCCGAAGACCAGGATGAACACCGGCAGGAAGATCGACTGCGGCACGCCGAGCAGGAAGTGGACGACGGGGTTAAAGATCTCGCCCATATGCAGCTTCTCGCCGAGCACGAAGCCGACCGTGACGGCGAGCGGCGCGCCGATCGCGAACGCGACCATGACGCGGACCAGCGTCACCCCGGCGTTGTCGAGGAACCGCCGCTCGCCCAGGAGCCGCCACAGCTCGGCGATCACCACCGAGAACGGCGGCAGGTCGGCCGGGTCGACGAGCTGCGTCCGGCTGGCCGCCTCCCACAGCGCGAGGAAGGCGACCAGGAACAGGAACTGGCCGATCAGGGCCTGGCGGCGCATCGACGGACCTGCAACGGCGGGCGGCGCGGGGCGGCGAGACCCACCTCCCCCACTCGCGATGCGCGCACCCTCTTCCCCCCGACGGGCGGAGAGGGTTTCCTTATTTCTCTCTCCGCCCCGGGGGGCGGAGAGGGTCGGGGCGAGGCCGGGCGGCAGCCGCGCAGGCGCCGGACGACGAGGCAGATCACTCCGCTTTCACCGGCAGGAACTTGTCGGTCCAGATCTGCTCGATCGGCGGCAGGTCGGCGATGCCGGCGAGGTTGGCAAGCTGGTAGGCGTTCTTCAGCCACTCCACCTCCACCTTGCCATCCGTCCGCGCCGTCTTGATGATCGCGTCGTAGGCCATCTTGGCGACCTTGTCGTCCTTCTCCTCGGCGTACTTCTTCACGTAGCCGACGCCGTAGGCCTCGTCCTTCTGCATGTGGGCGGTGGCCTTCATGATCGACTCGAGGAAGCGCTTCACCAGGTCGGGCTTCTCGGCGATCATCGCGTCCGTCGCCACCCACACCTCTGGCAGGTTGGGCGGCATCTCCTTGCCGAGATCGACCAGCGACCGCCCCTCCTTGCCCTCGATCAGGCGATAGCTGAGGTTCGGCCACAGCGCCGCCGCGTCGATCTGCGAGGCCTTCAGCGCGGGCAGGATGCCGGCGCCGCCGAGCGGGATGGTCTGGATCTCGCCGCCCGACATCTTGCCCGCCCACAGCGCGTAGAAATCGCTGGTCGCGCCCTTGGCGGTGATGCCGATCTTCTTGCCGGCGAGGTCCTTGAGCGACTTGATCGGCGAGTCTGCCTTGACGAGGATGTGCCAGCCCTGCGGCGTGACCGACGCAGCGCCGGCGACGATCTTCTCCTTAACGCCCTTCTTGATCGCGAGCGCGACGCCCGGCGGGAAGAAGCTGAGTATGTCGGCCGCACCGGCGGCCACCGCTTCCTGCGCGGCCGGTCCGCCGCGATAGACCGTCAGCTCGACATCGAGGTTCTTGGCCTTGTAGATGCCGAGATCCTGGGCGGCGTAGACCGGCGCGTAGGGCGTGAAGCCCGGGACCGCGAGGGCCACTCGCAGCTTGTCGGCCGCCGACGCGACGCCCCCGGTCGCGAGCGCGACGAGCGCAGTTCCGACCGCAACGCACACTGTCCTGCGTGTCACCATGTCGTCCTCCCCTGCGGTCCGATTGTCCTGGGCGTCGTGCGACCGCCAGACGCTCGCCCCTGGCGGCTACGATAGGTAGGCGGATTCGGCGGGTCAACGTCATTCCCGGCCGCGATTGACCCGATAGCTAGCGAACGATATCGTGGTGGCCGGACAACGCGCGCCAAGCGCGGCCGGAGGCGACAACAGGGAGCGAAATCGATGGCCTACATCGACGCGGACTCGCATGTCTACGAGGTCGAGGAGACCTGGGACTACCTGCCGAAGAAGTTTCGCCACCGCCGGCCGATCCCGATCACCATCCCCCGCGAGCAGGCGCCCTACATGGGCGTCGACAACTCGTTCTGGCTGGTCGACGGGCGGGCGATGCAGTGGACGTTTGGGCCGGGCACCATCCAGATCGGCTGCCCGCTTTCTTCCATCCACGCCCATCTGAAGGAGTTCAGCATCGGCAACCAGTCGCTGATGGACGTGCCGGCGCGCATCCGCGACCTCGACCGCGCCAAGGTCGACGTGCAGGTGATCTATTCCACCCTGCTGTTCGCGCCGCTGACGGTCGACGACGAGTTCGAGACCGCGCTGCAGGTCAGCTACAACCGCTGGATCGAAGCGCGCTGCGCTGAGGCGCCCGACCGCCTGAAGTGGTCGGCGGTGATCCCGATGCGCGACCCCAAGGCGGCGGTGAAGGAGATCCACCGCGTCAAGCAGCGCGGCGCGGTCAGCCTGATGTGTTTCGGCACCGTCGGCGAGCGCATGCTGCACCGGCCGGAGTTCGATCCGATCTGGGCCGCTGCGGCGGAGACCGGGCTGCCGGTCGCCTGCCACGTCGGCTGGCCGACCGACTCGCTGCGCATGATGTGCGACGAGCATTCGAGCTCGCTCAACGTGTCGTTCACCCTGCCGCTGCTGATCGGCTTCTACAGCTTCGCCGGCGGCGGCATCCTCGACCGCCA
>JBFWQM010000219.1:0-9085 GCA_050249455.1 Rhodospirillaceae bacterium | reverse complement strand
GATCGGATACCGCTCTCGATTCTTCGTTGTCGCATAACCTACGGCGAACCGGTTTCCACTTCGCCGGATAATGCTCTAGCGGGACGGCTCGCTGACCGTGCAGTTGTGCGCGCCGCGGCACCAGCTTTCGAAGCCGCGCGCGGCGTTGCGTTCCAGGCTGTCGCCGGCGCAGCCGGCGAGGAGAAGGACGAGCGCGAGGAGGGCGGCGAGCCTCACCCGCCCTGCCGTTCGTCGCCGCGCAGGCGCAGCGCCCACATCAGCCCGACCACCCCGCCCTTGACGTAGGGCAGCCCGGTCAGGGTCAGGACGGCGGTGAGCCCCGGCCACAGGATCATCTGCAGCGCCATCGGCGGCGACAGCGCCTGCTCGACGAACAGCAGCAGCGGCACCACGATGTGGCCGACGATCAGGATGGTGATGTAGGGTGGGAAGTCGTCGGCCCGGATGTGGCCCAGCGGCTCGCTGCAGTGCGGGCATTCGGCCTGGACCTTCAGGTAGCCCATGAAGCTGCGCCCGACGCCGCAGTTCGGGCAGCGCCGGCGCACCCCGCGCAGCACCGAGGCGAGCACGGAGCGCGGCGGCTGGGCGGCGGCGGCAGGTACGGCGCCGGGTACGGCGCCAGGGACGGCGGTGGCGGTCGTGGTCTCGTAGGGCAACGCAGGACTCCCGAACCCGAACTTCGCGACACGATATGATCCCGCCCGCGGCGGCGGCAATCGGCGCAATCGTCGCAGGCGGCGGTGAATCGTTCGTTCCGGGGGCGTGGCGACGGCCCCGGCGATCGGTCTGTTTCGGCTGGCCGGACTTGCTGTTCCTCGCTGTCGCGACGGCCCCCTCCCCCGACTCCCTCCCTCCAGCGGAGGGGGAAAGAAGATGAGCCCCCTCCCCTGGAGGGGTTGGGGGAGGGGGCGATGCAAGCCGCGGTCGGCGATCCCCGTGCGGGTCGCGAAGCACGAAATCGCCATGCTTCGGGGCCGCCGCCCTCACTCCTCCGGCATGCCGGCCTTGCGCAGGCCGTCCTCCGCCCGCTCGCGGAGCTTGAGGAAGCGGGGGTTGCTGGTCGGCGAGCCGGTGGTGCGCCACGCCCTGATGCTGGTGGCGCCGACGGCGAGGGTCGTATAGGTCGCCAGCGCCTCGCGCGCCTCCGCCGGACGGCCGAGATGGGCCGAGGCGGCGGCGAGTGCCCACCAGTTGGTCGGCACCTTGGGGTTCTCCGCGATGCCGGCGCGCGCGGCCTCCACCGCCGCCGCGTCGTCGCCGAGCAGGATGTGGGCGTAGGCCTTCGAGTAGTACCAGACGGCCGCCAGCCCGTCGCGCGGGCTGAGCCGGAAGGCGCGGTCGATCAGCGGCAGCGCGCGCGCCGGCTCGCCGTCGAAAATCTCGATGAAGCCGAGCCAGAAATAGGCCGGCGCGTAGTTGGGGTTGAGCTCGACGCAGCGCTCGAAGATGGCGCGCGCGCGTTCGTTGTCGCCGGTCTGGCGCACCGCGAAGCCGTAGACGTAGTGCGCGTCGGCGCTGCGCGGGTCGAGCGCCACCGCCCGCTCGCCGGCCTCGACCGCCAGGCGCGTCGATTCCTCGCGAGAGGCGCTCCACCGGTACAGGCTGTCGCGCGAGTGCATGTAGGAGAGGCCGGTCCACGCCTCCGCGTTGCGCGGGTCGAGCGCTATCGCGCGCTCCAGGATCGGCTCCGCCTCGCGGTTGGTCTCCGGCGTCTGCGGCTTGTTGAACAGGATCGCCCAGCCGTGGGTCGCGAGGATCGCGGCGTCGAGGTCGTCGGGCCGGCCGCGCGCGGCGCGCCGGCTGACGCTTTCCTTGAGCTCGACGTTGAGCGCGCGCGCGATGCGCCCGGTGACGTCGTCCTGCAGCGCGTAGGCGTCGGCCGCAGCGACGTCGAAGCGGTCGGCCCAGACGTGGGTGCCGATCTCCGCGTCGACGAGCTGCGCGGTCACGCGCACCCGCTCGGCGGCGCGGCGCACGCTGCCTTCCAGCACGTAGCGCACGCCGAGCTCGCGCCCGACCGCGCGCACGTCCACCGCCTTGCCCTTGTAGGCGAAGGCGCTGTTGCGCGCGGTGACGAACGCGCCGGAGATGCGCGACAGGTCGGTGATCAGGTCCTCGGTGATGCCGTCGACGAAATACTCGTCCGGCTCGCCCGACAGGTTGGCGAACGGCAGCACAGCGACGGAAAGATAGGCGGCCGGCGCGGCGGCGACCGCCGCCGGCGGCGGCGTGCCGACCGCGGCGCGCTCCGCCGGCCCGAGCAGCAGGAGCATCCCGGCCGCGACGAGGCCGAGCGCGGCAAGCGCGCCGGCGGCGATCCACGCGCGGCGGCGCGGTCGCGGCGGCGGCGCGTCGCCGGCATAGTCGGCGGCGGCGGCAATGCGGTAGGCGGCGACCGGGCGGGCGATGTTCTTCACCGTCTGCTCGCCGAGGAATTCGTGGTCGAGGGCGAGCTTGTCGCGCACCTCCTCGAACACGGTGCGCGCGACGCACACCCCGCCGGGCGGGGCGAGGCCTTCCAGCCGCGCCGCGACGTTGACCCCGTCGCCGAACACATCGCCCTTGTCGTGGATCACGTCGCCCAGGTTGACCCCGATGCGGAAGGCGACCGGCCCGCCGTGCGCAGCCATGTCGCGCTGCACCTCCACGGCGCAGCGCACCGCGGCGACGGCGGAGGCGAACTCCGCCAGCAGCCCGTCGCCGGTGGTCTTGACGATGCGCCCGCCGTGGCGCGCGACCGCGGGATCGACCACCGCGCGGCGCAGCGCCTTGAGGCGGCCGAGCGTGCCCTCCTCGTCGGCCCCCATGAGCCGCGACCACCCGACCACGTCCGCGCACAGGATCGCCGTCAGGCGACGCTCGACCATCCAGCCCCTCCGACCCGCGGCGAGGATAGCACGGGCGCCGCGGCGGCCGGCTACTGGCCCGCCGCGGCACCGGCGGCTAGACTTGTGCGGAACAACCCCCGGCGTGCGCGGAAAGGCGCGTCATGGTCGCCCACGTCACCACCGTCGCGCTGCAGGGGATCGAGGTGCTGGACATCGACGTCCAGGTCCAGATGGCGTCCGGCCTGCCGGCGTTCGTGGTGGTCGGCCTGCCCGACAAGGCGGTCGGCGAATCCCGGGAACGCGTGCGCGCCGCGCTGACCGCGATGGGCCTGTCGCTGCCGGCCAAGCGGATCATCGTCAACCTGGCCCCCGCCGACGTGGTGAAGGAGGGCAGCCACTTCGACCTTCCGATCGCGCTCGGCCTGCTGGTCGCGATGGACGTGGTGTCGGCGGAGGACGTGGCCGGCTACGTCGCGCTGGGCGAGCTGGCGCTCGACGGCGCGATCAACCCGGTGGCGGGCGTGCTCAACGCCGCGCTGGGCGCCGCAACCAGCGGGCGCGGCATCATCTGCCCGGCGGCGTGCGGCGGCGAGGCGGCGTGGGCGGGCGAGCTCGAGGTGCTGGCGCCGCCGACCCTGATCGCGCTGATCAACCACTTCAAGGGCAGCCAGGTGCTGACCCCGCCGGTGGCGCGGCTGGCCGACGACGACGGCCCGGCGCCGGACCTCAAGGACATCAAGGGGCAGGAGACTGCCAAGCGGGCGCTGGAGATTGCCGCCGCCGGGGCGCACAACCTCTTGATGATCGGCCCGCCCGGATCGGGCAAGTCGATGCTGGCGGCGCGCCTGCCCGGCATCCTGCCGCCGCTGACGGCGGAGGAGGCGCTGGAGATCAGCCTGATCCACTCCGCCGCCGGGATGCTGGCCGGCGGGCGGCTGTCGCGCCGGCGCCCGTTCCGCGATCCGCACCATTCGGCCTCCACCCCGGCGCTGGTCGGCGGCGGCACCCGCGCGAAGCCGGGGGAGGTGTCGCTCGCCCATCTCGGCGTCCTGTTCCTCGACGAGCTGCCGGAGTTCCAGCGCCAGACGCTGGAGGCGCTGCGCCAGCCGGTCGAATCGGGCCGCGCGGTGGTGGCGCGGGTCAACGCCCACGTCACCTATCCGGCGCGCATCCAGATGGTCGCCGCCATGAACCCGTGCCGCTGCGGCCACCTGGACGATCCGGCGCTCGCCTGCGGCCGCGCGCCGCGCTGCGCCCAGGACTACCAGTCCAAGGTCTCCGGGCCGCTGTTCGACCGCATCGACCTGCACGTCGACGTGCCGGCGGTGAACCCGGCCGACCTCGCCTTGCCGCCGCCGGCCGAGGGCTCCGCCCAGGTCGCCGCCAGGGTCGCCGCCGCGCGAACCATCCAGCGCACCCGCTACGCCGCGCTCGCCAAACCGGGCGCACCGCCGATCCGCACCAACGCCGAGGCCGACGGCCAGCTGCTGGAGGACGTCGCCGCCGCCGACACGGACGCCCGCAAGCTGCTGTTGGAGGCCGCCGAGCGCCTCAAGCTCTCCGCCCGCGGCTACCACCGCGTTCTCCGCGTCGCCCGCACCCTGGCCGACCTGGAGGCCGCGCCGGCGGTGCGGCGGGTGCATATCGCGGAGGCGTTGAGCTACCGGCGGGTGGCGCCGGGGAGGTAGCTGTGCTTTGCGGCGATCTCGGCGAAGACGTCTTCGGCCGGCCGCACGCGGCCGTCACGGGCAGCGGCGAGACCTTCCTGAACCCGGACGATTTGCCAATCGTCCGCTTCTTGAATGTCTCGGGGCGTCACCTCAGCGATCTCGCGGGCCGTTAGAGCCATGTTAGCGTCCGGTGCAGCCATTTCGCCTGCCTGTCTCGCCGATACACCCCTCGACGAGCAACGACAATTTTTCGGCATCAGGTAGCAAACGCACCTGTTAACAGCCTCGCCTCGCGCGTCGGCGACGCTCCTCCGTTTTCCTCCCACGCGCATCGGCGTTCTCCACTATCGTAGTGCGCGAATGCCCGACTTCCTGATCATCGGCGCCGGCGCCGCCGGTTGCGTCCTCGCCAACCGGCTGTCGGCGGACCCCGGCACGTCGGTGACGCTGGTGGAGGCGGGGCCGGATCATGCGCCGGGGGCGGAGCCGTTCGCGGTGGCGGATTCGTATTACCGGGCGGTCTATCACGACGAGCTGTTCTGGCCGCACATCGCGGCCAGGGTGCGCGACGGCGCCGCGGCGACGCAGGCGTACATGCGCGCGAAGCTGGTCGGCGGCGGGTCGAGCGTCAACGCGATGATGGCGGTCCGCGGCCTGCCCGACGACTTCGCCGAGTGGACGGCGATGGGCGTCGCGGGCTGGGCGTGGGACGACGTGCTGCCGTTCTTCATGCGGCTCGAGGCCGACCGCGACTTCGCCGGGCCACTGCACGGTGCGGACGGGCCGATCCCGATCCGCCGCCACCGGCGCGAGGACTGGCCGCCGGTGGTCGCCGCCGCGGCGCGGGCGCTGGAGGGGCGCGGGTTCGGGTTCGTGGACGACCTGAACGCGCCTCCGGCGGACGGCTTCGCGCGGGTGCCGCTGAACAACACGCCGGACCGGCGCGTCTCCGCCGCCATGGCGTATCTCAGCGCCGCAGTGCGGCGGCGGCCGAACCTCGTCTTGCGCGCCGGGGTCACGGCGGAGCGGCTGGCGGTCGCCGGCGGGCGCGCGACCGGCGCAATGGTGCGCGGGCCGGACGGCGCGGCGGAGACGATCGCGGCGCGGCAGGTGATCGTCAGCGCCGGCGCGCTGGGCAGCCCGATGCTGCTGCTGCGCTCGGGCATCGGGCCGGCGGCGCAGCTGCGGGCGCTCGGCATCCCGGTCGTCGCCGACCTGGCCGGCGTGGGGGAAAACCTCCACGACCATCCCTCCGCCGGGGTCGCGCTGACGGTGCGCCGCGGCGCGATGCAGGACGCGGCGATGCGCCCGGCGGCGAACCTGGCGGTGCGGCTGTCGTCGCGGCTGGCCGGCGCGCCGGCGCACGACCTCTACATCCCGGTCTACAACAAGACGACATGGCACGCGCTGGGGCGGCGGATCGGGCTGATCCTGGTGGTGCTGTACAAGCCGTTCTCGCGCGGGCGGCTGCGGCTGGCCTCCCCGGACCCGCACGCGCCGCCCGACGTGGTGCTGAACGCGCTGGCCGACCCGCGCGACATGGCGCGGCTGAAGGTGGGATACCGCCTCGCCATGGCGGTCGCGCGCGACCCGGCGCTGGCGGCGGTCACCCATGGCGCGTTCCCGGCCAGCCTGACCGACCGCACGCGCGGGCTCAATGTGCGGTCGGCGCGCAATGGTGCGCTCGCCGCGCTCGCGGCGCCGCTGATCGACGTTCCGGCCGCGCGGCGGGCGCTGGTCGACAAGGTGCTATCGGACGGGACGCGGCTCGACGACCTCGACGACGATGCGGCGCTGGAGGCGTGGTTGTACGCGAACGCGCGGTCGTTCCTGCACGCCTGCGGCAGTTGCCGGATGGGGGCGGCGGACGATGCGCTGGCGGTGCTCGATTCCGAATGCCGGGTGCGCGGCGTCGCGGGGCTTCGCGTGGTCGACGCCTCCGTCATGCCGGCGATCACCCGCGCCAGCCTGCACATCCCGACCCTGATGGTGGCCGAGCGCGCGGCCGCCCTGATCCTGCGCGCCGGGCGGGCGTGAACCTGGCCTAGAAGCGGCGCGAGACGCCGACGAACGGGTTGACCCGGTCCGAGCCGGCCGTGACCCCGACGTTCACGCCCATGTCGAGCTGGAGGTTGTCGCCGAGCTTGTAGGTGAGGCCGGTGGCGAGGACGACCGCGTCGCCGTCCGGGCTGTCCACGTTGAGCCGGGCGGCGACCTCGTAATAGGTGCCCAGCGCCTCGCTCCACGCATAGGCGAGCGAGGCCGACAACAGGTATTCCATGTGGTAGCGCGACGACTCGCCGGCCTTGGTGCGCACGGCGCCGGCGTTGAGCCCGAGGCCGAAGTCGGCGGGCAGCACGATCGCCAGCGGCAGGAGCAGCCCGCCTTCGACCGCGTCGGGGCCGATGCCGTTGCCGCGGTCGGTCGGCACGGTGACGAACGGCAGCAGGCCGAACGCGGTCGCCCCCGGTTCCTCGAAATCGTCGTTGCCCCACAGGTTGAGCTTGCCGCGGATGTCGAGGCCGCCGATGCCCGACTGGCGCGTCGCGGCCGCCGGATCGCCGCCGCGCGTGCGCACGATGCCCCAGGGCTGCCAGACCACGCCGAGCTCCGCGTTGTGCGTCAGCCCGATGCGCAGGTTGGTGGTCGCGAACTCGAACGTCTCGGTCACCGCGCCTTCCGCGTCGCGGCGCGAGCGGGCGTAGCCGAACAGGCTGGTCTCGACCTGGATGCGCCCGGCATCGATGGTGAACGGGCTCTCCGTCGTGTCGGGGCGGTCAGTCGTCATGTCGCGCAGCAGCCGGTCGGGCGTGCGCTCGAACAGCGAGTAGCGGTCCTTCTCCTCCGCAAGTGCCGCCGTCGCCGTGGCGAGGAGCGCCGCCACGCCCGCCACAAGACCGCCGATCGGCGCCCGCTTCGCCATGCCCTGCCCCGTTGTCCGTTCGTTTGCCCGGCGGGATGTTCAGCCGCGGCTAAATCCTTGTCAAAGGCGGATTGCGGACTTCAGCGCGAGCCGGACCCGAGCGCCGCCTGGGCCGCGATCGTCTGGTCGAGGTTGCGCGGCGCCGGGCGCGGCATGCGCTGGAGCGTATGCACCGGGCGGCCGTGGCCGCGGGTTTCCGCCACCAGCGCGCGGTTGCGCATGACGAAGCGGCCGCGCACCATCGTATGGACCGGCAGGCCGCGCACCGTGCGCCCGTGCCACGGCGTGATGTGGGAGCGCGAGTGCAGCGACGCGTCGTCGAGCGTGCGCGCCGCGTCGAGGTCGACCACCACGATGTCGGCGTCGGCGCCGGGCTGCAGCGCGCCCTTCGTGGGGTAGAGGCCCCAGGCGCGGGCCGGGTTGAACGCGGTCCAGCGCACGTAGTCGCTGATCGTCATGCGGGCGCGGTTGACCTGGTCGAGCATCAGCGGCATCTGCGTCTCCACCCCCGGGAAGCCGCAGTCGCAGGCCCAGATCGAATGCCGCGTCTTCTCCTCCGCGATGTGCGGCGCGTGGTCGGTCGCGATCATGTCGATGGCGCCGTCGGCGAGCGCGGCCCAGATCGGCTCCTTGTGGCGCGGCTCGCGCACCGGCGGGTTGACCCGGATCACGCCCTGCGCCCGCGCATAGTCGTCGGAATCGAGCAGCAAGTAATGCGGGCAGGTCTCCGCCGTCACGTCGACGCCGCGCGCCTTGGCGGCGCGCAGGGGCGCCAGCTCGTCGGCGGAGGAGACGTGCAGGATGTGGATGCGTGCGCCGGTCCATTCGGCGAGCACGGCGGCGCGGCTGACCGCCTCCACCGCCACCACGGCGGGGCGGGCGGCGAGGTGGGCGAGCGGGTCGGTGCGGCCGGCCGCCTCCAGCGCCGCCTGGCGCCGCGCCATGATCGAGGCGGTCTCGGCATGCAGCGCGATGCGCAGGCCGTGGCGCGCCACGAACTCGAAGCCTTCCAGCATGGCGCCGGTGGACGGCGCCGGCAGGTCGCCGAAGGTGTTGCCCATGAAGCACTTGAAGCCGATTACCCCGCCGGCGACGAGGTCGCCGAGGTGGTCGAGGTTCTGCTCCGACAACAGGCCGTAGAGGCCGTAGTCGACATGCGCCTTGGCCGCCGCCAGCGCGTGCTTGTCGCGCAACGTCTCCGCGGTGCCGGTGGGCGGGTGGACGTTGGGCATCTCGAACACCGTGGTGACGCCGCCCATCGCGGCGGCCGCGGTGCCGGTGCCCCAGTCCTCCTTGTGGGTGTAGCCGGGCTCGCGGAAGTGGACGTGCGCGTCGATCGCGCCGGGCAGGACATGCTTGCCGGTCGCGTCGATGGTCTCCCGCGCCGGCGGCATCGCCGCCGCGTCGCCGACCGCGACGATGCGCCCGCCGGCGATCGCGACGCTGCCCGACGCGGTCGAGTCGGGAAACACCAGCGTGCCGCCGGCGATCACGGTGTCCGCGGTGTAGGTCATGGCTTCATCTCCCCCGCATCGATGCCGCCCACCTCACCCAACCCTCTCCTCCCAAAGTGGGAGGAGAGGGCTTCCCTTCTCTCCCTCTCCTCCCTTGAGGGAGGAGAGGGTCGGGGTGAGGTGGGAAGCCCCGCTGTCTCAGACGACTTC
>JBFWQM010000218.1:0-9170 GCA_050249455.1 Rhodospirillaceae bacterium | reverse complement strand
GTCGGCCTCCGCGCGCACCCTGCGCGACGCCGGCGTCCTGGTCGCCCCTAGCAACGCCGCCGCCGCCCGCCTCGCCGCCCGCATCGTCGCGGGGCCGAAGTAGCGAAGGTCGGATCGCACCGGCGCGCCAGGGCACCGCTTGGTTGAGGGGCCGGCGGCACCCCACCTCTCCCGCTCGCTACGCTCGCACCCTCTCCCCCCAAATTGGGCGGAGAGGGAGGGGACCCGCGGCAAAGCAGCGGGGAGGGTGAGGTGGGTGACTCCGGCTCGTGATGCGTCACATTGCAGCGAATGGTCACCGCCGGGCGCTGTCCCACACCGCCTGCATCTGGCGGTCGAGCGATGCCGGATCGCTGGCGAGCGTTGCCTTGACGGTGCGGCTGCGCGCGTCCGCCAGCACCTCCTCCTGTCCCGCTTCGACGGCGGCGAGGGTCGCGGCGGCGACGTCCTCCGGCCGGGTCTTGGCGACGTCGAGGCCGGCGGTCATGTCGGTGTCGATGTAGCCGGCATAGACGCCGACCACCAGCGTGCCCTGGGCGCGCAGCTCGCAGCGGATGCCGGCGGTCAGCGAATGCGCGGCGGCCTTCGACGCGCAATACGAGCCCTGCAGCGGCACGTTGATCCAGCTCACCACCGACAGCACGTTGACCAGCGCGCCGCCGCCGTTCGCCCCGAGGATCGGCGCGAAGGCGCGGCACAGGGCGAGCGTGCCGAAATAGTTGGTCTCCATCTCGGCGCGCGCGGCGTCCATGGTCGGCGCGGCGAGCAGCGGGGCGAAGTGCGCGACGCCGGCGTTGTTGATGAGCAGGTCCACGTCGCCGCAGCGCGCCGCGGCGGCGGCGACGTCGCCCGGATCGGTGATGTCGAGCCTGACCGGCGTGAGCCCGGGTTCAACAATCGTCGCCGGGTTGCGCGCGCCGGCGTAGACCGTGCGGGCGCCCGCGGCGAGGAGCGCGCGGGCAAAGGCGCGACCGATACCGCGGTTGGCGCCGGTGACCAGCGCGACCGAGCCGGAGATGTTCATGCCGCGGCCTCCCGTTGTCGGCGAAGGGGGCAAGGATCGGGGCCAGACGCCAACCTCTCGATCCAAACCGTTACGGCAAGCATCGGGGGGTTGGCGTCCAACCCCGATCCTTGCTCCCCACCCTTGTTCAGCGCCAGGTGCCGAGCGCCAATGTCGCGCCGGTCAGCGCGTCCCAGCCGGAGGTATGGCCGATCGCCTCGACCCCTGCGAGGGCGGCGGGCATAGCGTTGCGGTCGGCGGCCATCACCGCGTTGATGGCGCGGTGCACCGCCTCGGCGCCCGACCCCTCCGCGGCGGCGGCAAGGTGGGCGCGGCTGATCGGGTTGGTGCGCTTCGCCGCGAGCCCGGTCGCCCATTCAGCCAAACGGTCGGCGACGTCGGGCCGGCCTACCGCATGCAGCGCGAGCAGCGCCCCGCCGACCAGGTCGTCGCCCGCCGGCGTCAGCCCCGGCCCCAGGCCAATCAGCGCGGCCGCTTCGTCCGGCGGCGGTGCGGCGGCGTCGCTGCGCGCGGCGGCAAGCCATGTTCGCAGCGCCTCGGCCGCCGGCTGCGCGCGGCGCAGGGTCGCCGACGCGGTGGCGCCGAGATCGTCCGGCGCGGCAGCGAAGGCGAGCGGCGCGAGGCCGTGCGGCGGCGCGCGGCCCGAAGCTTCCAGCGCCAGCGCGGTCAGCCCGGCGTCGATCAGGCTGCGGTCGAGCGGCGGCGCCGGCGGCGGCTCCCACGATTCGGTGTCGGAGAGGTCGATGCGCAGCGACCGGCTGATGTGGATGACGCCGCCGACGGTGTTGGCCGGCGTTCCCAGCGCCACCGGCGGGTCGTAGGGGGTCAGCGCGTCCATGCCGTCGATCAGCACGTTGAGCGGCCCGCCGCCCAGCGCGTGCGGGCCGATGCAGGCGAGGCCCGCGGCGGTCTCGACGTAGAGGCTGCGCTGGAACGCGGCGATCACGCTGCCATTGGGCGCGGCGGCGAGTGCGTAGCGGGCCGCCGCGCCGATCAGCCCGGCGCGGTAGACCGAAAGCCGCGGCTCGATGTTGCTCAGGGCCGGCCCGGGATGCGGATCCCGGTGAACTTGAGCTGCGACAGCTCCTCCATCGCGTAGCGCACGCCCTCGCGGCCGAAGCCGGAGGAATGCACGCCGCCGAACGGGTAGGTGTCGATGCGGAACCGGCTGCCCTCGTTGATCCACAGCGACCCGACGTCGAGGTCCTCCGACACCCGGAACGCGGTGGCGAGGCTGCCGGTGAAGCAGGCGCCCTGCAGCCCGAACTCGGTCGAGTTGGCGATTCGCAGCATGTCGTCGAGGTCGCCGGCCTTGATCACCACCGCGACCGGGCCGAACGCCTCCTCCTGCATCAGCCGCGCCTCGGGGCTGGCATCGACCACAATGGCGGGGCCCAGGATCGCGCCGTCGCGCGTCGGCGCGAGCGCCAGCCGCGCGCCCTTCTTCACCGCGTCGTCGACCATCGCCTGCACGCGGTCGGCGGCGGCCATCGACACCATCGGGCCGACCGCCACGTCCTCGTCGTCCACCGGGCCGACCTTGAGCTTCTTGGCCGCCGCGACGAACAGCTCGAGGAATTTGTCGAGCACCGCGCCCTCGACGATGATGCGCTGGGCGGAGATGCACTGCTGGCCCGAGGCCTCGAACGCCGAGCCCGCGATGCGCGCGGCGGCATCCGCCAGGTCGGCGTCGGCGCACACCAGGTTGGCGGCGTTCGAGCCCATCTCGGCGACGAACTTCTTGGCGCCGGCGGCGCGCGCCAGCGCCTCGCCCGCCTGGGTGCCGCCGGTGAAGGTGACGACGTCGACCAGCTTGTGCGCGGCGAGCGCGGCGGCCGCCTCGCGGTTGCCGGGCACGATGTTGAGCATGCCGTCGGGCAGGCCCGCCTTCTTGAACGCGCGGGCGATGATCAGCGCGGTCTCGACGCCCTGCGGCGCCGGCTTGACCACGATGGCGTTGCCCATCGCCAGCGCCGGCGCGACCTTCTGGATGAACAGGTTCGCCGGGGCATTGAACGGCGTGATCGCGCCGACCACGCCGTAGGGCACGCGTCGGGTGAAGCCGTACTTGCCGGCGCCGGCCGCCATGACGTCGAGCGGCAGCGACTCGCCGCCCATGCTGGTCATCTCGTTTGCGGTGAAACGCAGGAACTGCGCGGTGCGCGTGGCCTCGAACGTCGCCGGCTTCCGCGGCTTGCCGATGTCCCTCATCAGCACGGCGACGATCTCGTCGCGCACGGCGTCGATCTCCTTCGCCGCCGCGTTGAGCCAGCCGGCGCGCACCGCCATCGGCTGCTTGCGGTTGGCGCGGTAGGCGGCGTGCGCCGACTGCACGGCGGCATCGACCACCGCGGCGTCGGAATCGACGATCTCCGCCGCCGGCTTGTTGTCGACCGGCGAGACGTGGGTGTAGGTGCGCCGGCCGGCGGCCGTGTCCGCCTGGCCGTTGATCCACGGGTCGAGGTGCTTCAGCGCGGTCGCCATGTCGTCCTCCAACTCAGATCTTGGTCAGGTCGAGCGTCGCCGGCCAGAATAGATCCTCCGGCTGCACGCGCTTGGCCGACAGGCCGCCCTCGAACGAATAGCGGGTCAGCGCGTCGAGCGTCTTGCGGTTGGGCGCGAAGCCGTAGGACCAGTAGTCCTCGCCCATCAGCTTGACCGCTTCCTTGTACGCCGCGATCGGCCACGGCAGCGTGGTGAACAGGTGGCCGATCTCCGACTTCTCGTGCATGCACAGCGCCTTGGCGGCGTTGAACGCCTTCAGCACGTTGACCGGCAGCCACGGGTGCTTCTCGGCGATCGACTTGCGCACGCCGATCAGATGCATGATCGGGAAGATGCCGGTGCGGCCGAAATAATCCTTCTCGACCGCCGGGTAGTCGGGGAACAGGCGGTCGACATGCGGCGCGCCGCGGTCGTAGCACGACGGCGCGCGGGCGGCGATGACGGCGTCGATCTCGCCTTTCTCCAGCATGTCCGACAGGGTGCGGTCGTGCGGGATCGCCTTCAGGTCGATCTCCGGCGGCAGCTTCAGCGTCGCGCGCTCCTCGCGCCCGGCCTCCTCCAGCCCGCCGTTGCGCCAGTGCACGTCCGACGGCTTCACGCCGTACTCGTCCTCCAGGATGCCGCGCACCCACAGGGCGGCGGTCATCTGGTATTCCGGCGTGCCGACCGTCTTGCCGCGCAGGTCCTGCGGCGTCTTGATGCCGCGGTCGGTGCGGATGTAGATCGACGAATGGCGGAACAGCCGGGACACGAACGCCGGCACGCCGACATAGTGGTTCTCGCCGCGCGCCGTCACCAGCGTGTGCGACGACAGCGACAGTTCCGTGACGTCGTATTCCTGGAACTTGAAGGCGCGGTGGAACGCCTCCTCCGGCTCGTGCGGCACGGCGACCACCTCGCAGCCCTCGATGCCGACCCGGCCGTCGAACAGGGCGCGGGTGCGGTCGTAGTCGCAGCAGGTCAGGCTGATGGTGATCTTGGCGGCCATGGGGACTCCCGGGAAAGGCGCGGATTGTAGCGCCGCGCCCCGCCCGCCGCCAACCTCACGCCTCGTCGGCGATCGTGTTCCTGAGGACGCCGATGGAGGAGATGTCGACCTCGATCGTGTCGCCCGGCTTCATGAACACGGGCGGCGTGCGGTAGACGCCGACGCCGCCGGTGGTTCCGGTCACGATCACGTCGCCCGGCACCAGCTCGGTGAAGCCGGAGCAGTAGGCGATCAGCTGCGGCACGTTGAACAGTAGGTCGTCGGTGGTGGCGCGCTGCATCTCCTCGCCGTTCAGGCGGGTGAGAAGGGTCAGGCGCGACGGGTCGGGGATCTCGTCGGCGGTGACCAGCCACGGCCCGAACGCGCCGGAATCCTTGAAGTTCTTGCCCGGGGTGAACTGCGAGGTGTGACGCTGCCAGTCGCGGTGGGTGCCGTCGTTGTAGCAGGAATAGCCGGCGATCACCGACAGCGCCTGGGATTCGGGCACGTGGCGGCACGCCTTGCCGATCACCAGCGCCATCTCGCCCTCGAAGTCGAACTTGTCGGAGACCTTGGAGCGGATCATCGGCTGGCCGTGGCCGACCTGGGCGTTGGCGAAGCGGGTGAAGATCATCGGGTGTTGCGGCAGGTCGCGCCCGCCCTCCAGCACGTGGCTGCGGTAGTTGAGCCCGATGCAGATGATCTTGTCCGGGTCCGGCACCGGCGGCAGGAAGGCGATGTCGGCCAGCTTGTGGTCGGCCGCCGCGCCCTTGACCGCCGCGGCGACCTGGCCCAGCGCGCCGGCGGCCAGCACCGACTTCACGGTCGGGAACGCCGCGCCCATGCGCTTCTTCGCATCGACGACGCCGTCGCCGGCGACCACGCCGTAGCTCGCCTGTCCGCCGGTGCTGTAGGTGACGATCTTCATGCGCGGTCCTTTCGACTGGAGAGGCGTATCACACGCCGAGATAGCGCCTTTGCAGGTCGTGGTCGGCCTGCAGCGCGGCCGAGGTGCCGGTCCACACGGTACGGCCCTTCTCCACGATGTAGTGGCGGTCGGCGATGCGACAGAGCGCGGCCACGTTCTTGTCGATCACCAGGATCGACTGGCGCTCCGCCTTCAGCCGCGCCAGGCACAGCCAGATCTCGCGACGCACCAGCGGCGCCAGTCCCTCCGTCGCCTCGTCTAGGATCAGGAGCCGCGGGTTGGTCATCAGCGCGCGGCCGATCGCGAGCATCTGCTGCTCGCCGCCTGAGAGCTGGTTGCCCATGTTGCTCGACCGTGCGGCGAGGCCGGGGAAAAGGTCGAGCACGCGCTTGAGCGTCCAGCCGCCGTCGCGCGCTACCGCGGTCGCGACCAGGTTCTCGCGCACGGTCAGGTTGGGGAAGACCTGGCGGCCCTCCGGCACCAGGCCGAGGCCGAGGCGGGCGATGCGGTAGGGCGGCAGCTTCTCGATCGGCGCATCCGCCAGCAAGATGCGCCCCTCGCGCGCCGGCAGCAGGCCCATGATCGTGCGCACGGTGGTGGTCTTGCCGACGCCGTTGCGGCCGAGCAGGGTAACGAGCTCGCCCTGGTTCACCTCCAGCGACAGGCCGAACAGCACCTGGCTCTGGCCGTAGGCGCTGGCGATGCCCTCCACCCGCAGCATCAGCCGAGCCCCTCCGGCACGTCGTCGCCGAGATAGGCGGCCAGCACCTCCTCGTTGGCGCGGATCGCCTCCGGCGCGCCGGTGGCGATGGCGCGGCCGTAGACCAGGACGGTGATGCGGTCGGCGAGCGCGAACACCGCCTCCATGTCGTGCTCCACCAGCACCATCGCGTAGCGGCGCTTGAGGCCGGACAGGAAGGCGGTCACGCGCTCGGAGTCCTCGGCGCCCATGCCCGCCATCGGCTCGTCGAGCAGCAGGAGCTTGGGCCCGGTGGCCAACGCCATCGCGATCTCAAGCTGGCGCTGCTCGCCGTGCGCCAGGTTGCCGGCCAGCACCGCGGCGCGCGGGCCGAGGCCGACGTCGTCCAGAATGGCGCGCGCCGGAGCGAGAAGCGCCTCGTCGCGGTCGGCGCGGCGCCAGAACCGGAAGCTGTGGCCGGCATGCGCCTGGATGGCGAGCGCCACGTTCTGCAGGGCCGAGAAGTTGCGCAGCACGCTGGTGATCTGGAACGACCGCGCCAGGCCGCGGTGCGACCGCGCCGGCCCGGACAGGCCGGTGATGTCGTGGCCGTCGAACAGGATGCGGCCGGCGTCGGGGCGGAGCTGGCCGGACAGCTGCGCGATGAACGTCGTCTTGCCCGCCCCGTTGGGGCCGATCACCGCGTGCACCTCGCCCGGCGCGACGTCGAGGTCCAGCGAGTCGGTCGCCAGGATGCCGCCGAACCGCTTGATCAGCCCGGCGACCCGCAGGATCGGCTCAGCCATCGCCGTCCTTCCGGCCGGGCAGCAGGCCGTAGAGCCCGCCGCGCGCGAAGATGACCAGCAGAACGAGCAGGGGGCCGAAGATGATCATCCAGTGCTGCGTGATGCCCTTGAGGATCTCCTCCATCAGGAGAAACGCAACCGCGCCGAACAGCGGGCCGAACAGGGTGCCCATGCCGCCCAGCAGCACCATCACCATGATCTCGCCGGAGCGGAACCAGTGCATGTACTCCGGCGTGACGAACTCGGTGACGTTGGCCAGAAGCGCGCCCGCCACACCGCACATCGCGCCGGCGATGGCGAAGGCGGCCAGCTTGTAGCGGTAGGTCGGAAAGCCGATCGCCTGCATGCGGGTCTCGTTGGAATGCGCGCCGCGGATCACCATGCCGAAGCGCGAATTCACGAGGCGCCAGCTCAGGAACGCGATCAGCGCCAGCCAGGCGAACACGAAGTAGTAGAGCGTCCATGGATCGTAGAGGTCGATCAGGCGCGCAAACTCCGACCGGTCGGTGTTGATGCCGTCGTCGCCGCCGTACTCCTCCAGGCTCACCCCCAGGAAGAACAGCATCTGGGTGAACGCCAGGGTGATCATGATGAAATACATGCCGCTGGTGCGCAGGCTGATCGCGCCGATCAGGCAGGCGACGAGCGCCGAGCCCAGGATCGCGATCGGAAACTGGATGAATCCGTTCGCGATGCCGTAATGGGCGCTGATCGCCACCGCGTAGCCGCCGAGCCCGAGATAGGCGGCGTGCCCGAAGCTGACCATGCCGCCGTAGCCCAGGATCAGGTCCAGGCTCACCGCGGCGATCGCGAAGATCATGATGCGCTCGAACAGGCTCAGGTAGAACGGCTGGTCGAGCGCGGTGGCGATCGGCGGCACCAGCGCGAGCAGCAGGAAGCCGATCGCCAGGAAGATCGTGCGAGTCGAAAGCCGCATCGCTTAGCCGGTCCGCGCCGGGAACAGCCCCTGCGGGCGGAAGAACAGCACGGCGGCCATCACCACGTAGATCAGCATCGACGCCAGCGCCGGGCCCGCGGTCTGCGCCGCATTGGTCGGCAGGAACGTCTGCAGGAACATCGGCAGGCTGGACCGGCCCAGCGTCTCGACGATGCCGACGATGATGGAGGCCACCAGCGCGCCGCGGATCGAGCCGATGCCGCCGATCACGATGACCACGAAGGCGAGGATCAGCATGCCCTCGCCCATGCCGGGGCTCACGGTCAGGAGCGGCCCGGCCATTCCGCCGGCGATCCCCGCCAGCGCCGCGCCGAGGCCGAAGATCAGCGTGTAGAGCAGGCGCACGTTGACGCCGAGCGCGCTCACCATCGCCCGGTTGGACGCGCCGGCGCGCACCAGCATGCCGACCCGCGTCCGCGCGATCAGGAAATAGAGGAACACCGCCACCACCAGCCCGACCGCGATGATCGCCACCCGGTACTCGGGATAGGGGATGCCGGGGATGAACTCGACCTGCCCGGACAGGCTGTCGGGGATGTCGAAGCGCTGGCTCTCCGGCCCGAAAACCAGCCGCACGACCTCGTTGAAGAACAGGATCAGGCCGAACGTCGCCAGCACCTGGTCGAGGTGGTCGCGGTCGTAGAGCGTTCGCAGCGCCACCAGCTCCAGCACGATTCCGGTCGCCAGCGCCGCGGGGATCATCAGCAGCATGGCGAGATAGAACGAACCGGTCAGCTCGTTGAACGCGAAGGCGTAGTACGCGCCCATCATGTAGAGCGAGCCGTGCGCCAGGTTGACGAAGTTCATGATCCCGAACACCAGCGTCAGGCCGGCCGAGATCAGAAAGAGAAAGACGCCGAACTGGAGGCCGTTCAGCGTCTGTTCGATGAGAAGCAGGAACGTCATGCGGACCGCGTGGCGGGAGATCAGGCGGGGCGAGGCGGGCGCGGCGCCGCCTCGCCCCTATGCCTTACCACTTCATGCTGCATTCGGAGAAGTAGGCATCCTTGTGATTCTCGAAGACGACGCCCCGGCTGACGATCGTCGGCTTGCCGCCGGCGCCCTTCTCCACGACCATCTTGTAGATGTTTTGGATCGGGGTGTGGTTCACGTTGAGCTTGTACGGCCCGCGGATCGAGGCGTAGTTGACCTTGCGCAGTGCGTTGCGGATGCCGTCCTTGTCGTTGAGGTTGCCCTTGACCTCCTTGATCGCGCTGTCGAGCCACGGCAGCAGGTCATAGGCCTGCGCCGAGTAGTTCGACGGCTCGTAGCCGTACTTGGCGATGAAGTCCTTCACGAAGCG
>JBFWQM010000217.1:0-9172 GCA_050249455.1 Rhodospirillaceae bacterium | reverse complement strand
TGTCGCTGATCGGCACGTTCACGATGATGCTGATCTTCGGCTTCTCGATCAACCTGCTCACCCTGCTCGCGCTGGTGCTGGCGATCGGCCTGGTGGTGGACGACGCGATCATCGTGGTGGAGAACGTGCACCGCCATTTGGAGGAGGGGATGCGCCCGTTCCCCGCCGCCGTGCGCGCCGCGCGCGAGCTGACCGGGCCGATCATCGCGATGACCATCGTGCTGATCGCGGTCTACGTGCCGATCGGCTTCCAGGGCGGTCTCACCGGCGCGCTGTTCACCGAGTTCGCGTTCACCCTGGTCGGCGCCGTCACGGTCTCGGCCGTGGTCGCGCTGACCCTGTCGCCGATGATGTCCTCGCGCCTCCTCAAGCTGCCCGACCGCGAGGGGCGCGGCGTGCAGGACCGCCTGATCCGCTTCATCGACCGGACGTTCGATCGGTTGCGCGGCTGGTACCAGCGGCGGCTGCACGGCAGCCTCAACACGGTGCCGGTGACCGCGGTGTTCGCGCTGATCATCCTGGGCTCGATCTATTTCTTCTACGCCGGCTCGACCAGCGAGCTTGCGCCGCAGGAGGACCAGGGCGTCGTCATCGCCATGGCGACGCCGGCGCCGAACGCCACGCTCCAGCAGCGCCAGATCTACGCGAAGGAGATGCACCGCACCTTCACGACGTATCCGGAGATGGACCATACCTTCCAGCTCGACATCCCCGGCCAGATGCTGGCCGGCCTGGTCATGACGCCGTGGCACGAGCGGTCGCGCACGACGACCGAGCTGCAGCCGATCTTGCAGCACGACCTCGACAAGGTCGCCGGCGTGCGTGCGGTGGCGTTCCAGCCGCCCCCGCTGCCCGGCAGCTTCGGCCTGCCGGTGCAGTTCGTGATCGGCACGACCGAGCCGTTCGAGCGGCTGAACGAGGTCGCCGGCGCCTTCCTTCAGGAGGCGATGGGCAGCGGCCTGTTCATGTTCCTCGACACCGACCTCAAGGTCGACCAGCCGCAGGCGACCATCGAGATCGACCGCGACAAGGCCGCCGCGCTCGGCCTCGACATGAGCGAGGTCGGCAGCGCGCTGGCCTCAATGCTGGGCGGCGGCTACGTCAACTACTTCAGCATGTCGGGCCGGTCCTATAAGGTAATCCCGCAGGTCCAGCAGCGCGAGCGGCTGAACGTCGCGCAGGTGCTGGACTATTACGTGAAGGCCGCCGACGGCACGCCGGTGCCGCTGTCCACCATCGCGAAGATCACCACCAAGACGGTTCCGCAGTCGCTGAACCACTTCCAGCAGCTCAATTCGGCGACCATCCAGGGCGTCACCATGCCCGGCGTCTCGATGGGCACGGCGCTCGAACGCCTGACCGCGCTCGCCGATCGCACCTTGCCGCAGGGCTATTCGGTGGACCATGCCGGCACGATGCGGCAGTTCGTCCAGGAATCGGCCGGCTTCGTCGCCACCTTCGCGTTCGCGCTGGTCATCATCTTCCTGGCGCTGGCGGCGCAGTTCGAGAGCTTCCGCGACCCGTTCATCATCCTGGTGTCGGTGCCGATGTCGATCGCCGGCGCGCTCGCCTTCATCATGCTCGGCATCGGCGGGGCGACGCTCAACATCTACACCCAGGTCGGGCTCGTCACGCTGATGGGGCTCATCAGCAAGCACGGCATCCTGATCGTGGAGTTCGCCAACGCGCTGCAGCGCGCCGGCAAGTCCAAGCGCGAGGCGATCGAGGAGGCCGCCGGCATCCGCCTGCGCCCGATCCTGATGACCACCGCGGCGATGGTGCTGGGCGTGGTGCCGCTGATCCTGGCGTCGGGCGCCGGCGCGGTGTCGCGGTTCAACATGGGTCTGGTGATCGCCACCGGCCTGGCCATCGGCACGCTTTTCACGCTGTTCGTGGTGCCGGCGGTCTACATGATCATCGCCGCCGACCATTCGAAGGAGCGCGCCCACGACAGGGAGCTCGACAGCGAACTCGACGAAGGCATGGCGCCGGCGGAGTGAGGCTTTGCGCCCGGCCGCCCAGCGCCTATGTTTCCCTCAGTGGAGGAACGCATGGCGGGCAAAGGCGACACGGGACCGGACAAGGAAGCGGGCTTTGGCGGCACGGGATCGGGCTGGCTCACCGGCGGGTCGTCGGAGGCGGTGGTCTATAGCGGCGGCACCATGCATGACGCGATGCAGCAGCAGATCGCCGAGCTGCTTGCCCAGGCCGACCTCACCGACGAGGAGAAGCAGGCCATCCTAATCGCGCTCGCCTGCCCGTGCTGCGGCGCCGGCGGCGTCTCGCTCTCGATCAAGCTGAAGGACTCGCGGGAGTAGCCGACCGGTTGAGATGCCGGCGGCCGCCCACCTCACCCGCTCGCTGCGCTCGCACCCTCTCCCCCCAAATTGGGCGGAGAGGGCAAAAGGCGTCCCTCTCCGCCTACTTTGAGGGGAGAGGGAGGGGACCCATTGCGGAGCAGTGGGGAGGGTGAGGTGGGCGGCCGCGGCTCTCGAAGAACTAACGTTCGGATTCTAGTTCCCGTTTCCTACTCCGCCGCCGAACGTGACCGCATCTGCGCCCGCAGCCGATCCGTAGCATTCCGGTCGGGGGCGAAAGTGACGGGGTCGACCACCACGCCGTAGAGCCGCGCCGCGGCGTCGAGGGAGACGTAGCCCTGGCGCACGTCCTCGGCCACCATCTCCATCGGCCGGTCGAGCGGGGTGCCGTAGCCGCCGCCGCCGCCGGAGCGGATGCAGAATGCGTCGCCCGCCTTCATGGTGACCACCAGGACCTTGGCGTTGGGAAAGTCCTCCTTCCACGCGCCGTCGATGCGCAGCGCCACCGCGTTGCCGGTGGCGTCGAGACCGCCGTCGAGGCCCCACGGCGTGCAGTGCGCGCGCTCGATCTGGGCGCCGAACACCACCGCGGAGCGCGGCCGCACCACGCGCTCGATGCCGAGCCCGCCGCGCCACCGCCCGGCGCCGCCCGAGTCCGGGATCAGGCCGTAGCGCTCCACCATCAGCGGGAATTTCACCTCGAGCTGCTCGTTGGGGCCGTTGTGCGTGTCGCCGTCGTTGATGCAGACGGTGCCGCTGACCCCGTCCTCGGTCATCTTGGCGCCCCAGCCGCCGCCCAGCGGGCCGAAATTGCCGATGAAGAACTCGCGCGACTTCGGATTGATGCCGTGGAACTGGGCCGCCAGCAGGTCGGCGTGGTGGCCGGCGATCACCCGCTCCGGAACCGCCGGCTGCACGGCCTTGAACACCGTGTCGACGATGGTCATCGGGAACGTCATCCACCAGCGCATCGGCGCCGGGCGCGTCGCGCTGATCACCCGCCCCGGCGGCACGATCGACTTCAGCGAGCGGAACGAGCCGTCGTTGATCGGGTAGTCGGTCGGCGAGGTCAGGCACTTGTAGGCGACCTGCGCGCAGGCGTGGCCGGTGGTGATGCCGGAGTTGAAGAAGCCGCGGACCTGGCGCGACACGTCGGTCAGGTCGATGGTCATCTCCTCGCCCTCGACGGTGACCTTGACGCGGATCGGCACCGGCTTGCCGATGTCGATGCCGTCGTCGTCCATGTAGGACTCGGCCTCGTACACGCCGTCGGGGATGGAGAGCGTGCGCTCGCGCGCCGCCACCTCGCTCTGGTCCATGATCGCGGCGATGGCGGCGGCCACCGGCTCGCGGCCGTAGCGCTCGACGAGCTGCAGGAACCGCCGCTCGCCCGTCTTCACCGCCGTCACCTGCGCCCGCAGGTCGCCGACCGCGAGCGACGGCAGCCGCACGTTCATGCGGATGATGTCGACCAGGTCGTTGTTGACCTTGCCGCGGTCCTGGTACTTCAGGATCGGGATCTGCAGGCCCTCGGAATAGATGTCGGTGGTCATCCCGCTGATGGTGCCGCCAATGTCGAGCCAGTGCGCCATGCAGCAGGAGAAGCCGACCAGCGTGCCCTTGTGGAAGATCGGCAGGGTCAGGGTGATGTGGTTCAGGTGGCTGCCGGTCGTGTAGGAATCGTTGGTGATGTAGATGTCGCCGGGCCGGATGCCGTCCCGGCCGAAGTGGCGGATCTTCGACTGCACCACCTCGCGCATGCCGCGGATGAACATCGGCAGGCCGAGGCCGATCGAGACCGTCTCGCCCTCCGGCGTGAACAGGCCGACGGTGAAGTCCAGCGCCTCGTAGATGATCATGTTGTAGGCAGTGCGCATAAGGTTGGTCTTCATCTCCTCGGTGACGGAGATGACGCCGTTGCGCACGATCTCGGTGACGACCGGGTCGAGCCTGGGCTTCGTCCTGGCCTTCGCCTTCGCTGCCCTCGCCATTTCAGCGTTTCCCCGCGACGGTAATGACCAAATTGCCCCAGGCGTCGACCTTCAGCGCGTCGCCAGGCATCAGCACGGTGGTCGAGGCGTGCTCCTCGATCAGCGCCGGCCCCTTGATGCGGTTGCCCGCGGTCAGCGCGGCGCGGGCATAGGTCGGCGTGTTGACGTAGCGCCCGGCCGCGTCGAAATAGACCTTGCGCCTGCCGGTGGCGGCCGCCTTCGGCGGCTCGGCGCGGCCGGCCTTGATCTTCTCCTGCGGCGGCTTCTTGAGGATGCCGGTGACGGTGGTGCGCAGGCTGACGACCTCCGCCCGCTCGTCGGGGGCGGAGGTGCCATAGCGGATTTCGTGCTGCGCGTCGAACGCGCGCTTGATGCCGTCGCGGTCCTTCTTCGCGAACAGCTTCATCGGCAGGTCGACCGTCACCGCGTGCTCCTGGCCGACATAGCGCATGTCGGCGGCGCGCTTCACCGTCACCTTGGCCGGCGTCACCGAGGCGGCGCCGACGATGCGCCTGCCCTCTTCCTCCAGGTCGCGGTAGACCGCCTCGACCTGGTCGAAGTCGGCCTCGTGCAGCCGGGTGAACCAGGTGCGCACGAAGTCGTAGCGCAGGTCCGAATAGAGCATCCCGAAGGCGGAGAACACGCCGGGCGCCATAGGCACGATGACGTTGCGCATGCCGAGCTCGCGCGCGATCTGCGTCGCATGCAGGGGACCGGCGCCGCCATAGGCGACCAGCGCGAAGTCGCCGACGTCCATGCCGCGCTCGGTGGTCACGCCCTTGACGGCATAGGACATCGCGGTCGTGGCGATGCGCAGGATGCCGTCGGCGGCGGCGGTGACGTCCATCCCGAGCGGGTCGGCGACCTTCTCCTTCAGCGCGCGCTCGGCAGCCCTGGCGTCGAGCTTCATCTCGCCGCCCAGGAAGCGGTCGGCGCCGAGCCGGCCGAGCACCAGGTTGGCGTCGGTGACAGTCGGCTCCGTCCCGCCCAGGCCGTAGCACGCGGGGCCGGGCTGCGCACCGGCGCTCTGCGGCCCGACATGCAGCGCGCCACCTTTTTCGACCCGCGCGATCGAGCCGCCGCCGGTGCCGACCTCGAAGATGTCCATCATCGCGATCTGGATCGGCAGCGCCTTCTCGTATCCGCCGATCAGCGCGGCGCCGGTGGTCAGCGCCTCGCCCTGGTAGATCACGCCGGCCTTCGCCGTGGTGCCGCCCATGTCGAAGGCGATGGCGCCGTCGAGCCCGAGCGTGCGGCACAGCGCCTGGGTGCCGATCACCCCGGCGGCGGGGCCCGATTCCAGCATCCGCACGCAATAGGTGCGCGCCTGGCTCGACTCGTAGAGCCCGCCGGTCGACTGCACGATCATGAACGAGCCGCCGAACCCGGCGCGGCGCAAATGGTCGTCGATCTCGCCGATGTAACGGCGCACCTTCGGGCCGATATAGGCGTTGGCGACGACGGTGGAGGTGCGCTCGAACTCGCGGTACTCCTGCGACAGCTCGTGCGAGGCGGAGACGAACATCTGCGGCTGCCGCGCCTCGATGATCTTCTTGGCCCGCGCCTCGTGGTCGGGGCTGCGGTAGCAGTGCAGGAACAGGATCGCGACGGCATCGACGCCGCGCGCCGCGAGGTCGTCGGCCAATTCCGCGACGGCGTCCTCGTCGAGCGGCACCAACACCTCGCCGTCGGCCAGCACGCGCTCGGCGACCTCGAAGCACAGCGCGCGTTCGACCAGCGGCCGGTGCTTCTGGAAATAGAGGTTGTAGGAATCGGGCCGGTTGATGCGCCCGATCTCGTAGACGTCGCGGAAGCCTTCGGTGGTGATCAGCGCCGTCGTCGCGCCGGTGCGCTCCAGGATGGTGTTGATCGCGATGGTGGAGCCGTGCAGGAACAGCCCGGCGGCGGCGTAGTCGGCGCCCGCCTTGGCGACGCCGGCGTTGATGCCCTCCACCAGCCTGTCGGGCGTGGACAACGCCTTGCCGAACGACAGCCGGCCGGTCTTCTCGTCGAACGCGGTGACATCGGTGAACGTGCCGCCGATGTCGGCAGCCAGGCGCAGCGGCAGTCGGCGGGTCGCGGGTCGGGGCACGGGCGGTCCTCGGGCGTCGGGTTCGAAACTCACGGTCGACGCGGCGGGCGCGGTTCGCGGACGGCTGTCGCCATGTCGGTCCCCCAGGAGCCCGGCGCCGCATTCGTCGGCTTGTCCGGCCGCGGGATACTGGCGGCTGCGGCACCGGCGCGTCAAGACGCGCCGCTGGCCCGCCTGCGCCCGAGCCGCTAGACTCGCGGGCGACGCAAAGACGGACGGGCGAGCATGGCGCGGACACTGATCCACAACATCGGCGAGTTCTACACCGGCGACCTGGCGCGCCCGGCCGCACCGGTGAAGTCGCTGCTGATCGACGGCGCGCGCATCGTCGCGCTCGACCCGCAGGGCGAGGTCGCGGCCGACCGGCGCATCGACGCCATGGGCGCGGCCGTGCTGCCCGGCCTGATCGACGGCCACGTCCATCCGGTCTTCGGCGAGTGGACGCCGACCCAGGACACCCTCGGCTGGATCGGCAACTACCTGCACGGCGGCACCACGACGATGGTCTCGGCGGGCGAGCTGCACACGCCGGGCCTCGACTATCCGAACCTCACCGCCGACCTCATCACCTCGCTCGCCGAGGTGACGGCGGCCACCACGGGGCGCATCCGGTGGAGCGGCGTGAAGCTCTACGCCGGCTGCGCCATCCTGCTGCCCGGCATGACGGAATCGCATTTCGACCGCCTGGCCAAGGCCGGGGCGATCCTCGCCAAGTTCATCTTCTTCCCGCTGGAGGACCGGCGCGAGGAGGCGCTTACCTATTGCCGCTGGGCGCGCGCCCGCGGCATCCGCCTCAAGGTCCATACCGGCGGCGTGTCGCGCTCCGGGCTCAGCCGGGTGTGCGGCTACGAGACGCTGTCGTGGCTGCAGCCCGACGTCGCCGCGCACGTCGCCGGCGGGCCGATCCCGATGTCGGACGACGACCTCGACCTCGTGGTGGACCGCACCGACTTCCCGCTGGAGATCTGCTCGTCGGGGAACTACCGCTCGACCGTGCGCGCGGTGCGCCGGCTGAAGGAGCGCGGGCGGCTCGACCGGCTGACGCTCGGCACCGACACGCCGGGCGGCACCGGCGTCATCCCGCGCGGCATGCTGCGCAACATCCTCTTCATCGCGGGCGTGTGCGACGTCGCCCCGGCGGACGCCATCGCGATCGCCACCGGCAATACCGCGAAGGCGCACGGGCTCGACGTCGGCATCCTGCGCGAAGGCGCCCCGGCTGACCTGATCATCGCCGGTCCCGTCACCGGCTCGGCCGGCACCACCCTGGCGGACGCGATCGCGCACGGCGACCTGCCCGGCATCTCGTTCGTCTATGCCGACGGCCAGGCGGTGGTCATGACGCGCAGCGACCAGACGCCGCCGCCGTCGATGCTGGCGCAGATGATCAACATGCACAGCTGCCCGTTCTGCTGAAACGATACAAACCGGAGGACACACGCCCATGGGCCGGCTCGCCGCGATCCCGAAGGACAAGCTGAACGACGCGCAGCGCCGTCTGTTCGACAAGGTGATGGCCCAGCGCGGGCGGGTGCGCGGGCCGTTCAATGTGCTGATCCACGCGCCGGAGATCGGCGAGCCGCTGACCGACCTGGTGCAGCACTACCACCAGGAGACGCGGGTTCCCAAGAACGTGAAGGAACTCGCGATCCTCACCATCGCCCGGCACTACACCGCGCAGTACGAGTGGCTGGTGCACGAGCCCGGCGCGCGCAAGGCCGGCGTCCCCGACGCGGTGATCGAGGCGATCCGCCACCGCCGCACGCCGTCCTTCGCCGACCCGAAGGAGGCGTGCGTCTATGCGATGGTGAACGAGCTGGTGGCCGGCAAGAAGATCACGGCCGCGACCTATGCCCGTGCGGTGGAATTGTTCGGCGAGCCGGCGCTGGTCGAGCTGGTGACCCAGATCGGCTTCTACATCGCGATCGCCGTGCTGCTGGTCTCGTTCGAGGTCGACGTGCCGGCCGACGAGAAGGTGCCGCTGGCCGACTGAACGAGGGAGCTGCCGATGTCCGAGACGCCCGCCTTCGCCCCGGTCCGCCGCATCGTCACCGGCCATGATGCGGCGGGCAAGGCGATCGTCATCTCCGACGCGCCGGCGACGAACGCCGTACGCTCCGGCCGCGGCGAATTGGCCACGCTGGTCTGGTCGTCCGACCGGTGCCCGGCGGATATGTGGACGGAGGAGGACTTCGGCGCCCGCCCGTTCGGCGCGACGCCGCCGGCCGAGGGGTCGCTGTTCTATGTGCTCGACGTGCCGCCGGGGGCGGAGGCGCCGCTGCGCCAGGCCGACACGCTGACCTACGCGATGGCGCTGTCGGGCGCGGTCGACCTGGACCTGTCCGGCTCCAGCACGCGGTTCGCCGCCGGCGACGTCGCGGTGCTGCAGGCGACCGGCCACCGCTGGATCAACCGCGGCAGCGCGCCGGCCCGGCTCGCCATCGCGGCGATCGACGCCCGGCCGCCGCCCGGCGGCCGTCCGGCTGTCGCGGCGCCGATCCCGCCGCCTTTGCCGGTCGAGGCGCCGCCGGACGGATTCAGCGTGCGCCGGATCGTGACCAGCCACGACGGTGCCGGCAACGCCGTGGTGATGTGGGACGGCGAGAACCCGCAATGGACCCTGACGCCGCGCGGCATCGTCACCCGCGTCGTCTGGCGCGCCGACGAGACGCCGGCCGACGTGTGGACCCGGCAGGACTTCGGCGCGGCCGAGGCCGACGTGCAGCCGCCGCCGCGCGGCAACTGGTTCCGGGTCATCGACTACGTCGCCG
>JBFWQM010000216.1:0-9219 GCA_050249455.1 Rhodospirillaceae bacterium | reverse complement strand
TCGCCTGCGCCGAGCTCGGCGTCGCGTTCATGGTGTGCGAGATGGGCATGCGCCTGGCGCGGGTGGTGCCGGAATCGCTGCGCGCCGACGTGCCGATCGCCCGCGTCGGCATCGTCACGTTCCTGTCCGACGCCTCGCACCACGGCGCGATGATGTTCGTCTGACACGCGTCGTCATTTGGTCCCGACGCCGATGTGAACCGGCACGGTCAGCGTGGCGGTAGGCGCGGCGCCGGCCCGGTCGCGCACCATCCGTTCAAGCGCTTCGCGAATTCCCTGGATTTCCTCCTCGGACAGGTCCAGGCGGCCGAGAACGTGCTCGCAGATCGGGTTGCTGCAAACGAGCCAATCCCAGAGCTGTTGCCCCGACGCGAACTCGAGCGTCTCGGCAACGGTATCGACCTCGACGTCCGTCAGCCCGACCGTCTCGAGTTCCTCCCGCAACCGCTCCGGGTCCTGAAGCTGGAACGGCAGAAGCGGCGGATTCATCGGCGGCCCGGCAAAATCCGGGCGGACCGCCTGAATGCCCTTGATGAAAAAAGTGAAGAACTCGACCCTTGTCGGGGCGCCCAGCACATTCACCAGCACGCGGCCGCCGGGCTTGGCGACGCGCGCCATCTCGCTCATGCCCTTCGGCATGTCGGGAAACAGCATGACGCCGAACTGCGATCCGGCGACATCGACGCTGGCATCCGGCAATGCGAGGGCCTGGCCGTCCATCACCCGGGTTTCGATATCCAGTTTCTCGTCCTTCGCGCGCGCAGCGAGACGCTCGAGCATGACCGGGGAGAAATCCGTCGCCAGAACGCATGCGCCCCTGCGTGCCGCCGGAATGCTGAGCGCGCCGCTGCCGGCGGCGACGTCCACGAACCGCATGCCCGGCTGCAGTCCCGCACGTCGCAGCGCCTCGCTGGCAACGCTCAAATGCGACGACGTGACGAAGCGATCATAGCCGCTCGCGATCCGGTCCCATGCATCGCTTGCAGACGTCGTTCCGTTATCGGCGCCATCGATCAAAGTGTCGGTTCGATTTTTGTCCATGACGGACTCCCTTATGGGCACGATTTGCGCCATCATATGCGTCGCAGGCAGGCGAAGATTTGCCGCAAGGCCGCATCTCTTTGCCGCAACCCCCGTGAGAGCCGCATACCGCTGGGGAGGGACGATGGATGCATTGTCGGCCGCGCTGAATGCCGTGCGCATGACCGGTGCGATCTTCTACAACCTCGAATGCACCGCGCCGTGGGGGTTTATCGTACCGCCACTGAGCGGCGTGGCGCGGTCGCTGGCCCCCGGAACCGAGCGTCTGGTCAGTTACCACCTCGTGACCGAGGGTCGCGCGACCTGCCGATTTGGCGACGAACCGGCCGTGATCCTGGAAGCCGGCGATGTCGTGATCATTCCGCACGGCGACGCGCACACCGTCACCAACGGCAGTCCAGCGACATTGACCGACGCGGGAGCCCCTCTCAGCGAGGCAATCGGCGGCGAATTGACGTCCCTGAAGCTCGGCGGCGGCGGCGAAGCGACTCACTTCATTTGCGGCTTTTTCGGCTGCGAGCGCGACGCCGACCGGATGTTCCTTTCCGGCCTGCCGACGATGGTGAAGATCAACGTGCGTGGCGACGCCGCCGGCGCATGGATCGAAAGCTCGGTGCGCCATCTGGTGGCCGAAGCGAACGCCGGTCGTCCGGGGCTGAGCGTTCTGCTTTCCAAGATGGCCGAGGCGCTGTTCATCGAGGCGCTGCGCCACTACATGGAGCAACTGCCGCAAGAGCAGACCGGCTGGCTTGCCGGTGCCCGGGATTCCGTAGTCGGCGCCGCCCTGGCCTTGATGCACCGTCAGCCGTCGTATCCGTGGACCATCGCGGCACTGGCTGCGGAGGCCGGCGCGTCGCGAACCGTCCTCATCGAGCGGTTTGCGCGCTTCCTCGGCGAGCCGCCGCTGACCTACCTTGCGCGCTGGCGGCTGCAGCTTGCCGCGCGAACGCTGCAGACCAGCCGAAGCACGATCCTGCACATAGCCGCCGACAGCGGCTATGAGTCCGAGGCTGCCTTCAACCGCGCATTCAAGCGCGAGTTCGGCTTACCGCCCGCACGATATCGCCGCCGGCATGCGGGTTCCGATGCCTCTGCGGCAAAACGCCGAAGTGGGATGCGCTAGTCCGGCAGTACCCGGTCCGGCGGCTTGTGGCCGTCGGCGAAGTTGCGGATGTTGACCAGCACCTTCTCGCCCATCGCGATGCGGCCCTCGCGCGTCGCGGAGCCCAGATGCGGGGCGAGCACGACGTTCTCCAGCCGGCGCAGCTTCGCCGCCACGGCCGGCTCCCGCTCGTAGACATCGAGCCCCGCGCCGGCGATGCGCTTTGCGGCGAGCAGGCGGGTCAGCGCGTCCTCGTCGATGATCTCGCCGCGGGCCGTGTTGACCAGGTAGGCGTGCGGCTGCAGCAGCGCCAGGCGTTCGGCCGACAGCAGGTGCCGGGTCTCCGCGGTCAGCGGGCAATTGACCGAGACGAAGTCCATGTGGGCGAGCATCTGGTCCAGGTTCTCCCAGAACGTCGCCTCCAGCGGCGCCTCGATGTCGGGATGCAGCCGCCGCCGGTTGTAGTAGTGGATCGACATCGAGAACGCGCGCGCCCGGCGCGCCACCGCCTGGCCGATCCGGCCCATGCCGATGATGCCCAGCCGCTTGCCGGACACGCGATGGCCCATCATGAAGGTCGGCGTCCAGCCCTGCCACTTGCCGGTGCGCAGCAGCCGCTCGCCCTCGCCCAGCCGGCGCGGCGCGGCGAGCAGCAGCGCCATGGCGAGGTCGGCGGTGTCCTCGGTCAGGACGCCGGGGGTGTTGGTGACCATGACGCCGCGCGCGGTCGCCGCAGCGATGTCGATATGGTTCACGCCGACGCCGAAATTGGCGATCAGGGTCAGCCGCCTGGGCAGGCCGTTCACCACCGCGGCGTCGATCCGGTCGGTCACCGTCGGCACCAGCACGTCGGCCGCCTGGGCCGCGGCGACGATCTCCGCCCCCGTCATCGGCCGGTCGCCGGCGTTCAGCCGCGCGTCGAAAAGTTCCATCATCCGCGTCTCGATCTCGTGCGGCAGGCGGCGGGTGACGACGACGACGGGCTTCGCTTTGGGCATTTGCGCTTCCGGATCGGCCGCGGCGTTGGCCGCGACTCGGCAGCGCGAGTATAATGCTCCGTCAGCGATGTCAATCAGCGAGAGAGCGTTGCGTGCCGCCCGGCCGGTCCGGCGGCAACTGACCGGACTGTTGGCGGCGGCGGCGGTCTGCCTGCCGGCGATCGCGCTCGCCGCCGGCGGCAGCGGGCTGAAGGTGCCGCGCTTCGTCTCGATCCGTGCCGGCGAGGTCAACGTGCGCGCCGGCCCCGGCACACGCTACCCGGTCAACTGGGTCTTCGTGCAGCGGTCGATGCCGGTCGAGGTGATCGTCGAGTTCGACGCCTGGCGCAAGATCCGCGACTGGCAGGGGACGGAGGGCTGGGTCCACCAGTCGATGCTGTCGGGCAAGCGCACGGTGATCGTCACCGGCACGATGCAGCCGCTGCGGCGCGAACCGGCGCCGGACGCCGCGATCATGGCGCAGGTGGAGGAGAAGACCGTCGGCAAGCTGATGCGCTGCCGCGGCGCGTGGTGCCGGGTGGAGATCGCCGGCCTGCGCGGGTGGATGACCCGCGGGCAGTTCTGGGGCGTCTACGAGAACGAGGCGATCGACTGATTGCGGCGTTGCCACAGTCGGCGGGAATCGTGGCCGGCGCCGGTAAATATGTCTGCGGCGCTAACGGAATTCGACCCGAGTCGGCTAGATTCGCTGCGCTCTCAACTCTCCAACACAAGGAGCATTTCCAATGGGTGTGTTTGCCCGCACGGTGGTGAAGTCAAGCGCTGCCGCTCTGTGCGGCGTGGCGGCGATCCTGCTGGCCACGACGGTAGCGACGCCGTCCTACGCGCAATCCTCCTCGCCGGCGATGTCGACGCCCATGAAGATGGGCAAGGCGGCAAAGCCGGGGATGGCCAAGAAGGCGATGGCCGACGCCAAGGTGATGTCGGTGCAGGAAGCCCTGATCAAGCAGGGCTACAAGGTCAAGGTCGACGGGATGATGGGCAAGAAGACCCGGTCGGCGCTTCGCAAGTTCCAGGCGAAGAACAAGCTGAAGGCGACCGGCCGCATCGACGAGCAGACGCTCGCGAAGCTCGGCGTCAGCTGAACGGTCGGACGCGTGGCGCCGTCCGGTCGCGGACGGCGCCACGCCGCCCGGTATCTCAATCGAGATCCTGCGCCAGCGCAGCGCGCACTTCTTCGGGCATGCCCGCCATGTGGCTGTAGTGGGTGTGGTCGATCGATACCACCACCTTCGTGCCCGGCGTCTTGAACTTCGCGGCCACCGCGGGCGGCAGCTTGAAATGCACGAACTGCACCGACGACGCCTTGCCGTCGGCGTTCGTCCGCTCGGTGTCTTCCTCGGATACGCCTTTGACGGCGACGCCGTCGACCGTCATCGACATTGTGTTCTCGACGCCGCCGATGCGCGTCAGCTCGCGCGCCCGGCGCACCGGATCCTCGATCTCGAACATCACTGTGGCGACCAGCTCATCCCCCTTTGGAATCAGGGGGTTGTAAGCCGCGAGCTCGTCGGCGATCTGGTCTTCGCCGCCCTTCTCGATGTAGAGCATCTCGTGCACCTGATGCCACATCGTGTCGTAGCTCTCGAAATAGAACGTGGCATAGGGGCCGACGTGGACCCGCCGGTTCCGCTTCATCTCGGTGACGGCGGCCCGGCGCGCGCGGCGCTCGCGGCCGTAGACATCCATCGGCAGGATGTCGTCGCGCGTGATCGCTGACTTCCGCATGTCGCACCCCGCTCCTACAGCTGGATCCCGTAGCTACGCGCGATGAGCTGGATCGGATGAGGCGCCTCGGCCGGAACCGCGGCCCCGTCGGCGAGACGCTCCATCCCCTGCAATATATGGGTGCCCGCCAGCGGGCATTCCGACACGACGGTGGGCGCGCCGTTGTTGAGCGCCTGGCGCGCCGCCGGACGGCCAACCTTGAGCGCGGTCTCGAAGTTCGCCTTCATGATGCCCCACGACCCGCCGTGGCCCGAGCATCGCTCGATCACCGACACCTCGGTTTCGGGCAGCAGGCGCAGCAGGTCGGCCGCCTTCGCCCCGACGTTCTGCGCCCGCGCGTGGCAGGCGAGATGCACCGTGACGCCGCCCGGCAGCGGCGTCAGGCCGGGGGCGAGGCCTTCCTTGCGCGCGATGTCGACGACGTATTCGCTGATGTCGAAGGTCGCTTCCGCCAGCTTCTGCACCGCCGCGTCGCCGGGCAGGATCAGCGGCCATTCGAACTTGAGCATCAGCGCGCACGACGGCACCAGCGCGATGATGTCGTAGCCCTTGTCGATCCAGGCGCCGAGATCGGCCGCGACCCTGCGCGCCTGCTCGGCCACCCGCGCGATGTCGCCGTGCTCCAGCTTCGGCATGCCGCAGCAGCCGGCGTAGGACACCTCGGTCTCCACGCCGTTGCGCGCCAGCACGGCGCGCGCGGCGGCGCCGATGTCGGGGTTGTTGTAGTTCACGAAGCAGGTGGCGTAGAGCACCGCCTTGCGGCCGAACGCCGGCGCGTCGCGGTTGACCGCCGCCGGCTCGCCGCGGGCGCGCGCGGCGAAGGTCTTGCCGTGGAACTTGGGCAGTTCGGCATTGCGGTCGACGCCCGCGACGGACTCCATCAGCGGCCGCGTCAGGCCGTTGCCGACCTTGCTGCCCCAGTTCACCAGCGGCGCGGCCACGGCGGCGAGCTTGCCGTTGCGGTCGGTCTCGGTGAGCTGGCGCTCGGCGAACGGCACCTTGCCCTTGCGGTGCTCCACCGCGCGGTAGCGCAGCATGAGATGCGGGAAGTCGAGGTTGAACTCGTGCGGCGGCACGTAGGGGCACTTCGTCATGAAGCACATGTCGCACAGCGTGCAGGCGTCGACGACGGGCTTGAAATCCGCGCTCTTGACGCCGTCGAGCTCCATCGTCTCGCTGTTGTCGACCAAGTCGAACAGCCGGGGGAAGCTGTCGCACAGGTTGAAGCAGCGGCGGCAGCCGTGGCAGATGTCGAACACGCGGCGCATTTCCGCGTCGAGCTTCGCCTCGTCGTAGAAGTCGGGGTCGTTCCACGCCACTGGGTGCCGCGTAGGCGCCTCGAGGCTGCCTTCACGCATGTCCGGGTTCCTCGTGCGGGAAAGGGCGGCCCATTGCCGGGCCGCGTGCGGGCCGCGGGAATCCCGCGGCCCGGAGCGGTCGTCGGGGAGCGGGTCCCCGTCAGCCCATGTCGTTGAGGGCCTTGGTGAAGCGGCCGGCGTGCGAGCGCTCGGCCTTCGCCAGGGTCTCGAACCAGTCGGCGATCTCGTCGAAGCCTTCCTCGCGGGCCGACTTCGCCATGCCGGGATACATGTCGGTGTACTCGTGGGTCTCGCCGGCGATCGCGGCCTTCAGGTTGAGCGAGGTCGAGCCGATCGGCTGCCCGGTCGCCGGGTCGCCGACCTCCTCGAGGAACTCGAGATGGCCGTGCGCGTGGCCGGTCTCGCCTTCCGCGGTCGAACGGAACACGGCGGCGACGTCGTTGAAGCCTTCGACGTCGGCCTTCTGGGCAAAATACAAATACCGGCGGTTGGCCTGGGATTCGCCAGCGAACGCTTCCTTCAGGTTGTTCTCGGTCTTCGTGCCCTTGAGACTCTTGCCTGCCATGGGTCCCTCCTCCTGCAAGCGATTGCACCATTGGGTCGTGCAGCCGGAGTCGGTTCCCGGCCGCCGCCTACGGTTCATCTATAAGCGCCGCGCCTCACGCCGTCAACAGTTTAGAATTCTTACAATGAAGTTGGACGCCCGCCGGCGTCAGGGGTTCTTTCGAACCGCCGGTGCGCGCCGCGAGACGCGGACGATCACGTCGACCCGGTTGACCTGGGTGCCGGCCGGCGGCTCGGGGAGCGCGCTGACCGCCACGTCGTCGCTGGCGATGTCCTGCAGGGCGCCGGTCTCGACGAAGTAGAAGTGATGATGGTCGCTGGCGTTGGTGTCGAAGTACGAGCGGCCGGGATCGACCACGACCTCGCGCAGCAGGCCGGAAGCGGTGAACTGATGCAGCGCGTTGTAGACCGTGGCGAGCGACACGCGCACGCCGCCGGCCGCCGCCTCGGCGTGGACGTCCTCGGCGGTCAGGTGGCGGTCGCGGCCGTCGAACAGCAGGCGCGCGAGCGCGATGCGCTGGCGCGTCGGGCGCAGTCCGGCGCTGCGCAGGAGGTCCACGGCGTGGGCGTAGGGTCGATTCATTCCCAAACTACCGTCCAAGGGGCGGTCGATAGACTAGGATGTAATATGACGACGCCAAACTGCAAGCGATTCTAGAGCCGTTATGGTCTCGGCACGCGGTTTCTGCCGCTACCGTCCGGTCTCCAGGCGCTCCACGAGCTGCCGGACGGTCGGCACGAAGCCGTTGGAATAGAACGGATCGTCCTTGAACCGGAACGCGTTGTGGCCGGCGAACATGAGCTGCTGCTCGACCTCCCCGCCATGCGCGATGTCCTGCAGGGTCTTCTGGATGCAGTAGGACCGCGGGTCGGGCAGCCGGCCGGTGGTGCCAAGCTCGTTCTGCGACCAGTTGGAGAACTGGCACGCCGACAGGCAGCCCATGCAGGCGAGCTGGTCGCCGCGGATTTCCTGCGCCTTGTCGCCGGCGACGAAGATGAGGGTCGAGTCCGGGGTGCGCAGCGCATCGCCGAAGCCCTGGTCGATCCAGGCCAGCGCCGAGGCCTGGTCGGAAGCGGTGACGTAGACCAGCCGTCCGCGCGGCCCGATGCGCAGCGGCACGTTGAGCTCGCCCACCGCCTCCACCGAGAAGGCGATCTGGCGCTCGGAGCGCGACCGCAGCTCGTGCAGGAACGTGTTGGACACCGCCGACGAATAGAACCCGGTCGGGCTGTAGCGGTTGAGGATGACGTCGCCCTCGCCCAGGGTGAGGAGCTTCTTCTTCCACTCCGGCGAGATCGGGCTTTCCTGGGTCAGCAGCGGCCGGGTGCCGAACTGGAACGCGACCGGCCCGATCTCGGGATCGCCCAGCCAGTCTTCCCACTCGTCCAGCCGCCACACGCCGCCGGCCATGAAGATCGGCGTCTCGTCCATGCCCATCTCGACCATGACGGCGCGCAGCTCCGCCACCCGCGGGCGCGGCGGCTCCGGGTGCAGCGGGTCCTCGCTGTTCGACAGGCCGTTGTGGCCGCCGGCCAGCCAGGGGTCCTCGTAGACCACGCCGCCCAGCCATTCCGGGAACTTGTGGTAGGACCGCTTCCACAGCGCGCGGAAGGCGCGCGCCGACGACACGATCGGATAATAGAAGACGCCGTAGGACGCGGCGATCTGGGCGATCTTGTAGGGCATCCCGGCGCCGCAGGTGACGCCGTGGATCAGCCCCTTCGCGCCTTCCAGCACGCCGTGCAGCACGCGCTCGGCCGCCGCCATCTCCCACAGCACGTTCATGTGGATGCGCCCGCGCCCGCCCGAGGTCTCGTGCGCGATGCGCGCCTGGGCGATGCCGCCCTGGATGGCGTAGGCGATCAGCTCCTCGTGGCGGTCGCGGCGGGTCTTCCCGTGGTAGACGATCGGGATGCGCCGGCCCTTGTCGTCATAGGAATCGGCGTTGACGCCGGAGAACGTGCCGACCCCGCCGGCCGCGGCCCACGCGCCGGAGCTTTCGCCATTGGAGACGGCGATGCCCTTGCCGCCCTCCACCAGCGGCAGCACCTCGCGCCCCGAAATGACGACCGGCCGGAGCGGCTTCACCGCGGGCCATCCTCCCTGTCTGCGTCACGCCACTGCGCCGCCGTGCCGGCCGCCCGCGATGGACGGCAGCGCAGCAGCGCCGATACCCCGCCTATATATCAACCGAATCGGTGAAGACCAGGGCCACGGCGATCTTTGCCGAACCGGCGCCGGCCCCCGCCGGGATCGGCGCGGGCCGGCTGCAGGCGGGCGGCCGCGGATCAGGCCGACGCCGGCGCGGCCTCGGCGGTCTGGCTGATGTCCTCGCCGGTGACCTGGTCGATCGCCTTCATGCTGAGGCGGACCTTGCCGCGGTCGTCGATGCCGAGCACCTTGACCTTGACCTGGTCGCCTTCCTTGACGACGTCGTTGACCTTGGCGACCCGGCGCGGCGCCAGCT
>JBFWQM010000215.1:0-9280 GCA_050249455.1 Rhodospirillaceae bacterium | reverse complement strand
TGGTCGTCAGGCCCCGCGGCCATGGTGGTCCTTTCCGAGCGGCGGAGGGGAACCGGGCCACCATAGCAAGCGCACGCGACGAAACGAAGCCGGGCGGCCGCGGTGCCCGATCAGCCGGCCGGCCAGGGGACGGCGGGGGTCACGCGGCCGCGGCATTCGCCGAAGCCGATCGCGACGTGGCCGTCGCGGCTGGCGCGGCCGCGGAAGGTCACCTCGTCGCCGTCGGCGAGCCAGGCGCGCGGCTCGCCGCCGATCGAGAGCGGCTCGGTGCCGCGCTTCGTGAGCTCCGCGATGCAGGCGCGCGAGCCGTCCGTCGGGCCGGAGACCGTGCCGCTGGCCAGCAGGTCGCCGGGCTGCAGGCTGCAGCCGTTGCTGGCGTGATGGGTCAGCATCTGCGCGAAGGTCCAATAGCAGTCGCGGAAGTTGGTGCGGGTGACAACCGCGGGGGCCGTGCCGGCGTGCCGCATCGCCTCGGTCGACCATTCGGCGGTCAGGACGATGTCGATGCCGCCTTCGGCCTCGTCGACAGCGTCCGACAGGTGCGGCAGGGGCGCCTCACCAGCGGGGCGCGGGTGCGCCGGCGCGCGGAATGGCCGCAGTGCCTCCGCCGTCACCACCCACGGCGAAATGCTGGTCATCATGCTCTTACCCAGGAACGGACCCAGCGGCCGTCCTTCCCAGACCTGGATGCCGCGCGCCGACCAGTCGTTGACCAGGCAGAAGCCGAACAGGCTGTCGGGCGCCGCGGCCATCGGGATCGGGCGGCCCATCTCGTTGCCGCGGCCGACGAAGACGCCGAATTCCAGCTCGAAGTCCTGCGACGGCTCCGGCCCGAATGCGATCTTGCCGTCCGGGCCGCGGTACTGGCCGTTGGGGCGGACCAGCGGCGTGCCGCTGATCCGCACGGTGGTCGCGCGGCTGTGATAGGCGATCGGCAGCGAGGTGAAGCACGCCGGCGGCACGCCCTCCGGCGACATCCGCCGCGTATGGTCGATCGCGCACATGAAGTCGGTGAAGTTGCCGATCGCGGCCGGCATCTCCATCGCCGCCGCCGCCAACGGGACCAGGCACCGCTCGACCTTGTCGCGGCCGGGCGCGCGATCGCGCAGCAGGTCGGAAACCGCCGCGCGGAGCGCAGATGCCGCGCCGTTGCCGAGCGCCATCAGCGGGTTGAGCGCGGGTCCCGCTGCCGCCCGCGCCGCCGCTTCCGCATCGCCCTTGAACAGCCCGGCCGCGACCGCGGCGGCGAGGTCGAGGATCATGTCGCCGATCGCGATCCCGCCGCGCGCACCGCCGCCGCTCTGGCGAAAGACGCCGAGCGGCAGGTTCTGGATCGGGAAGTCGGCGTCGGGCCGGTTGGCGCTTTCGACCCAGCTTCGGCGCGCCGGGTCGTGGGTGTCGTTCAGGGTGGGCATGGGTGTTTCCTAGAGCTTTCCCGCCTTGCGGTCGTAGTAGTAGCGGCCCGTCGCGCCGATCACCTCGAAGCGGTCGAACGGCCCGGTCTCGCGCGCGAACTCGCGGTAGCAGTTGAACACGTTGAGCACGATGCGCTCGCGGTCGATCCAGTCTTCGTAGGGCCGAAGGTCGATGTCGCGCGCGGCCTCTTCATAGCCCATGCCGGCATCGTAGCGCGCCCGCGCCTCGCGCTCGACGAACTTCAGGTAGTCGCGCAGGTCGCGGATGCTGCTCTTGTCGGTGATCGGGCCGTGGCCGGGCACCACCGTCTCGACGTCCCAGCCAAGCATCACGTCGCACGCCTTGATCCAGTTGGCGATCGGCCCGGCCCACACGACGGGGTGGCCGCCGACGAACATGATGTCGCCGGCGAACAGCGTCTTGTCGGCCGGCACGTAGACGATCACGTCGCCGCGGGTGTGCGCCGGCCCGACCTCGAGCAGGCGCACCTCCTTGGCCCCGACATGCAGCGTGAGCTCTCCGGTAAACGTCCTCTGCGGCAGGGTCAGCACCACGCCGTCATAGGAGAACCGCGAGAACATCACCTCGTTGAAGAACCGCCCGGCGTCGCCGAACTTCTGCCATTCGGTGCGCATGTTGCCGCGTGGGTTGGGCTTGAGCTGCTCGCGCATCTCCTCCAGGCAGGCGTCGGACGACAGGATCACCGCGCCTTCGACGAGCTGGTTGCCGAAGGTGTGGTCGGGATTGGCGTGGGTGTTGACCAGGGTTCCGATGCGCTCCGCCGCCGGCGCCGCCTTGCGCATCGCCGCCAGCATCTCGCGGGTCAGCGGCAGGTCCATCAGGGTATCGACCAGCAGCGACTGCCCCTGGTCGACGATCAGCCCGGCATTGCTCAGGCCCCAGCCGCCGTCCGGCTGCAGGTAGCCGAAGCAGCCGGTGCCGAGGTCGTGCAGGCCTTTCGCGTAGGGAAAGCGGGCCATGGCGCGGCTACCGGGCGATCAGGCTGGCGGCGGTCGGGTTGCCCTTGATCAGTTCCTGCTCCCGGCTCAGGTCGATCCAGAACTGCATCTGCGCGTCGGAGATGTCGACCGCGAGGTTCGGCTTGGCCTGCTTGGCGACCACCGGTTCCGGCAGCCGGGTGTGCTTGGCCAGGCTGGCGCGCCACGCCTTGTCGTTCGCCGGATCGTCGATGAACTTGCCCGCCTCGGTCAGCGCCGCGCGGAAACCCTTCACCAGCGCCGGGTTCGCCTCCGCCCACTTCCGCGTCGACGCCCACACCACCGTCATCGTGCCGTCGGGGATGCCCTCGTAGTAGTCGGCGACGAGGTAGGCGGCCTTGGTTTCGATCGCGCGCGAATAGAACGGGTCGGTCGCCGGATAGGCGTCGATGCGGCCGCTCTTCATTGCGTCGGGGAACTGCGGGAACGGGATCTCGATGTACTTCACCGAGCTGTCGTTGACGCCCTTGAACTTGAGGTAGCGGCGAAACATCACGTGCAGGAAGCCGTTCATGCCCGGCACGCCGATGCGGGTCCCGTTGAGGTCGTTCACAGTCTTGATGTTGCTGCCGAACCGCGCGACGAGGCCGCCGGGATTGGGGTTGGGAAACACCGACGCGGCTGCCAGGAACACGAGTTCGAGGCCGCCCTCGTTCGCCTGCAGCACCACCGTCGGCGTCGGCCCGCCGATCTGGATCGAATCCGACACCAGCGCTGGCGGGATGTTGGTGCCGATGCCGATCGGAATCATCTCGGCATCGATTCCGTGCTTGGCGAACATGCCGTGGTCGGTGGCGACGAAGCCGGCCAGGAAGCCGGTGACCGCGGTGAAGCCGATCTTGACCTTGGTCGCGGCGTGCGCCGCGCCGGCCGTCAGGCACAGCGCCGCGACGATGACGGTGACGAGATGCGGTCGCACTGCGAATCGCATAGGCGGATCCTCCCTGTATGTCCGGGCCGTTCCTGGCCTCTGCTCTATCGTGGTTTTCCGAACTATCGATAAAAAGACTTTTTGTCCATAAAATTTCTTTGCTATGAACGGCGTCATGCTCAAGACAACGATAAGGGCCGGCGCGACAGACGGGACGCGCGGCCCAGCCGGGGAGGAGACGACGCTGGTGGAACGCGCGGTTGCGCGCATTCGCCACGACATCGTCGCGGGCGCATACGCGCCCGACGCGCGCCTTGGCATCAACGACATGGTGGAACGCTACGGCATCGGCGCGACGCCGATCCGCGAGGCGCTGTCGCGCCTGACCGCGGCCGGCTTGGTCCACGCCGTCGGCAACCGCGGCTTCCGCGTGCCGGCCATGAGCCGGCACGACCTGGAGGACATCACGCGGCTGCGCCAGCTGGTGGAGGGCGAGGCGCTGCGCGAATCAATCGCGCGCGGCGACGACGAGTGGGAGGCGGGGATCGTCGCGGCGCTGCACCGGCTGCGCAATGCCGCCGCGGCCAGCGAACCGGGTGTCGATGCCGACGTGACGACGATCGACCGGACCCACAAGCGCTTCCACACGTCGCTGATTGCCGCCTGCGGCTCGCAGCGCATGCTCGACCTGCACGATACGCTGTACGACCAGGCGTTCCGCTACCGCAGCGTCATGGTGCGCGGCCTCGTGCATCCGCGCAGCTTTCCGGAGGTACACGTCGCGCTGGCCGAGGTGGTGCTCAAGCGCAACCCGGCGCGGGCCTGCGCTGCGCTGTCGCAGCACCTCGCGCTGACGGTGCCCGCGGTCTATGGCGACGAGGAGGGGCGATGACCGAGACGGCGATCGCGTTCCGCGACGTGCACCACGCGTTTGGCGCCGTGTCGGTGCTGGAGAACATCGACCTCGACGTCCGCGACGGGGAATTCGTCTGCGTGGTCGGCCCGTCCGGCTGCGGCAAGACGACGATGCTGCGCTTCGCCGCAGGGCTCCTGACGCCGAAGCGCGGCGAGGTCAGCTTCCGCGGCGCGGCGGTGACGCGGCCGATGCCGGGTGTCGCGGTGGTGTTCCAGGACTACAGCAAGGCGCTGCTGCCGTGGCGCAATGCCTACGGCAATGTCGAGCTCGCGCTGGAGGCCGGCGGCGTGCCGCGCCGGGTGCGGCGCGAGCGTATTTTCGCATTGCTGGAGATGGTCGGCCTCGGCGCGTATGCCGAGAGCTTTCCCGGACAGCTTTCCGGCGGGATGCAGCAGCGGCTGCAGATCGCGCGCTGCCTGGCGCAGGAGCCGTCGGTGCTGCTGATGGACGAGCCGTTCGGCGCGCTCGACGCGATGACGCGCCAGACCCTGCAGGACGAGGTGCTGCGCATCATCGCCGATGCCGGCACGACGGCGCTGTTCGTCACCCACGACCTCGACGAGGCGATCTACCTGGGCGACCGCGTGGTCGCGCTGTATCCGAACCCCGGCCGCATCGCGCAGGAATTCCGCATCGACCTGCCGCGCCCGCGCCATCAGCTTTCCACCCGCGAGCATCCGGAGTTCCTGCGGCTGCGCCGCACCATCTTCGACTTCGTGCGCGAAAGCCATTCATGACCGCCGGCGCGCGACCGGCCAAGGCCGCGCTGCTGCCAGTCGCCGGGCTGGTGCTGTGGGAAGTCGCGATGCGCGTCAACGACGTGCAGAGCGATTCGCTGGCGCCGCCGAGCGCGATCGCCGCGGCGTTCGCGAAGGCGCTGATCGACGGCACCATCGCGACGCGCACATGGGAGACCCTGCAGGCCGCCGTGATCGGGCTCGCCATCGGCGGCGGCGCGGCGGTGATCGGCAGCGCGATCCTCGGCCTGGTGCCGCTGCTGGCGCGGCTGATGCTGGTGACGATCGAGGTGCTGCGGCCGATCCCGACCGTCGCCCTGATCCCTCTCGCGCTCCTGGTGTTCGGCTTCGGGATCGCGATGGAGGCGGCGCTGGTCGCCAAGTCGTGCTTCTGGCCGATCCTGATCTACGGCGTTGCCGCGATCCGCAGCATCGAGCCGCGGCTGCTCGAGGTCGGCCGCACCCTGCGCCTGTCGCCGGTCGCGATCGTGACCAAGATCGTGCTGCCGGCGGCGCTGCCGCGCTACTTCGTCGCCTTCCGCCTCGCCGCCGCGGTCGCCCTCATCATCGCGGTGACGACGGAGATCACCACCAACCCGATCGGAATCGGGGCCGAGCTGATGCTGGCGGCGCAGTCGCTGCACCCCGACCTGATGTTCGCGATGCTGCTGTGGCTCGGCATCGTCGGCTGGTCGCTCAACGCGTTCCTGCTGTTCCTGCAGCGCCGGCTGTTCGGCGCGATGTCGACCACGACGGAGCTCGCGCGGTGATACGCGCCGGCAGCGCGCTGTGGTTCGCCGGCAGCTTCGTCGTGCTCGCCGCGGTGGTCGCGCTGTGGCAAATGCTGTCCGACACCGGCGTCGTGCCGCGGGTGTTCCTGCCCGGCCCCGACCGCGCCTGGGCGGCGCTGGTCGCGGGCTTCGCGCGCGGCGATCTCGCCGATCTCCTGCTCGCGACGGTGGAGCGCATGGTCTATGGCTGGTTCCTCGCCTCGCTGGCCGGCATCGCGCTCGGCGTCGCCATCGGCATCTCGCGCCTGGCGCGGGAATACGTGGCGCCCAGCCTGGAGCTGGTGCGGCCGGTGCCGGTGTCGGCCTACGTCCCGATCGTCATCGCCTTCGTTGGCCTGACCGGCGACATGGTGCTGGTGGTCATCACCATCGGCTCGGTGTGGCCGGTGCTGCTGGCGACCGTCCACGGCGTGACGTCGGTGGAGCCGCGGCTGCTGGAGGTCGCCCGCAGCCTGCGCTTCGGCCGGCTGCAGACGGTGTGGAAGTTCGCGCTGCCCAACGCCCAGCCCGACATCCTGGCCGGCATGCGCATCGGGCTCACGGTGGCGCTGATCCTGGCCGTGGTCGGCGAGATGCTGACCAGCGAGGACGGCCTCGGCCACTACGTGCTGCTGTCGGCCCGCGCCTTCCGCAGCGACGAGATGTTCGCCGGCATGATCCTGCTCGCCCTGCTCGGCCTGGTCAGCAACCTCGGCCTCCAGGCCGCGGAGCACCGCCTGTTGCGCTGGCGGCGGCGGTAGAACACGGCGAGGCCGGCGGCTTCCCACCTCACCCGCTCGCTGCGCTCGCACCCTCTCCCCCCATAGTGGGCGGAGAGGGTCAGTGGCGTCCCTCTCCGCCCGCTATGGGGGGAGAGGGAGGTGACCCGTTGCGCAAGCAACGGGGAGGGTGAGGTGGGCCGCCGCCGGCCTCGCCGGATCGCCGTCAGTTCAGCCGGTAGAACCGCTTCATGTTCTTGTAGAGGACGTTGTCCTTCACGGTCTGGCTGTACTCGTTGCTCTCGATGAACTCGGGCAGCTCGGTGGTCAGGTCCTCCTCGGTCGGCTCGTGCGGGTAGTCGGAGGCATAGAGGATCTTCTCCGAGCCGATCGCGTCGATGGTGTATTTCAGGCTGCGCTCGCCGAGCTCCATCGACACCCAGAAGTTCTCGCCGTCGCGGATGTAATCGGACGGCTTCTTCTTGAGGCGCTTGCGCGCCTTGGCGCCGAACACCGATTCGAACTCGTAATCGAGCCGGTCCATCATGAACGGCACCCAGCCGCAGCCGCCTTCGAGGAACGCCACGCGGAGCTTCGGGAAGGCGTCGAACACGCCGGAGAAGATCATGTCGGTGAGCTGGATCATCAGCGGGAACGGGTGCTCCAGCGCGTGCACCTTGGCGAAGTCGTTGAAGTGGTCGAAGCCGAAGCCGCGGCTCGGCGCGCCGTGGAAGGCGAGCGCCATGTCCTGCTTCTCCGCTTCCTCGTAGATCGGCCAGAAGAAGGGGTCGCCGAAGGTCTTGCCCATGTGGGTGACGGTCGGCAGCAGCATGGCGCAGAAGTTCTTGCGCTCCTTCGCGCAGCGGCGGATCTCCTGCACCGCGAACGCGGGGTCGTGCACCGGGGTCATCCCGGCGCCGAACAGCCGCTTGTCCTGGCTGGTGTAGATGTCCTCCAGCCAGTTGTTGTAGGCGACCGCCACCCCCTTGCCCCACTCGGCGTCGGTGATCAGGCCGTAGGCGAGGCCGGCGGTGGGATAGAGGACGCTGCCCTCCAGCCCCATCTGGTCCAGCACGCCGCCCCAGATCCTGGCATCGGTGTGATCGTAGAGGCGGCCGGAATCCTCCTTCTCGATCACGAAGCCGCGCGCCCAGCCGTCGAGGCTGGGAAACACCGTCCAGGGCTTGAGCATCCGAACGCCCTTGAGGGCGCCCTCGAACCGGCTCGCGATCTCCTGGTCGTCCTCCAGGACGTGGCCGTCCCCGTCGAATACGCGCATGCCGTGGGCCGTCATTGTCTCCCTCCCGTTGCCGGTTTCCCCGTGCGCACAGCTTAGGCAGCGGCCCGGACGGCGGCAACAGCGCCGCGCGGTTCGGCCGCGGTGGCGCGGTTTCGGCCGCAATGCTATAAGGGTTCCAATCGTCCGATCACCCACGTCGGTACAAGCATAGGGAGAGCTTTGATGAAGGCACGTTACCTGCTGGCCGGAATCGCGGCCGCGGCGCTGCTGGCTCCGGCCGCCCAGGCGGAAACAGTCAAAGTCGGCATGATGATGCCGTTCTCCGGCCCGACCGCCGACAACGGCAAGCAGCTCAACCGCGGCATAGAGCTGTTCATCAAGCACCATCCGAACGTCCCGGGCGGCCACAAGATCGAGATCATCAACCGCGACACCACCGGCCCGAACCCGGAGGTGGCCAAGCGGCTGGCGACCGAGCTCGTCACCCGCGACAAGGTGCAGATCCTGGCCGGCATCATCTATTCGCCGAACGCGTTCGCGGTGAACGACATCTGCGAGAAGGCCAAGGTGCCGTTCCTGATCATGAACGCAGGCACCGCCTCGATCACCGAGGGCTGCAAGTACAACGCCCGCATCTCGTTCACGATGTGGCAGGCCGGCTACCCGATGGGCGACTACGCGTTCAAGAAGATGGGCGTCAAGAACGCCGCGGTGGTCTACGCCAACTATGCGCCGGGCAAGGACTCGGTTGCGGGCTTCCAGCGCGCCTTCGAGGCGGCCGGCGGCAAGATCGTCGCCGACGTGCCGGTGACCTATCCCAACATGCCCGACTTCACCCCCTTCATGCAGCGGGTGAAGGACTCCAAGCCCGACGCGGTCTACGTCTTCGTGCCCGCCGGCAAGTGGGCGACGGCGGTGATGAAGACCTACGGCGACCTCGGCATGGAGGCGGCCGGCATCAAGCTGATCGGCCCCGGCGACATCACGCAGGATTCCGAGCTTCCCAACATGGGCGACGTGCCGCTCGGCGTGGTCACCGTGCACCACTACTCGGCCGCGGCGACGCGTCCGGAGAACAAGGACTTCGTGGCCAAGTGGAAGGCCGCCTACGGCGATGACCAGGTGCCGGACTTCCTGGGCGTGCAGGGCTGGGACGGCATGGCCGCGATCTACCACGTGGTTGAGAAGACCAACGGCAAGGTGACGGCCGAGAGCTTCCTCGAGGCGATGAAGTCGTGGCGCTACAACAGCCCGCGCGGCCCGATCTCGATCGACCCGGAGACGCGCGACATCGTGGATAACCAGTATATCCGCAAGGTGGAGAAGGTGAACGGCGTCGTCTCCAACGTGGAGTTCGACACCATCCCGAACGTGAAGGACCCGTGGAAGGCCTTCGGCAAGGACAAAAAGTAGCCGTTCGCGTGACAGGCCGGGCGGCGTGCGCGCGCCGCCCGGCCGTCCGTATTTCCCCCGCCCCGTGACCGCGCCCGGATGACCGCCGCACTCAGCATCGCCTTCGACGGTCTCGCCTACGCGATGATCCTGTTCCTGATCTCGGTCGGCCTGTCGGTGACGATGGGGCTGATGGGATTCGCCAACCTGGCGCACGGCGC
>JBFWQM010000214.1:0-9304 GCA_050249455.1 Rhodospirillaceae bacterium | reverse complement strand
GGATGGGCCCCGACGACGACCTGTTCCGCCTCGGCGGCGATTCGCTGAAGGCGGCGCAGATCCTGGCCGCCGTCGACGCGGTCTTCGGGGTCCGCATCGAGCTGGCCGGCGCCCTAGCCGAAGGCTTCACGGTCGCGGCCGTGGCGCGCAGGATCGAATCCGCGCGCGCGATGGCCGACGGAAACGCCGGTCGGCCTGCGGGCGAGACGGCGCCGCGACCGCAGCCGCGCAACGCGGGCCCGACGCGCTTTCCGCTCTCGTTCGGGCAGGAGCGCCTGTGGTTCGTCGAACGCTTGGCGCCCGACGCCGCCGCCTACAACGAAGCCCAGGCCTACCGGATGCGCGGCGCGCTCGACCTCGACGCCCTGGCGACGGCGTTCCAGGGCCTGGTCGACCGCCACGAGACGCTGCGCACCGCATTCGGCAGCGACGACGGCATGCCCTACCAGGAGGTCCTGCCGGCGGTGTCAGCACGGCTGCAGGTCCACGACCTCGCCTCGCTCGATGCGCCCGAACGCGACGCCGCGGCGGCGCGGCTGTGGACCGAGGCGATGCTCGCCCCGTTCGACCTCCGCCGGCCGCCGCTGCTGCGCATGGTCGTCCTGCGGCTCGGACCGCACGAGCACGTGCTGTTTCGCGTCATCCACCACATCGTGTCGGACGCCTGGTCCAACGGCGTGATGCGCCGCGAGCTCTCGGCGCTCTACCGCGCCGCGCGGGCCGGCGCGCCGCCGTCGCTGCCGCCGCTGGCGATCCAGTATGCCGACCATACGGTCTGGCAGCGCGCCCGGGCCGGCGGCGACGCGCTCGCGGCCTCGCTCGACTACTGGGCGCACCAGCTCGCCGGCGCGCCGGCCGTGCTGGCGCTGCCGACCGACCGGCTGCGTCCCGCCGTCCCGAGCCACGACGGCGGCATGGTCGTGGCGAACCTGCCGGCCGGATTGGTCTCGCGTCTGGAGCGCTGCGCCGGCGCCGAGCAGGCGACTCTGTTCATGGTGCTCCTGGCAGCGTTCCAGGTCCTTCTGTACCGCTGCAGCGGCGAGCCCGACGTCGTGACCGGCACGCCGATCGCCGGCCGCGACGCGGTCGAGGCGGAGGGCCTGATCGGCTTCTTCGTGAACACGCTGGCGCTGCGCGCCGACCTGTCGGACGCGCCGACCTTCCGCCAGCATCTGGCCCGGGTGCGCCGGACGGTGCTCGACGCGTTCCGCCACCAGGCGGCGCCGTTCGAACAGGTCGTCGATCGCCTGCGCCTGGAACGCGCACGCAACGTCAGCCCCCTCGTGCAGGTCCTGTTCGCGTTCCAGAACGTGCCGCAGTCGGGCTGGGACCTCGACGGGATCGCCGTCGAACGCATGGAGCTGGCGCGCGAGCGCGCGAAGGTCGACCTGACCGTCACGGTGACGCAGGAGGACGGCGGCGCACGGATGGCGTTGACCTATGCCACGGACCTGTTCGAGCAAGCGACCATCGACGCGCTGGCGGCCGGCTACCGCCTGGTCCTCGAACAGATCGTCGAGGACCTCGATCGTCCGGTCACCGCGCTGCCCCGCGCCGTAGCGGCCGGCGGCGCCGGACCGGCCGTCGCCTGGCCGTCCGAAACGATCCACGACCGGTTTGCCGCCGTCGCGGCCAGCCGCGCAGACGCCGTCGCGGTCGTCGACGACGCGGGCAGCCTGACCTACCGGGCGCTCGACCGCGCCGCCGCGCGCCTCGCCGCGCGCCTGGCCGCCGCCGGGGTCCGCCCCGGCGACCGCGTCGGCGTGCTGGCGCGGCGATCGGCGGGTTTCGTCGTTGCCGTCCTCGCGGTCGTCAAGTCGGGCGCGGCCTATGTGCCGCTCGACCCCGAGCAGCCGCCGGGGCGCCTCGCCGCCATCCTCGACGACGCCGGGATCGCGGCGGTCCTCGCGACGCTCTCGCTCGCCGGGCGCGTCGCCGACGGCCCGGCGACGATCCTCATCGACGACGAGGCGGACCCCGAGGCGCCGCCGCCCGACGTACCGGTTCCCCCCGCCGGCCCGGACGACCCGGTCTACGTCATCTACACCTCGGGCTCCACCGGCCGGCCGAAGGGCGTGGTGGCGGCGCAGCGCGGCGTGATCCGCCTGGTCGTCGACACGACCTATGTCCGCTTCGCCCCGGCCGACACGATCGCGCACCTGTCCAACGTCGCCTTCGACGCCGCGACGTTCGAGATCTGGGGCGCGCTGCTCAACGGCGCGCGCCTGGCCGTCGCGGCGCCCGCGACGGTGATGGATCCGGCCGCGCTCGCGCGCTGGCTCGCCGACGCGCGCATCGACACGATGTTCATGACTTCGGCGCTGTTCAGCCGGATGGCCGAGGCGGCGCCGGGCTGCTTCCGCGGCGTCGGCCAGCTCCTGGTCGGCGGCGACCGCGTCTCGCCGGCGGCCGCCCGCGCGGTGCTGCGCGACGGGGCGCCGCGGCGCCTTTTGAACGGCTACGGCCCGACCGAGACCACGACCTTCGCGCTGACCCACGAGATCGCGGCCGTGGACCCCGCCGCGCGCAGCGTGCCGATCGGACGGCCGATCGACGGCACGACGGCGCGCATCTGCGACGCCGCCGGCGCGGAGGTGCCGCCGCTGGTGCTCGGCGAGATCGCGATCGGCGGCCCGGGCGTCGCGCTCGGCTATCATGGCAACCCGGCGCTGACCGCGGCGCGCTTCGTGCCCGACCCGGACGCGCCCGGGCGGCGGCTCTATCTCACCGGCGACCTGGCGCGGCGGCTGCCCGATGGCGCGATCGACTTTCTCGGCCGTCGCGACCGCCAGGTGAAGATCCGGGGCTTCCGCGTCGAGCCGGCGGAGATCGAGGCCGCGCTGCGCGACGTCGCCGGCGTGGGGGAGGCCCACGTCGCGGCGCGCGTGCGCGACGGCGAGGCCGAGCTCGTCGGCTACGTCGTGCCGCGGGATGCGGCAGCCGCCGACGTCGGCGCGCTGCGCACGGCGCTGCAGCGCGCGCTGCCGGCCTACATGGTGCCGCGGGCGATCGTCGCGATGCCCGCCCTGCCGCTGACGCCGAACGGCAAGGTCGACGAAAAGCACCTGCCCGACCCCGGCGCCGCCGCGCGGCCGGCGCCTTTGCTGCGCGCGCCGCGCGACGCGGAGGAAGCGGCGATCGCCGCCGTATGGCGCGACGTGCTCGGCCGCGACGACATCGGTATCGACGACAGCTTCTTCGACCTCGGGGGCCACTCGCTGCTGGCGGCACGCCTGTTCGCCCGGCTCGATGCCGCGCTCGGCCGGGCGCTGCCGATGTCGATCCTGTTCGAATCGCCGACGATCGAGGCGCTGGCGCAGGCCTATCGCCGCGCCGCCGCCGCGCCGGAAGCCGGGGCGCTCCGGGCGCTGGTGCCGATCCAGCCCAAGGGATCGCGCGGGCCGGTGTTCGCGGTGCCCGGCCTCGGCGGCAACGTGATCGGCTTTGCCGAGGTCGCGCGCATCCTCGGCGACGAGCAGCCGTTCTATGGGCTGCAGTCGATCGGGCTCGACGGCTCGGAGCGTCCGCTCGAGAGCATCGAGGCGATCGCGGCGCGCTTCGTCGAAGAGATCCGCGTGGTTCAGCCGCACGGCCCCTACCGTCTGCTCGGCGCCTGCCTGGGCGCGGCGGTGACGCTGGAGATGGCGCACCAGCTTGTCGCGGCGGGAGAGCGGATCGCCTTCCTCGGCTTCCTCGACCCGTCCGGGCTCGCCGGCCACCGCCGCGGCCAGCGCGGCGTCGCGCTGCCGCCGGCGGTGCGCGACCACCTGGCGCTGCCGCGCTTCGCGGCCGCGCGGATCGGGCACTATTGGCGCGCGCTGCGCGCCCTCGAGCCGCGCGACCAGGTCGCGTTCGTCGCCGATCGGCTGCGTCTGCTCGGCGAGATCGTCAGGGAGCGCGACCTGTTCCGCGGTGACCGACGCGAGCTGAACCAGCGCATGGTCGAGGAAGCCAACCTGCGCGCGCTGTACGGCTACGAGCCGCGCCCCTTCCCGGGTGCGATCCACATCCTGGCCAGCTCGCGCGGCGACGACCCGCGCCGGCGGCGCGGCGAGCGCTTCGACTGGACCCAGATCGGCGCCGACGGCTGCACGGTGGTGCGGCTCGCCAGCCACGATTCGGGTTCCGCCGTGGCGCCGCCCTACGTCGCCGAGACCTCGGCCGCGCTGGCCCGCTGGCTCGCCGCCGCCGGGTGAACCCCCGTCGTCCTCGCGCCGCCGCCCGCCGAATGCATCGACGGACACGCGCGGAACATTGACGCAACGATCGTTTAACTATCCGCGACAACACTACGTTTATCTTTAACAATAAAGGGCGACAATTCAACGCACTCGATTTCTATCTGGAATTGTATTGAACTTTACGAATTGGAAATCCGAGCATTCTAAGTTTCTGCGCATAACGCGCAGGAACATTTCGTCATGCAACCAGACACGGCCGTCACCCTTCCCCTGGACGGCGCGCTCACCATCGCCAGGGCACAATCTCTCGTTGACCTCCTAGCCCACGCGCTCGAGGGCGACCGCCCCCTGCGCATCGACTGCGGGCAGGCGGTCGAAATCGATCTCAGCGTCATCCAGGTCCTGATCTCGGCGGCCCGATCGGCGGCTCGACGGGGCCTGCCGGTCGCCATCGACGCGCCGCGCGACGGCGTCCTGCACGCCGCGCTGGTGCGCGGCGGCTTCGCCGCGCCGGACGACGACGCGGCGGCGGCGATCCTCGCCCACGGGCACGGCGCAACTGGAGGCACACCATGAAGACGATCCTCACGGTCGACGACTCCGCCAGCATCCGGCAGATGGTGAAGCTGACCCTGGCCAATGCCGGATACGCCGTGGTCGAGGGTGTCGATGGCTCCGACGGCCTCGCGAAGGCCAAGGCGGCGTCGGTGAACATGGTCATCACCGACCTCAACATGCCGGTGATGGACGGCCTGTCCTTCATCCGCGAGCTGCGCAAGCTGCCCGCCTACAAGGGCGTGCCGATCGTCTTCCTGACAACCGAGTCCGACGCCGCGGTCAAGGCGGAGGCAAAGCAGGCCGGCGCGACCGGCTGGATCACCAAGCCGTTCCAGCAGGACCAGCTCCTCGCCGTCGTGAAAAAGGTGATCGGATGACCCGCAGCCCGGATCCTTCCGACACCTTCCGCCAGGAAGCCGCCGACCTGCTCGAGCACCTCGAGCAGGCCCTGCTCGACCTCGAGCGCGAGCCGGCCGACCGCGACCTCGTGGATTCCGCCTTCCGTGCGCTGCACACCATCAAAGGCTCCGGCGCGATGTTCGGCTTCGAGGCCGTCGCCGCGTTCACCCACGGCTTCGAGACCGCGTTCGACCGCGTCCGCAAGGGCCAGGCGCCGTCCAGCCACGCCCTGATCGCCGCGGCGCTGCGCGCCAAGGACCACATCCGGCTGCTGATCGAGCGGCCGCAGGACGCCGACGCCGCCGACGGCGCGGCGATCCTGGACGACCTGCGCGCCGCGGTCGCGACCGACGACGCGGACGCTTCGGCGCCCGCCGCAGCCGGCGCCGCCGAGCCCGAAGGCGCCGCCGGCGCGCAGCCTTGGCGGGTCCGCTTCCGCCTCGCCCGCGAGGCGCTGGTCAACGGCACCAACCCGCTGCTGATGCTCGACGAGCTGCGCACCCTGGGCGAGGCGACGGTCGTGGCGCTCACCGACCAGGTTCCGCTGCTCGACGACCTCGACCCCGAGGCCTGCTATCTCGGCTGGGAGGTCGCGCTCGTGACCGACAAGCCGCGCGCGGCGATCGAGGAAGTCTTCCTGTTCGTCAGCGACGACGCGACGATCGAGATCGAGCCGCTCGCGACGGCTGGGGAAGCGCCGGCGACGGCATCCGCCGCCGAGATCGCCCCCGCCCGCCAGGCGCAGGACGCCCGCCAGCCGGCGACGGAACGGCCTAAGCCCGAGCCGGAGGTCGCCAAGGGCAGCACCAGCCTGCGCGTGCAGGCGGAGCGGCTGGACGAGCTGATGGACCGGGTCGGCGAGCTGGTGATCGCCCAGGCCCGCCTCAGCGCCCTGACCGACGGCAGCGACGACATCAACATGAAGGCGGTGGCCGAGGAGATCGAGCGGCTGGTCTCGGAGCTGCGCGACACGACGATGGGCATCCGCATGGTGCCGATCGGCTCGCTGTTCGGCCGCTTCCGCCGGCTGATCCACGACTTGTCGCGCGACCTCGGCAAGCATGTCGAGCTTTCGACCGTCGGCGAGGAGACCGAGCTCGACAAGACCATGATCGAGCGGCTGGCCGACCCGCTGGTCCACCTGATCCGCAACTCGATCGACCACGGGCTCGAGCTGCCCGACATCCGCCAGGCCGCCGGCAAGGCCGCCGCCGGGACCATCCGCCTCACCGCCCGCCACTCGGGCGCCGAGGTGCTGATCACTGTCAGCGACGACGGCAAGGGCCTCGACGCCGAGCGCATCCGCGCCAAGGCCGAGGAACAGGGCCTGATCGCGCCCGACGCCAAGCTGACCGACCACGAGCTGCACCAGCTCCTGTTCCACCCCGGCTTCTCCACCGCCAAGGAGATCTCGGCGATCTCCGGCCGCGGCGTCGGGATGGACGTGGTCAAGCGCGGCATCGAGGCGCTGCGCGGATCCATCGACATCACGACCAGGCCGGGCCAGGGCACCGACGTCACGCTGCGCCTGCCGCTGACCTTGGCGATCATCGACGGACTCCTGGTGCGGGTCGGCAACGGGCGCTACGCGATCCCGCTGTCGGCGGTCGAGGAATGCGTCGAACTCTCCGCGGTCGAGGACTCCCGGTCGAACGGCCGCAGCTTCCTCAACATCCGCGGCGCGCTGGTGCCGTTCCTGCGGCTGCGCGAGATCCTGGCGACCGGCACCCCGCCGGACCCGTACCAGAAGATCGTCATCGTCTCCGCCGGCGAGCAGCGGGTCGGGCTGGTGGTCGACCAGATCATCGGCAGCCACCAGACCGTGATCAAGTCGCTGTCGAAGCTGCACGCCGACATCGAGACCTTCTCCGGCGCCACCATCCTGGGCGACGGTACCGTCGCGCTGATCTTCGACGTCGGCCACCTCGTCGAGGTCGGCCAGGCGCGCGAGGAACGCATGCGCGGCCAGACCATGGAGGCCGCGTGATGGCCGCGACGCAGATCGGCGAAAGCCTGGAAGTCTTGACGCTCGGCCTCGGCGGCGAGGTGTTCGCCATCGAAGCCGGCGCGGTGCGCGAGATCCTCGACCTGGTGCCCGTCACCGAGGTGCCGGGAGCCCGCGCCTACGCCGGCGGCGTCATCAACGTGCGCGGGCGCATCGTGCCGCTCGCCGACCTGCGCGTGCAGTTCGGCATGCCGATCGTCCCGCCCAGTGTGGACACGCGCATCGTCGTGATCGAGATCGATCTCGACGGCGACCCTACGATCGTCGGCATCCTCGCGGACAAGGTCTACGAGGTCACCCAGATCGCCGCTGCCGCTCTCGAACAGGCGCCCCGCATCGGCATGCGCTGGCGCCAGGACTTCATCCGCTACATCGGCAAATGGAACGACGAGTTCATCGTCGTCCCGGACATCAACCGCATCCTCAACTGAACCATTCGACGGCCGGGCGGCCGCCACATTTCGGAACTGGAAAGTTACCATGCGATACACGGTCAAAGCCAAACTCGGCACTGCCTTCGGCGTCGTCATCGTCCTGTCGATGGTCTCCGGCGGCCTCGCGATCACCAAGCTCTCGACCATGAACGACACGGTCGAGACGCTCGTGAGCAACCAGGCGAAGCGCCTTGAGCTCACCCAGGAAATGAAGATCCACACCCTGGCCAACATCCGGGCCGAAAAGAACATGATCCTCGCCGCCTCGGACGAGGACGTCAGCCGGTATGCGGCCGAGATAATGCGCGAGCGCGAGCTCGTACGCTCCAGCCGCGAGGCCGTCGCTACCCTGGCTACCGAAGCCGGGCGAAAGATGCTCGAAAAATACTCTGCCATCACCGCACGTCACGCCGAGATTCAGGACAAGATGATCGCCCTGGCCAAGCAGAACTCGGACAGCCGGGCGCGCGAAATCTACGCCAAGGAAGCGCGCCCCGCGTTCGAGGAGGCGCGTACCGCCTTCGCCCGCCTGGCCGAGCAGCTGGAGAAGGTTGCCCCGGCCGACCATGCGGCGGCGTCCGCCGGCCTCGGCCGCCTGCAGCTTGCCACGGAACAGGCGTGGGGCACCGCGTCGGGCGTGCTGTCGGCGCGCACTGTGTCGGGAATGGAGCGGGACGCCAAGGCCGCTGGCGACAGCATTGAAGCGTTGAAGCGTCAGCGCGACGCGCTGCGCGATGCGTTCGTCGCCATTGGTGCGGCCGCGCCGTTTGGGCAGTTCAGCGAGCAGCTCGACCGCTGGGTCCGCGCGCAGGAACGCGTCGTCGCCACCGCTCGCCAGGCCGGCAGCATGCTGGCGGACGAGCTTTCAAGCGGCGAGGCACGGCAGGCCGTTGTCGATGCCGGCGTCGTGCTCGACGAGTACATGGGCCGCGTCCAGGGCCAGATGGAAGACGCCAAGAAGGAGGCCGTCGCGACGTACGAGAGCGCGCGGATGATCCTGCTGAGCGTCGTGGCGCTGTCGCTGGTGATCGCCGTCGGCGCCGCGCTGTGGATCGCCATCTCGATCAGCCGCGGCCTGGGCCGCGCCGTGGGCCTCGCCAACGCGGTCGCGATCGGCGACCTGAGCCAGAAGGTCGAGATCGCCACCAACGACGAGATCAAGGACCTCGTCGATGCGATGAACCGCATGACCGACAGCCTGAACGCGACCGCCAAGGTGGCCGACGAGATCGCCGCAGGCAACCTCACCATCAGCGCCAAGCGGCTGTCGGACAAGGACACGCTCGGCATCGCGCTGGAGACCATGCTGGAGAAGCTGCGCGGCATCGTGTCCGAGGCGGCGACGGCGGCGCAGAACGTGTCGTCGGGCAGCCAGGAGCTGTCGGCGAGCTCCGAGCAGCTCTCGCAGGGCGCCACCGAGCAGGCCTCGTCGGCCGAGGAGGCCTCGTCCTCGATGGAGGAGATGGCGTCCAACATCAAGCAGAACGCCGACAACGCCGGTCAGACCGAGAAGATCGCCCGCCAGTCGTCGAAGGACGCCCAGGCCTCCGGCGAAGCGGTCGGCCGCGCGGTCAGCGCCATGCAGACGATCGCCGAGAAAATCAACATCGTGCAGGAGATCGCGCGCCAGACCGACCTGCTCGCCCTCAACGCCGCGGTCGAGGCCGCGCGCGCCGGCGAGCACGGGAAGGGCTTCGCGGTGGTCGCCTCCGAGGTGCGCAAGCTCG
>JBFWQM010000213.1:0-9381 GCA_050249455.1 Rhodospirillaceae bacterium | reverse complement strand
CCTGTCGAAGGTGGACGTCTGGAAATTCGACCTGTGGCGCCACGGCGACGAGTCGCCGTCGCGCGACGAAGCCGTGAAGCGCCTGTGCAAGATGCTGCGCAGCCTGGGACGCCGGGCTAGGCGCAACGGCTACAAGCTGGCGCCGTTCGTCGGCGTCGGCTGCCCGGGGGTGATCGACGGCGAAGGCGCGATCGAGCGCGGCGACCAGAACCTGCCCGGCAAGTGGTCGAGCAGCCGCTTCAACCTGCCGCACGCCATCCGCGAATGCATCCCCGACATCGGTGGCCATGACACGGTCGTCGTGCTGCACAACGACGCCGTCGTGCAGGGCCTCAGCGCCGTCCCGACCGTCCAGGACGTGACGCGCTGGGGCGTGCTGACGATCGGCACCGGCCTCGGCAACGCGAGCTACACGAACCGCGGCGATTAACCGGCTATGCGAAGAAATACATCGTGCGGATCTCGATGCTCTCGCGCGGCGCGGCGCCCGGCGCCGACGTCGGGTCCTTGAAGGAGCCGTGCGCGGTCCACCTGGCGGTGCCGTCGGCGCGCGAGTCGAAGCACTTGAGGATCACCACCTCCTCGCGCGCCATGCGCGGGAAGTAGTACCAGCGCTGGGCCGGATTATGGGCGAGCTGGTAGACGCCGCCGATGCGGTCCTGGTAGCGCCGCTCCGACGCGATCAGGTCCGACTCCGCGAGCGAGTCCCAGCCGCAGATCGCGAGCGGTGCGGTTTCCACCGGCCCGCGGATCGGCCGCCACACGTTGATCGAGCCGTAGCGCCGGCCGAGCCGCATCGCCGCCTCCTCCGGCCCCAGCAGGTCGCGCACGCGCTGCGGGGCGGAGTTCACGGTGAAGTCGTTGTGCACATTCTTCACCGGCGCGCGGGTCTTGCGCGCTGCCTGCGACTCCGGGTCGTCGAGGCGGATCGTATGGTCGAACACCACCACCTTCTCGGCGCCGGTCAGCCGCTGCACCAGCGCCGCCATCTCCGGGTAGTAGACGTTGCGCACTTCGACCTCGTCGTAGAAATCCTTTACTGCCGTGGGTTCTTCCCGGAGAAGGAATCCGTGGCGGTCGAGGTCGAGGCCGGCGGCGATCGGCCGCCCGTCCAGGATGTCGACGTCGCGCCATTCGAAGGTGCCCGAGCTCCGGTCGGGCCCGCTGCCCGGCGCGCTGACCAGGGCCACCGGGATTTCGCCCGTCTTCACCGCGAACTGCAGCGGTGCGCGGACGGCGGTGCGGGCGGTGCGATCGAGCGCGGTTGCCATGGCGGTCCCTCCTTGCGGCCTGCCCGTCCAAGTAAGGCGGCCGGCGCCGGCCGGCAACCGCGATTCCCGCCTTGCGGGGGCCGGCCCGACGATGGACAAATACCCGCCTGGCCGGCGGGCGAACGAACAAGGGGACGGGACCGGAAATGGCGGCAACCAACGGAGCGGCCGACAGCTTCGACTATGTGATCGTCGGAGCGGGCTCCGCCGGCTGCGTGCTCGCCGCGCGGCTGGGCGAGGACCGCGACGTGCGCATCCTGGTCCTGGAGGCCGGCGGCAGCGACCGGCATCCGCTGATCCGCGTGCCGCTGGGGGTGGGCCGCGCGTGGTGCCATCCGGGCTTCAACTGGAACTACAACGGCGAGCCCGAGCCGCACGTCGACAACCGCAGCATCTACCATCCGCGCGGCAAGGTCGTGGGCGGCTCGTCATCGATCAACGTCATGGCCTACGTGCGCGGCCATCGCATGGACTTCGACCGCCTGCCGCAGCTCGGCCTGCCCGGCTGGAGCTACGCCGACGTCCTGCCGTACTTCAAGCGGTCGGAGTCGTTCTCCGGCGGCGGCGACACCTACCGCGGCGACGGCGGCCCGCTGAAGACGCGGCGCACGCCGGCCGACGACCCGGCCTACGACGCATGGATCGAGTCCGCCAAGTCGCTCGGCTACCCGGTCAACGACGACTACAACGGCGGCGACCAGGAAGGCTTCGGGCGCATCCAGCACACCATCGGGAACGGCCGGCGGTGCAGCGCCGCGGTCGCCTACCTGTACCCCGCGATCGGCCGCGGCAACGTGAAGCTGGAATCGCGCGCGCACGTCACCCGCGTGCTGTTCGACGGCGACCGCGCGGTCGGCGTGGAGTATGTGCAGAACGGACAGGCCCGCATTGCGCGCGCCGGACGCGAGGTGATCCTGTCCGGCGGCGCCTACAACTCGCCGCAGCTCCTGATGCTGTCGGGGATCGGGCCGGCCGACCACCTGAAGTCGGTCGGCGTGACGCCGCGGGTGGATCTTGCCGGCGTGGGCGCCAACTTGTGGGATCACCTCAGCCTCGCCAACAACGTGAACCGCCTGCAGCCGTCGGCGTTCCTGCGCAACATGCGGCTCGACCGGCTGGCGACCGCGTTCGCCCAGGCCTATTGCTTCGGCACCGGCTTCGCCTCGCTGCTGCCCAGCGTCGGTACCGCGTTCGTCAAGAGCACGCCCGACCGCGAGGTGCCGGACCTGCAGCTCTACTGCGCCGTCGGCGCACGGCACGCGCGCGAGTGGTTTCCCATGATCAAGGCGCCGCCGCCCGACACCATCTCGTTCCTGTTCTGCCACGTTCGAGCGGAAAGCCGCGGCAACGTCACCCTGCGCTCGGTCGACCCGCTGGCGCCGGTGCGCATCTTCAACAACTTCCTGTCGACCGAGTACGACCGCCGCGCGCTGCGCGAAGGGGTGAAGATCGTCCGCCGCATCGCCGCGTCGAAGCCGTTCGAGGGCCTCGCCGGCGAATGGCAGATGCCGGGGCCGGAGGTGAAGACGGACGCGCAGATCGACGCGTTCGTGCGCGCCACCACCAGCACCATCTACCACCCTGCCGGCACCTGCCGCATCGGCAGCGACGACGCCTCCGTGGTCGACCCGGAATTCCGCGTCCGCGGCGTGGAGCGCCTGCGCGTCATCGACGCCTCGGTCTTCCCCGAGCCGATCGGCGGCAACATCAACGCGCCGGTGATCATGTTCGCCGAGCGCGCCGCCGACATCCTGCGCGGCAAGCCGAAGCTGCCGCCGATCGAGGCGTAGGGCGGAGAGGCCGGCGGCCCGCGGCCTACGCCGCCGTCTGTTTCGCCCGCTCCTCCTCGATCAGCCGCGCCAGCAGTCGGCGCGACTGCAGGCCGCCGGTGTCGGCGCCGACGTCGACCGACGGCGCCTCCGGGTCGCGGTCGAGGTTGCGCTGCTGCGCCTCCAGCATCGCCTTGTCCTCATCGAACGCCTGCTCGACCAGGCGCTGCGCAAAGTCCGTATAGGCCCGGTCGTCGACGGCGTAGTTGCGCGCGTTCGACCAGAAATAATGGCAGCTCGTCCCCGTCTCGGGCGTCATCATGTCGAAGATGATAAGCCGCTGGTTCAGCCGCCCGGGCGCGCCCGGCGCGCGGCCGGCCTCGACGGTGCGGATGTCGATCACCACGTTCGCGGGCGGGGTGAAGGTCATCGTCTTGACCTGGTCCACCGGGTAGTCGATCCCCTCATGGCGCATCCGCGGCGACGGCGCGATGTTGCGCACGGTGCGGGTGCCGCGGACCCAGCCGGGGCCGCGTTCCCACACCAGCTGCGGGTCGGTGTCGTCGGGGCTGCCGATCGTCGCGGCGTGGACGAACGCGACGTGGGACAGGTCCATCAGGTTGTCGATCAGCAGCCGGTAGTCGGCCCGCACCGGCAGCCGGGCGCCGACCGCCGCCCAGCCCGGCGCCGCATTCTCGCGGAAGTCGGGCACCAGCGCGTCGTCGGCGCGCGCCGCATCGCCCATCCAGATCCAGATCCAGCCGTGCCGCTCGCACAGCGGGTAGGCGCGCACCCGCGTACCGGGCGGGATGCGGTCGCGCCCGGGGATCGCGACGCAGGCGCCCGTCGCGTCGTAGACGAAGCCGTGGTAGCCGCAGCGCAGCCGCCCGTCCGCCACCGCGCCGCGCGACAAGGGCGCGTGGCGGTGGCGGCAGCGGTCGGCCAGTGCCACCGGCGCGCCGCCGGCCTGCCGGTACAGCACCACCGGTTCGTCGAGGAAAATGCGGCCGAGCGGCGCATCGCCGAGCTCGCGCGATTCCGCGGCGACGTACCACTGGTTGCGCAGGAACATCGCCGCGGCCCCCTGCCCTACTTCTTGCGCGTGCGCTCCGCCGTCTCGGTCAGCAGCGCATAGAGCTCCTTGGTCTTGGCGTCGGGGTTGGCCTTCAACTCGGCATCCGCCACCTCGCGCCCCCGGCGCATGAACTCGGCGCGCTCCGACGGCTCCATCTCGAGCACGGTGGCGCCGTTTTCGCGCCACACCGCCGCCGAGCGCGCGTCGAACTCCGCCGACTTCTGGTAGCCGAACGCCGACATCTCGCCGGCGACCTCCATCACGGCCTGCTTCAGATCCGGCGGCAGCTTGGCGAGGAAGGCCGTGCTGACCATGCCGATGGTCGCGATGTTGGTGTCGTTGACCAAGGTGAGGTACTTCGCGACTGAGAAGTACTTCAGGCCGGCGGTGACGATGATGTTGCTGCGGACGCCGTCGATCAGCCGGTTCTGCAGCGCCGGCAGGGTCTCCTCCAGCGGGATCGGCACACCGGTGGCGCCCAGCTTGTCCATCAGGCCGGTTTCGATCTTGGTCGCAAGCACGCGGAACTTCATGCCCTTGAAGTCGGCCACCGTGCGCAGCGGCTTGTCGCGGGTCGAGTACGACGTCGGGCCGACGCAGAAGATGGTGCCGCCGACCATGCCGCGGTTCTCGCCCAGCGCGAAGAACGCCTTGCTGACCGTGGCGTCCTGGAAGGTGCGGTTGGCGTGCTCCATGTCGTCGAACAGGCCCGGCACGTCGAGCGCCTGGTAGGCCGGGTTCACCGTCTTGAAGAAGCCGGATGCCGTCGCGTAGTACTCGATGGTGCCGAGCTGCACGCCTTCCACCATGCGCGGGATGGTGCCGAGCTGCGACCCGGGATAGAGCCCGGCCTTGATGCGGCCGTTGGTGCGCGCCTCGATGCGGTTCTTGAATTCGCCGATCAGCGCTTCGGTCGGGTCGCGCAGGGTGTTGGTGGCAAGCTTCATCTCGAAGGTCTGCGCCGCCGCCGGCAAGGCGGCGAGAACGAATCCGAGCGCGAGGACGGCTGACTTCACGGCGGCTCTCCCTGTGAGCGCGCCGGTCTGGCGCCGGCGCATTGGCTGGAAGCGCAACACAGCCCACGGGGCAAGTCAACGGTCAGGCGGTCGCTGCCTCCAGGCAGCTCGCCGCGGCGCGATCCTCGTGGGCGCGGCCGACCAGATCCGACGCGCGGGCGATGCCGTTTTCCGTCATGAACCGGGTCAGGCCGTCGATCGCCTTTGGGACCGCCATCGGGTCGATGTAGTTCACGGTGCCGAGGCCGACCGCCTGCGCGCCGGCGGCCATGAACTCCACGACGTCCTTCCAGTCGCTCACGCCGCCCATGCCGAAGATCGGGATCGAGACGGCGCGATAGACCTCCCAGATCATGTAGACCGCCATCGACTTGATCGCGACGCCGGACAGCGAGCCGATCCGGTTGCCGATCATCGGCTTGCCGGTGCGGTGGTCGATCATCATCGCGCGCGGCGCGTTGATCATCGAGATCGCGGCGGCGCCCGCCTCCTCCACCCGCCGCGCGACCGGGATCAGGGAGGAATAGTCGGGCGCCAGCTTGGCGATGACCGGCAGCCTCGTCGCGCCGACCGACCGGCGCACCACCTGGTAGGCCGCCTGCGGGTCGTAGCCGAAGTCGAGCCCGCCATGGGCGATGTTGGGGCACGACAGGTTGAGCTCAATGGCGGCGAAGATGCCGAGGTCGGCGGCGCGCGCCACGATCTCGACATACTCGTCCTCGGTGCGCCCGATCACGCTCTGGATGATCGGCAGCTTGAACGACTTCAGCACCGGCACGTCGCGCGCCAGGAAGGTGTCCCAGTCGCTGCACGGGATGCCGACCGCGCTGTGCAGGCCGGCCGGCAGCTCCAGCACCCGCGGCGGCGGGTTGCCCGGCCAGGCGTAGGCTCGGATCGTCTTGGGCACCAGGGCGCCCATGACCTCCACCGGGAAGAACTGGCCGTAGCGGCCGTGGTGGCCGTAGGTGCCCGACCCGACGGTGATCGGATTCTTCATCTCGATCCCGGCGATCGTCGTGCGCAGGTCAGGCGCGGGCATCGACCACCTCCCAGGTATCGAAGACGGGGCCGTAGTGGCAGACCTCGCGGAAGGCCGTCCTGCCGCCGTCGCGGTCGAGGTTCACGGCGATGACGCAGCCGTGGCAGTCGCCGAAGCCGCAGGCCATGTGCTGCTCCATCGCGATCTCCGCCGGCACGCCGAGGCGCCGCGCCAGGCCGTCCACGGCGCGCGCCAGCCGGTTGGAGCCGCAGACGTAGAAGGCGTCGAACGCAAGCCGCTCGGCCAGCGCTAGCAGGTGGTCGGTGACCATCGCGACGCCCGGCGCGTCGTCGGTGTGGGTCGTGACCGGGCAGCCGTGGGCGGCGAAGATGTCAAGCCCGACCAGGTTGGGCGCGTCGCGGGCGCTGAGGTAGGCGTGCACCTCAACCCCGCGCGCCACCGCCTCGTCCACCAGGGTCGGCAGGGCGGCGATGCCGATGCCGCGGCCCACCACGGCGATCCGCTGCGCGCCGGCCGGCAGGGCGAAGCCTCGGCCGAACGGCCCGATCACGTCGCAATGGCCGCCCTCGGGCATCGTCGTCGTCATCAGCCGCGTGCCCTCGCCCAGCACCTTGTAGGCGACCTGCAGCCGGCGGCGGTCCGGGCTGATGCGGTAGACGCTGAACGGGCGGCGCAGATAGGCCGTCATGTTGTTGTCGATGCGGATGTTGACGAACTGGCCGGGCAGGAAGTCGCGGCCGATCGTCGGCGCCTCCACCTCGATCAGCCAGTAGTCGCCGGTCAGCGGCCGGTTATGGACGACGCGGGCAACGACCTGGTCCACGGCGCACTCCCTCCCGGGTTCACGCGAAGGCCGCGACCTTGGCGACGTTGGCCACGGCGTGGGCGCGTACCGTGCGCTCCAGATGCTCGGGGTCGTCCTCGCGGATCGCGTCGATGATCGCCCCGTGCTCCAGCCCGATGATCTCCAGCTCGCGGCTCTCGGCGTAGTAGCGCCGGAAATACGGCCGCAGCATCAGCCGCATCCGCTCGGTCTGCAGCAGCAGCAGGGGCTTGTGCGCCAGCGAAGACAGGTAGTTGTGGAAGTCGTCGTGGTGCTGCATCCAGCGGCCGAGGTCGTCGGCCGACCGCTCCATGCGCCGCTTCAGGTGGTCGAGCTCGTCGAGCTCGCCGGCACCGATGCCGGCGAGCGCGAGCCGGGCGGCCAGCGCCTCCAGCACGCCGCGCATCTCCATCAGCTCCACCACCTGCTCGCGCGTGTAGGCGGCGATTGAGGCGCCGCGGTTGGCCAGGATAACGACCGCGCCGTCGCCTTCCAGCCGGCGCAGCGCATCGCGCACCGGCATGCGGCTGATGCCGAGCGTCTCGGCCACCCGCTCGGTCGGGATGCGCATGCCGGGCGCCAGCGTGCCGTCGAGGATGCCGTCGAGGATGTAGCGGTAGGCCTGGTCGACCGGCGACAGCGCCTGGCCCATGCGGCCGACGGCGGACACGGCGGTCACGGCCGCCGCTCACCCGGCGCGAGCACGTGCTCGATCAGCCGGAAATAGACCTTCGCCATCGCAGCAAGGTCGGCGACGAGGACGTTCTCCTCGCTGGAATGGAACTGGTCGACCTGGCCCGGGCCGAGCATCACCGCCTCGATCCCGTCGCGGCCGAAATAGCCGGCGTCGAGCGCGAAGTTGAGATGCGCCGGCGTCGGCTCCCCGATGCCCGCTGCCGCATGGGCGGCGCGCAGGGCGGCATAGAGCGGCCCGTCCAATACGACCTCGTTGGGATGCATGACGTCGCCCATGACGTGCTCGACCGTCCACGGCGCATCGAGCGTCGCGGCGCGGGCCACGGCGGCGAACGCCGTCTCCGGCGTCTCGCCCGGCAGCAGCCGGCGGTCGAACGTCATGCGCACCATGTCGGGCACGGTATGCGGCGCGCGCGGTCCGCTCTCGATCGCCGTGGCGGTCAGCGTCGCCGGCCCGAATGCCGGATGGTCGGCGACGCCGAGGTCGAGCCCTTCGAGGGTCTGCAGGATGCGCCAGGCGCCCGCGAGCGCATTGATGCCATGCCACGGCGCCGAGCTGTGGGTCGCCCGCCCACGCACGACGACGTCGAGGTTGACCCGGCCCTTATTGCCGACGGCGACCTTGTTGTCGGTGCCGATGCACACGACGGCGAAGGTCGGCGTGCCGTCGATCGCGCGCATGACGCACTCGACCGCGTCGTGCCGGCCGGTCTCGCCGGCCGTGACCAGCGCGACGATCAGGCGGCCCGCCAGCGGCCCGCGGTCGAGCGCGGCCGTCACGGCGGCGAACAGGGCGGCCAGAGCGGATTTCTGCTCGGCGACGCCGCGGCCGCGGACCGCCGGACCCGCGGGCGTGTCGATCACCGTGGCGGCAAACGGGTCGGGCATGGCCGCGGCGGGATGCGTCATGGCGTAGCCGACGAAGAGCAGGGTCGGGCCGTCGCGCGGTCCGGCCTCGACGATCAGGTTGCCCATCCCGTCGAACCGCTGCGCGGTGTCGGGGCGCCGCAGCAGCGGCGCCGCGCAGTCGCGCACGAAGGCCGTCACGGCCGGGTCGGCTTCGGCGAGTTCGGTCTGCGGGCTGGGGAAGCGGACGAAGCGCTGGAGCAGCGCGATCAGGCTGGAATCGCTGAGGGGATCGTCAGGCAGCGGCATCCCTCGCCCCGGCCGGCGCCCGGATTGGCGCCACCGGATTGGATACAATTATTCAGATATCCAGGCAAGGGATCAGTTCCCTTTGCCGAGCGCGGCCACGACGGCCCGGATGAGGTCGGCGTCGCCGAACGGCTTGGGCACCACCGGCAGCCCGCGGAATTCCTCCGGCAGGTCGGCGGCCAGCCGCCCGGTGAGGACCACCGTCGGCACGCGTACCGCGCGAAGCGCCGCGGCGACTCCGCCCCCCAGCTTGCCGCCGAGATTGACGTCGACCACGGCAGCGTCGAGGTTGCCGAGGGCGATCAGGTCCAATGCCTCGTCCCCCGACATGGCCGGTCCGACCACTTCGGCACCCAGCACGTTGAAGGTTTCCTTGAGATCAAGGGCGATGATGGTCTCGTCCTCCACGATCAGAATGCGAAGGCCGACAAACGGAAACTCTGCCACAGCCTGTATCTCCTACAAATCACGGGAACCAAAAAACGCCCGATGCAGTTGATTGCAGGCCTGTCTACACGATACCGTTTGAAAACGATCGAGACTGCAGAGGGTTTCATCTTGATGTTTCTTGAAGAA
>JBFWQM010000212.1:0-9403 GCA_050249455.1 Rhodospirillaceae bacterium | reverse complement strand
CGGCGACTGCGGAGTCGAGCTGATCGATCCATGGAGTGCCGCGACCGGGTAGATCGCCTGAAGCTGCATCCTGCGGCCGCCCGTAGAATTGGATAACCGGCGTAGGGATCAACCGCCGCATCGCCAAGTCTTGCCGTAAACGCGCTGGTCTTTTCACTGCTCCCAAAGTTGGAATCGCGGTGACTGTTGCGGGAACTACTTATGTGTATCTCCCGTCATTTCCTCGCTCCTTTGCTGTCTTTGTCGCGCCCCTTTACGCCCGGTTAACGCCGGGCCGGTATCCATCGGGTGAGCCGCGGCACGCCGCCCGTCCCTCACCGATGGATGCCCCATGAGCGAACCCGCACCGCGCGACTGGACATGGCGCCTGATGCCCGACCGGGTGGCGCGCGAGTTCGCCATCGCGCCGGCGCCGCAGCTCATCGGCCACGTCACCGGCGTATCGGGCGCGCGCATGACCGGCGTCGCCGACGGCGACCCGGCGACCTCCATCCAGCTCGGCGCGATGGTGAAGGTGCCCGGCCCCGACTCGACGGTGTTCGGGCTGGTCAGCGGCCTGACGCTCGCCGGCGAGATCAGCGAGGGCGCGCGCGGCAGCATCGAGGTCGAGCTCCTCGGCGAGGTGGTCGACGACAGCGGCAAGTTCCGCCGCGGCGTCACCCGCTACCCCACCCTGGGGCGCGAGATCCAGGCCGCCGACCACGACGACCTGACCCTGATCTACACCCGGCCGGACGTGCCGACAGTGCGCGTCGGCACGCTGTTCCAGGACCGCGACCTGCCGGTCTACGCCCGCACCGACGAGCTGCTGGGCAAGCACTTCGCCGTGCTCGGCACCTCCGGCACCGGCAAGTCGTGCGCGGTCACCCTGATCCTTCAGGCCGTGCTCGACAGAAACCCGAACGGCCACGTCATCATGCTCGACCCGCACAACGAGTACGCGCCGGCGTTCAACGGCGCGGCCGAAGTGCTGAGCCCCGACAACCTGCAGCTGCCCTACTGGATGCTCAATTTCGAGGAATCGCGGGCGCTGTTCGTCGGCCGCGACCGCGGCAGCGACGCCGAGAGCGCGATCATCGGCACCGCGATCCTGGCCGCGAAGCGCAAGTTCGTCGGCACGCCGGAAGCGGGCAAGCAGATCACCGTCGATACGCCGGTGCCGTACTCGATGAGCGAGCTCCTGCACAACATCGACGCGGCGATGGGCCAGCTCGACAAGCCGGAGGACAGCGCGCCCTACCTGCGGCTGAAGTCGCGCATCGAGAGCCTGCGTGCCGACGGCCGCTACAAGTTCCTATTCTCCGGGCTCGTCGTGCGCGACAACCTGGCGCAGATCGTCTCGCGCATCATCCGCGTGCCGGTGGCCGGCAAGCCGCTGACCATCATCGACCTCTCCGGCATCCCGAGCGAGGTGGTGGACGTTGTCGTCTCGGTGCTGTGCCGGATGATCTTCGACATCGCGGTGTGGAGCGAGACGCCGGGCGCGGTGCCGATGCTGCTGGTCTGCGAGGAGGCGCACCGCTACGTGCCGGCGCGCGACGACCTCGGCTTCGAGCCGACCAAGCGGGCGATCGCGCGGATCGCCAAGGAGGGGCGGAAGTACGGCGTCTCCCTGGCGCTGATCAGCCAGCGGCCGGCCGAGCTGTCGCCCGACATCCTGTCGCAGTGCTCGACCCTGTTCGCGCTGCGCATGGGCAACGAACGCGACCAGGAATTCGTCCGCCGCACCCTGCCGGAGAGCGCGATGAGCCTGGTCAGCGCGCTCGCCGCGCTGGGCACCCAGGAAGCCGTCGCCGTCGGCGAGGGCGTGCCGGTGCCGATGCGGATGCGCTTCGACGACCTGCCGCCCAAGCGCCGCCCGGTCGGCGGCGCCTCGACCTTCTCCGCCGCCTGGGCGAACGACTGCGCCACTGAGGACGCCATCGCCCGCACCGTCGAGCGCTGGCGCCGGCAGATCCGCTAGAAGCGGCGGCGCATCAGCCTCAGCCAGGGCGCCGCGTGGAAGGCGCTCATCAGGAGGTACATCGGGGCCATCCCGGCCAGCGGCGCGGCCTCCCCGGCCGCGCAGAGCGGATCGGGCCGACCACCGCCGCCGACCGCGCTCAGCGCCGCCATGACCGCGAGGGTCGGCGCGGCGGCGAGGCTGAGCCACGCCGCCGCGTCCCGCGACCGCACGGCGTCAGCCCCGGTCGTATTCGTCATGACGGCGCCACCATACGCCCGTCTCGTTGCGCCCGCGCGGCGCGCGGTCGAGCCACTGGTACGATCCCCACAGCGCGTCCAGCCCGCGCGCATAGGTCGAATAGGTGTGGTAGACCACGCCGCCCTCGCGCGCGAAGGCGCTCATGCCCGGGCGCTCGCGCTGGTAGGTCGCCCGGTCGGTGCCGCACATGGCGGCGAACCCGGTCTCGGCCGCCGCGCCGCCGCCCGCCTCGCCGGCGCGCCATTCGAACGCCGCCTCGCGCCGGAAGTTGTACTCGATGTCGCCGGCGTGCTGCTGCGCCTCGGTGAACCAGACGCTGAAGTCGGCGTTGAACTCGCCGCCATGCGCCGACGCCCACGGGAACGACCAGCCCATGCGCCGCTTGTACGCCTGCAGCTTCGCGAGCGGCGCGCGCGAGACCGCCCACAGCATCACGTCGTGGCTGGCGAGGTGGACCGCGAACCCGTCGAAGCCGTCGGCGATCATCGAGCAGGACGGGCAGCCGGCGGTGTAGTCCGGCCCGAACATGAAGTGGTAGACCAGGAGCTGCGAGCGGCCGCGGAACAGGTCCGCGAGCGCGGCGCTGCCGTCATCGGTCTCGAAGCGATAGTCCTTCTCGACGCGGACCCACGGCAGGTCCTGCCGCCGCCGCGCCAGCGCGTCGCTGCGCCGGGTGAGTTCCTTCTCGGCTTCGAGCAGGTCGAGCCGGGCGGCCAGCCAATCGTTGCGGGTGCCGGTCCTATGGTTCGTCATGATGTCGCTCTCCATCGCCGTCATTGCGTCGCGGCCGACTATGGCGGCGCGCGCCGGGCGGCGGGAGTTACAAGTGTGGCGGGATTGCGATGGATTCGCTGATCACCGCCGCGGCACGCGCGCTCGCCGCCGGCGATCCGCTCGGCGCGCTGAACCGGGTCGCCCTGCGCGACGACGCGCCCGCGCTCGCGCTGCGCGGCATCGCGATGGCGCAGCTCGGCGACTTCCTGCGGGCGAAGGCGCTGCTGCGCCGCGCCGCGCGGGCGTTCGGCCCGCGCGAGGCGGTGGCCCGCGCGCGCTGCGTCGTCGCCGAGGCCGAGATCGCCCTGGTCTCGCGCGACCTCGGCTGGCCGGCGAAGACGCTCGACGCGGCACGGGCGACGCTGGAGGCGCACGGCGACGGCATCAACGCCGCGCACGCGCGGCACCTCGAGGCGCGCCGGCTGCTCCTGATCGGCCGTCTCGACGCCGCCGAGGCGGCGCTGGCCGCGCCGGTCGCCGCGCTGCTGCCGCCCGCCTTGGCCGCCGCCCGCGAGATGGCGATCGCGGGAATCGCGATCCGGCGCCTGCGGGCGACGGCGGCGCGCACCGCGCTTGGCAATGCGGCGCGCGCCGCGCGCGAGGCCGGGATACCCGCCCTCTCCGCAGAGGTCGCGAACGCCACGCGCATCCTGGAAACGCCGGCGGCGCGCCTGGTGGCGCGGGGCGGCGACCGGCCGCTGCTGCTGGACGAAGTCGAAACGCTGATGGAGTCGAAGGCGCTGATCGTCGACGCATGCCGCCACGCGGTGCGCGACGAGGGCACGGTGATCGCGCTGGCCGGCCGTCCGGTGCTGTTCGCGCTCGCCCGCGCCCTGGCCGAGGCGTGGCCAGCGGACGTGCCGCGGGAGACGCTGATCGGCCGCGCGTTCCGGGCGAGAGTTGCCGACGAGTCGCACCGCGCCCGCCTGCGCGTGGAGATCGGCCGGCTGCGCAAGGCCATTGGCGGCGCGGCCGCCATCAACGCGACGAAGCGCGGGTTCGCGCTCGCGCCGCGCCGCGCGCGCGACGTCGCGGTGCTGGCGCGGCCGGTCGAGGAGGAACATGCGGCGGTGCTCGCCTTCCTCGCCGATGGCGAATCGTGGTCGAGCTCGGCGCTGGCGCTCGCCCTGGGCGCCAGCCAGCGCAGCGTGCAGCGCGCGCTCGATGCGCTCGCCGCCGCCGGCAAGGCGCAGGCCAGCGGCCGCGGACGGGCGCGGCGCTGGACGACGCCGCCGGCGACCGGTTTCGCGACAGCCTTGTTACTCCCGGGCCCGCTGCCGGGCCGCTAGGATCGCGACATGACAAGCGCATCCGCCGAGATCATCCGCGAATACGGCCCCTTTCCGGGCGTCGACGGCGTCCACGGCCTCACCTTTGACGGCCGGCACGTCTGGTTCGCCTCCGGGGACCGGCTGAACGCCCTCGACCCCGAGACCGGCACGGTGCAGCGCACGATCGCCGTGGCCGCCGATGCCGGGACCGCGTTCGACGGCAGGCACCTGTTCCAGATCGCCGAGGACCGCATCCAGAAGATCGACCCGGCGACCGGCGAAGTGGTCGCCACGATCCCCGCGCCCGGCGGCGGCGGCGATTCCGGCCTCGCCTGGGCCGAGGGGTCGCTGTGGGTGGGCCAGCACCGGGGCCGCAAGATCCACCAGGTCGACCCCGACACGGGCGCCATCCTGCGCAGCATCGATTCCGACCGCGTCGTCACCGGCGTCACCTGGGTCGACGGCGAGCTGTGGCACGGCACCTGGGAAGGCGAGAAGAGCGACCTGCGGCGGATCGATCCCCGCACCGGCGCCGTCCTCGAGACGCTCAGCCTGCCGGCCGGGACCGGCGTCTCCGGCCTCGAATCCGACGGCGCGGATCGGTTCTTCTGCGGCGGCGGATCGAGCGGCAAGGTGCGCGCCATCCGCCGGCCCCCGCGGCGGTAGCCGGCCCCGGCGGCCCGCACGGGCATGACGCTGCCCCTGCCGGCCTGCTATCCTGCACGGACAGCGAGCACGGGAGGAACGGCCGATGGCCAAGCTGCGTCACATCGCGATCACGGTGCCCGACCCCGAGGCGGCGGCGGCGTTCTATGAGAAGACGTTCGGGATGCAGCGGGTCGGGACGACCGATTCCAGCATCGCGCGCGGCATCTATTTGTCCGACGGCACGCTCAATATGGCGATCCTGAAGTACAAGTCCGAGAAGGCCGCTGGGGCGGACAAGGGCCTCGACTATGTCGGCGTCCACCATTTCGGTTTCTGGGCCGACGATATCGACGAGGCCCGGGAGAAGATCGAGGCCAACGGCGGCAAGTTCATGATGGGCCCGCCGGTGGTGAAGGGCGGCGCCTTCTACGAGATGAAGTTCACCGACCCCAACGGCATCATCTTCGACGTCAACCACACCGGCTGGGTCGGCGCCAAGCGCGACAACTGACCGGTCAGCCGGCCAGCGCGTAGCGCGGCAGCGCCTCCTCCGGCGGCAGCACGCGCTCGGCCGGCAGGCGCATCGTCACCGTGGTTCCCGCGCCGACGCTGGAGGCGATGGCGACCGAGCCGCCATGCAGTTCGATCAGCTTCTTGACCAGCGGCAGGCCGAGCCCCGTGCCGGCATGGCGCCGCACCACCTCCGTGTTCGCCTGGCCGTAGGGCTCCATCACCCGCGCCAGGTCTTCCGGCGCGATGCCGATGCCGGTGTCGGCGACCTCGATGCAGAGGTCGTCGTTCGCCTCGACCAGCGCGCGGATGGTGACGCTGCCGCCCTCCGGCGTGAACTTGATCGAATTGGACAGCAGGTTCAGCAGCGCCTGCTTGAGGATGCGCGCGTCGCCGCGCAGCAGCGGCAGCACCGGCGCCTCCACCGCCAGGACCACCCCGTGATGGGCGGCGCGCTCGTGGACCAGGCGCAGCGAGGCGTCGATCACCTGGCCGAGGTCCAGGGTCTCCTCGTGAAGCTCCATCTTGCCGGCCTCGAGCTTCGACAGGTCGAGGATGTCGTTGATGACCTCCAGCAGGTGCCGGCCCGACGTATGGATGTCCTGCGCGTACTCGATGTATTGCGGCACGTTGCACGGGCCGAGCAGCTGGTCGCTCACGATCTCGGAGAAGCCGAGGATGGCGTTCAGCGGCGTGCGCAGCTCGTGGCTGACGTTGGCCAGGAAGTCCGACTTGGTGCGGTTGGCGAGCTCGGCCTGGCTCTTCGCCTCGGCCAGGGCGATCGCCGCCAGCTTCTGCTCGGTGACGTCCTCGTGGATGCCGATGAAATGGGTGATGGTGCCGTCGGCCTTGCGGCTCGACGAGATGGACAGGTGCGCCCAGTAGAGCGTCCCGTCCTTGCGGCGATTGCGCATCTCGCCGCGCCAGACCGCGCCGCGGGTGATCGTCGCCCACAGGTCGTCATAGACCTCGCGCGGCGTCTCGTCCGACTTCAGCAGGTTGACGTGGCGGCCCACCGCCTCCTCCGCCGCGAAGCCGGTGATCGCCGCGAACGCGGGGTTGATGTATTCGACCACGCCGCGCCAGTCGGTCACCACGACGGCGGACGGGCTGTTCTCGATGGCGTCCGACAGCTTGCGCAGGGATTCGACCATGTCGTCGAACGCGGTCGCCACCTGGTCGAGCTCCGGCACCATGTTCTGGGCGCCGAACGACGGCGCGTCGGGGCCGCGCTCGCTGATCTCGCGCGCGACGCGGCTGAAGCGGTTGAGGTTGCGCCAGATCTGCACCAGCACCGCGATGACCAGCGCGGCCATGCCGAGATAGATCGCCATCGTCAGCTTGACCTCGGTGGCCTGCCAGTACGGCTTGCCAAGCGACGAGCCGAGGATGCCGCTGCCCGACAGCGAGGTGACCACGGCCCAGCAGCCGCGCTCGGTCAGCACCGGCGTCACCGAGATCATCAGCTCCTCGCCGCCGCGCGGCGCGGTGTAGCGCAGCGCCATCGGCACGTCCTTGTCGCAGCTGCGGTCGAGGCCGGCGAGCACCCCCTGGTCGAGAAGGCGCGAGCGCTCCTGCGACAGGCTTTCGCGCTCCACCTGCGGGGCGGCGGCGACGTAGAAGAATGCCGACTCGCTGACCTCGTTGGCGGGCCGGAACAGGACGCGGACCTTGATGGTGCCGTCGGCGAGCGCGTTGAGCCGCTCCATCAGGGTCGGCAGGGTGCTGGTGCCGGAGGCGAGCAGCGGCGCCAGCGCACGCGAGACCACCCGGCCGTGCTGCTGCGCCGCCTCCAGGAGGAGCTGCGCCTTGTCGCGGTCGGCCTCGCGGAACTGGCCGTACACGATGAGCGGGACCGCGATGAAGACGATGACCAGCAGGGCGAGCTTGCTCGCCAGCCCGTGACGGGGCAGCCGGCCGGCCAGTCGCGAGCGCGGACGCCCGGTCGTCGTCATGCGCGCGACCTCGCGTCGTTGACGAACTTGCCGAAGCAGCGCCAGTCGTCCGGGCCCTCGCCCTCCGGATGGGCGATCGACCAGGTCAGGGCGCGGAACGCCTCGCGGCCGAGGTCGAGGTAGAAGAACACCCGCAGGGTGCATCGTTCGCCGTCATAGACCCACACGCGGGCCGGCGGCTCGACGTCGCTGCGGTGCGGCGGGCCGATCAGGCCGGTCGCCTCCGCTTCGGTCATGCCGACCACCTGGTTGGGATCGGCGCTGGGTGCCGGCTGCGACGCCGGCGGCTGCGGCTGGGCCGGCGCGTCGACGCGCGGGCGCGCGGCAATCCGCGGCCTGGGCTTGGGCAAGGGCGGGATCTTGTCGGCGACCGATGGCTCCGGCTCCGGCTCCTGGGCCACGGCCTCGGGCCCGGCGGGCGACTCGACCGGCGGCTGTTCCCCCAGCATGGCGCAGCCCGACAAAGCCGCGGCCGCCACAAGCACGCACGCCATCCACCACAAGTGCGCAGCGTTCTCACGCCATGAAGCTGCGCCCTGCCCGCGCAGTCGTCGTCCACTCATCTGAACCCACCTTAGCGGCCCGTTGGCGCATGCCGTGCGGGGGTCACGGCGGTCGCTGCGCCCGGGCCTGTCGGTTGCACCCGTCTTGCGTGGGTTAAGGCTGGCTTAAGCGCGGTAAACAAACCCTTAAGCCTGTGAGCCAATGCCGGAGGGGCCGCGCGGCGCCCGGCGCGCTGTTGATGCGGCGACCGCCAACTCCCTGTAACCGTTCGGGAAACGGTCCACGTAAAATTATCGGGAGCTCAGGCGGTCTCCGCCGCCGGCCGCCGTGCGGCGATGCGCCGCGCCGAACGCCATGCCGCCAGCGCCGCCACGGCGAGACCGGCCCCCAGCACCACCCAGCCCGGGCGGACGCCGGTGTCGAACGAGAAGTTCACCGACAGGATGTCGAGGAAGGGCGCGCCGAAGGCCAGCGACAGCCCCAGCGCCTCGCCGGCCATGGTGGCGGCCCCGGCGCCGACGCCCAGCCCCAGGACGATCCACGCCGGCGGCAGCCTGCGCCCGACGATCGCGCGATAGGCCATCAGCCAGAGGAACACGCCGGCGCACACGGCGGGCTCGGTGTTGTCGAGCTTGGTCTGCAGGAAGAAATGGATCACGCCCAGGAGGCCGATGGGGTAGACCAGGGCATGCAGCCGCCGCCACCGGCGTCCGCCCAGGCGCCGGGTCATCGCGTCCGTCGAGGTCGCCGCCAGGGCGCCGAGCCCGACCAGGGCGACGAAGCCGATCGTCAGGTAGACCCGCAACACGATCTCGCGGGCCACCTTCGCCAGGTCGAAGGCCTGGTCGACCACGTAGGCGCCGAAATGGACGAAGGCGTAGCAGAACACCGCGACGCCCACGATGCGCCGGACCAGCATGAGCTGCGGCCATCGGGCGATCCGGCTGAGCGGCGTGACGGCGAGTGCCACCATCAGGATCCACACGGCATCGTTGCCGGTCCGGTGGATGATCTCGTCCATCGGCCGCGGCCCCAGCGTGCGGCCGAGGATGTCGATCAGCACCAGGGCGCCGGGCAGAACGACCGCAACCAGCGCCGCCGCCTTCAGGATGGATACGCGTTGCATGACGCAGCGACCTCCGAACGTCCGTCTACCCTGATTTCGCTCGGGGCGCCCGATCGGAGACGGCGTGCACGCGGTTGTGATCGGCCCGGGTCAGTCGCTATCATCGGCCGAATTTGACCGCAAGGAGATCGCCCATGGCGCGCGCCCGCATCGAGCCCACGTCTGCCCCGGCCGCGCGTTCCGGCGCCAACCGGGCGCTCGACCCGGACCTGCGTGGCTACCTGGAGACCAACGCCGACGTCGTCACGGTGATCCGCAAGCCGGTGTCGATCAAGGACGTCGGCGCGCTGTCGGCGCAGAGCGAGCAGCCGATCCTGTTCGAGAACATCGTCGAGAAGCCGGGCTACCGGGTGCTCGACATCATGCTCAAGCACCGCCATTTGCAGGCCCGGGCGCTCGGGGTGGAGACCAA
>JBFWQM010000211.1:0-9429 GCA_050249455.1 Rhodospirillaceae bacterium | reverse complement strand
GTCGCCGGCGCCGCGTCGGTCACGATCAGCCGCGCGGTGACGTCCTGGCCGGTCCACTCGCCGATCGCCTGATTCAGCGGGTAGGAGCCCGAGAACGGCACGGTGCTGCCGGTGGTCTGGATCGGGTTGGTCAGATTCGAGTCGCCGACCCGGTAGCCCGAGTACACCGTCGGCCCGAACATCGCATTGTTCCGGATCTGGTACTCGGTCATCAGCTCGGTGGTGTAGCCGTAGAGCCAGCGCCGGGTGTAGAGCCGATACGACACGTTGCTGACGATCTGCAGCTGCTGCTGCGTCAGGTCGTCCGACGCCATCGTGATGTCGATGTAGCCGCCGAACCCGTTGACCAGCGCGCGGCCGAGGCGCTCGCCGCTGATCGAGGTCGGGACCGCGGGCCCGGCCGGCGGCTGTGGCGACGGCGCTGGGGTTGGAACCGGCACGGGTGTCGGGACGGGAACCGGGACCGGCACGGGTACGGGATTCGGCGCAGGAGCGGGCGCCGGCTTCGGCCCGCCGATCGGGTTCGAGGGCGCCGGAGCCGGAGCGCTCGGCGACGGGGCCGGGGTTGGGGAGGGCGCCGGCGGATTCGCGCTGACCGCCGGCGGATCGCCTCCGCCTCCGCCGCACGCGGCCAGCAACAGGGCGACAATGGGCACGGCGCGGCGACGGATCATGGAAACCTCCCGGGGCCGCTCGGCAACGCGCCCGCGGACTCGCGGCAGCATAGGTCGCGAGGGCAACGCCCGACAATTCGGGGACACCCCGATTGCACCGTCAGGATCGCTCGCGCTGCCGCCGCTGCCAGTCGGAGAAGCTGACGCGCTCGCTGGTAATCGGCTCGTCGTCCGATCCCGGCTCCCGCACGTGGTAGTCGCAGCCGGCCGCCGGCGAGGCCTGCACCAGGCAGCCGAGCGGCGTGGTGTCGATCAGGCGCGGGTCGCGGCACTCGACGCTGCTGCCGTTGTTCAGCCAGGCGCCGAAGTGGGCGCAGGTCCAGCAGGGGGCGGGGCGTTTCACTGCGAGGCCGGAGCACTGGATATTGGACAGTCCAATATCCGTGTCCAATTTGGAGGCAGCGCGCGCCACGAATAGCGCCGCAACCCGTTGATTTATCTGGCTCCCCGACCTGGACTCGAACCAGGGACCTGCGGATTAACAGGCCATCCGCCTTTCTGCCCACCGAGCCGCGCTGACGCTCGATCTCGGGGTCGGCCGTGTCCAATATCCGGCGCTGGTTGTCCGCCGCTTCCCGGGGCGTGAACACCGGTCGACTACTGGATATTGGACAGCGCGACGGCGTTCGGCGCGATGACCCTGCGCATGCGGCGCTTCACGTAGATCTCGGTCGTCGTGACCGAGTCGTGGCCGCAGAGTTCGCGGATTTCCTCGAGCGGCACGCCGGTCTGGTACATGTCCGTCGCGCCCTTCGCCTTGAGATCCTGGAACCCGAACGATGCTAGCGGCGCGGCTCCGACCTTGGCCCGTTCCCGGTTCTCGGCCTCCTGGGCGTGCTTCAGGTTCGTGCAGATGCCGTCGTAGGTGTAGGCCGCGCCGTCCAGGCGCTGGATCAGCGGCCGGCGCAGCTTGACCACCTTCTCGCCGGCGCGCACGCCAACCGACGCGAGGACCGCCTCGATCTCGGCGCTGATGGCGATCTCCAACTCGTGGCCGGTCTTGCGCTGCCGGGTGCGGATGATCGACACAGCGTCGCGTCGGGCGAGGTTCGCGGTCGTCCAGCGGAGCACATCCTCGGGCCGCTGTAGCGTCCGGTAGATCAGGTCCATCATGGCGCGCGTCGACCGGCCCGCGCGGGTCCAGACCGCGCGGTAATCGGCGTCCTCGACGTAGCGGTCGCGCGGCGACTCAGGGTTTCTACGGACGCCGATGCAGGGGTTCGTGGTCACGCCGGCAGCCGGCTGCAGCATCAGCCAGGTGAAGCAGGACGAGAGCGCCGCCTTCTCCCGGTTGGCTCGCACCGGCCGCCCGGCGAGGATCCCTTCCTCCAGGTACTCGCCCACGTGCGCCGGCAGCACGGCCGCTGGCGTCATGTCGCCGAAGAATGCTGCCAGACGGTCGCGGGCGGCTTCGTAGTCGTCCACGGTGCGCTGCGACAGACCGCGGCTCGATCGGTCCAGGCCGATCCGGCCCTTGCAGTGCGTCACGAACGCGTCGAACCACCAGCGCATGGTGCCGAAGTCGCTGCCGGCGTTGCGGCGCTGGCCCTCGGCGATGGCGGCCGCCAGGTCGGTTCCGAGCCGCTCCCACCGGCCGTCCCGGTGGACGTAGAAGAACGCCCCGTGCTTCGCGTAGACACGCGGCGGAAGCCCAAGCGGGTTCGAGCGGCGTTTCCGGCCCATGGCGGCGATCATACCCGGCCACCTGTCAGCGCCCTCAGGCGCGCCGTGTTCGGCCGCTGCGGAGCCTGCGGAGCGCCCGTGGCGGTCCCACCGAGCGCCTGACGCAGCGCGTCGCGGCCGACCAGCGGCATGCCGTTCGGCTTGCGCAGCACGATCGGCACCCGAACGACAGAGCGCAGGTAGCGGATCATCGCGGCCGGCTGCTCGATGCCGGCGCAGATGTCCCGAACCTCGTTGTCGGTCAGGTAGGGCGGTTCGGTCACGCGACCTCGCCCTTGGGTTGCTCCGGCGGCTTCCCGACGTCGACCTCGATCATCTCGGCCTGCCTGGTGAACCAGGCATCGTCGATCGTCAGCCGAAGCGGAATGAGCATCGACCCGGCGGGGACCTGACCGCGGGACGGGTGAGCGGACACGATGTGCGCGTCTCCGAACGGGCTGCGCTTCGCGCGCCGCACCGTCAGGTAGACAACGGTGGACCGCTTGCTCACGCCGGCGCCCCCGTCGGCTCGACCGCCTCGACCATTCCCATGTCGCCGATCAGCAGTCGCCGCAGGTGGTTCATCGCGACGTCCTCGTTGACGAACGCGGCGCCGCCGCCGGGCACGTGCAGGATGACGCCGAAGTCGTCGCGCGGCGCCACGATGCGCGCGAGGATCTGGCCGTCTTCGAGGACCGCGGCGACCCGCGTGACACCCTCGGCGGGCCGGACGATCTGGTAGCGGTGGCCGGACAGCGGGTGGCGCTGCTGCTGTTCCTGGGCGACGTGGGTCGGCAGGGCGATGCCGGATCCGTTGCGGCGGGCGTTCACGCTGCGATCCTTTCCTGGTCAGCCACCGGTGGCGTCAGTGCCATCCGCACCTCGGACCCGATCAGCGTGCAGAGCCGGCCGAGCACGGCCTCGTCCAGCCCCGACGCCTGGATCTGCATCGCGAACGTGACGGTCCCGCCTTCCTTCGGCGTGATCCTGATCTTGCCGACCTTGGCGTCGTCGAGGTCGATGTTCTGGTCGCCGGTGATGCCGACGATGATCTCGACCGAGTAGCCGGCGCCCTCGAATTTCACCTTGAACGGCGGCTCGAGCCCGATGTCGCGTAGCGCGGGCATGTCGCTCGCCGGCTCGACCGCATCAAGTTCGCCCTGTTGCGGCACGCCGCTGGTCTTGTTCGCCTTCGCGAACAGCATCGTTCGCAGCGTCGGCGCGAAATCGATCAGCAGGTCGTTGGCCGCGTCGAAGGTGATGGAGATGTCCGCCGCCGGCACGTGCTCGTCGCCGTGGATCTCGGTGCGGGGATTGACCGCCGTGATCTTCACGGCCTGGGTTTCGAGGCTGAACATGCGTGCTCCGGTGGTGGGTGGTCAGGTGGCGCGCAGCGCCTTCATCAGGTACGGGTCGACATCGGGCTGTCGCATCAGCCACTGCTTGTAGTCGCGCGGAACCTCCTCGATCGGGAGGCCCTTGTGCTTGCCGAACGTCATGTGCGTTGGAACACGAGCAGCCTCCGACATGAGCCACAGGTGAGCGAGATCCGTCGGCGAATTCACGGACGACCATGCTTGCAGCACTGCGGCGGCTAGAAGGATGTCGGTGGCCGCGGAGTGTGCCCCGCGAAGATCGCGCCGGGCCTGGGCGCCACGGATCCGATAAGTGCAGGCGCCCAATGTGTGACTGTCCATCTCCGGCCAGAGCGTGCGCGCCAGCGCCAGCGTGCAGATGCGCTTGACGTCCGGCGACCCGAGAACCTTCCAGTCGAAATCGATGTTGTGTCCGATCAGGTAGACCGTCCCATCGGGAAGCGAGAAGGTGGAGGGCGGCGGCTCGCTGGACACGTCCTCGTCGCGGATGTGGTGGGTGGCCATGGCACCCCAACTGATCGGCCTGCCCGGGTTGAATCGCCGCACCACACAGTCGCTTTTGACGTTGCCCATCTGATCGATATCAGCCCAGGCGATCTCGACAGGAACCGGGTCGTCAAGTCCGGTGGTTTCGGTGTCGATGACGATGGCTCTCATCGCCGGCTCTCCAGTTCGGCGCGGCGCGCCTTGTAGATCGCGGCCAGTTCCTTGCGCTGCTCGAACACGACAACGCGCTCGATGCCGGTGGCGGCATCGTCGAGGGCGTCGATGGTGGTGGCCTTCTCCAGCGCTCCGGCGACAGCGGCGTGCGTGAGGGGCGGCGGAGCGCCGTCGGCGGCGGGCTTCGCTTCGCCGGCCTTGATCTCGCCGGTGTCACCGTCGATCACTACCGCGGCACCGTCGGCGCCGGGTCCGACAGCGGCCGCGCTGCGCAGATGGTCCGACGTGACGGTGTAACTGCCGTCCGCGTTGATGTCGATGATGTCGTGCGCCTCCTCGGAGGTCTGCAGGCCCATCGTCAGCTCGGGCGCGTAGGTTCGACCGAACCACGACCCGGCGCGGTACATCAGCATCAGTTCGGGAATGGACTTCCACTTGGAGCCGTTCTTGCTGTGCCAGCCCTCGGACTTGGCGAGCGCGATCGTCACCAACGGGCCGCGCAGCTTCTCGCCGGTCGCTTTCTCGACGGCCCACGCACGGCAACCCCAGTCGTCATTGCCTTCCGTGCCGCTCCATTCATAGCGCAGCGCCGAGAAACGACCGCACTGGTTCACGCAGGCGATGACGAACTGCGCGCGCCAGGTCGGCCGGCCGTGCACGATATCGAGGTTCTGCATCACCATCAGCGCGGAGGCGCCGATGCGCTGCGCCATCTCCAGCGCGACAACGCAGTTCGCAAGGTTGCCCTTGAAGGCCTGCGGCACCAGGTCGGATGCCGCCAGCAACTTCGCGCCACGCTGGGCGAGCTCGAAGCCCTGCATGTCGTTGAAGCCGGCGCGCACGGGCGGCATGTCGGCAATCGCCGGCGGCCGATTGCCGGCTCGGAGTTCGGCCAGGGTCGAGGGTACGGCACTCATTCGATTCGCCTCCTATCGGCGGTAGAAGCAGGTCTTGAAGTTCGGGCAGTAGCGTTCGTGGCACATCATCGACTTCGGGTTGCCCCAGGCCTCGGTCTCGCCGTGAACGATCCTCGAGGCCATGTGCAGCAGGCCAGAGTGCGATTCGTCGCCCAGCAGCGGCTCGCGAGCGTTCGTGATCTCGCCGGTGCCGATGCGCTGCTTCTCGGGCGTCAGGTTGGTCTGCAGGCCGATGATCTGCGCCGGCGCATCGATCACCAGGCCGGTCGCGGCCTGCGCCACCAGCTCGTAGACGCCGAGCTGCGCCGCGTGGCCATGCGTGCGGGCCCGCCCATCGGTGCCGACGGCTTGCTTGCCGGACTTGATGTCGCTGATCCCGTGCTGATCGTCGACCCGTCGCACGCGGTCGACGTGACCGGTTAGCACGATCGCGAGGTCTGTGATGTGCAGCGCCTCGACACTCGCCTCAACGGCCACGAACTCGTGCCGCAGGCTCTCCAGGGTGCAGTAGCGTTGCGTCAGACTGCGCGCAACTGCCTCGGCCTTGTCGCGGCCTTCGTCGTCCCAGATCGTTTCCTCGCGCGGCCGGTTGATCGATTCGACCGCGGCGTCCTCGGCGGCCTCCAGTGACGGCGCGATTCCGGCGACGCGATCCTTGTCGAAGACGGCGGTGCCGTTGTGGATCGCGGTGCCGAGCGCAGCGGTGCCGGCCTGCGGCGTGCGGCGGCCTTCCATGTGCACGGCGACCCAGCGGGCAGGGCAGTCGAACAGCGACCCGAAGGACGACGCGCGGATGGTCACGGGTTGCTTCATAGACCACCACCCAGCATGCGCGACACCAGCACCGCCGCCCCCGCCGCCATCCCCACGACGAACGGCACGATCGACCATGTGTCCTCGGCGTGGCGGTCGGCCCTGTCGCCGTAGTAGTCGCCGAACGGGTCGGGGGTCATGGGCGCGGCTCCGGCTTCCCGGCGCTCAGGGCAGCGTATTGCGCGAGCACGTCGCGGCCGGTGGCGATCGGCGATGCGGGCGGGTTGAGCACCGCGCGCAGTTCCGCGATCTCCCGCCGCAGGCTTCGGACCTCGGCCAGCACGGCGTCATCCGCTCGTCCGACGCCGGGCAGCGATCGGAGAATTGCATCCGGAATCGGCGTCGAGGCGATCGTCTCAGTGGTCGGCATCAGTTGCCCTCCGGCTGCCCGGCGGCGCGCAGGGCGTCCAGGTTCGCTCGCAGCGTCTTCAGCGCGGCCGCGATGCCGTTGTGCTGGCCACGCCAGTAGCTCCCGGGCTCGCCCGGAGGATTGAGCGGGTCGATCATCTCCCACGTCTGCTTGATCGCGCGTTCGATGATGTCCGCCTCCCGCTCCGGCACCAGCGGGTCGCCGGCCGGGCCGACCGGGCCCGGCAGGGCGGCTTCGGCGATCAGGCCGTACCTGCCGCCGCATTTCGGGCACGCCGCTCCCATGGTCCCGTCGCGATGACACTGCGGGCAGTGGTCATCCGCCGGGCTTGGGCCCGACCAGTCGCACATCGAGCACGTTGCGTCGGTCGATGATTCGTCGTTGATCCCGACGTGCTCGCAGTCCCGGCACTCACGGCATTCGACATGCACCGCCTCCCGCTCCGGCACCAGCAGGTCGCCGGCCGGGTCCGGCAGGGGCGCTTCAGACTCTTCGCGGGCCGCAATCGCTCTTCCGTCACGCAACCCAGCGTCGTAGCCGGCCATGAATCGCGGGTGCGCCTTGTCGTCGATATCGCCGGCCGGGTCCGTGGCGGGCGGGGCGGTGTAGACGGGATCGAAGTCGGGATGGCGCCGCGTCGGCTCCACGCGGCAGAGGAACGGTGCGCGGCGAGCTTTCTGCAGGTGGTCGCGCTGGATGTAGGCAACCGGAACCGCCCCGGGCGCGGATGCGAGGGCGCTTGGCGCCGGCTGAGGCGCGCTTTCGAGAGCCCGCTTCGACCCCTCCTGCGCCGTCGCCTGCGGCAGGGTCTTCAGCGTGATCGTCATGGCTTCTCCGAGTAGTCGAACATCGCCGGCAGCGGCGGGCGGGCGGGGCGGCAGGGGACGGCCGCTAGAGTCTGTGCCGTCGCGTAGCCCGGTGCGGTCCTGCGGACAGGGCAGGTCATCGAGCCGTAGTCGCAGGGCGGCAGCAGGTCGTTACGTACGTCGTCACCGCATAAGGGGCAGATGCCGAGCAGCGGCGGAGTGGGATCGTTCGGGTCTGTTGCACTCATGCCGTCATCGCCACAATCAGCACCAGCCCCACGAAGAACGCCACCCACCCCGCCACGCACCACCACGACGGACGCGGGGTCCGGTAGTGCGGCGCGATCTCGTAGTGGCGGCAGATCGTGCCGGCGCGCCAGGGGCTCATTTCAGCCGATGCCTGGTGATGCGAGTGATGCCGTCGGGCAGCGTGCTCGCTGCAGGCTCATCGGGTGCGTCGATGAAACCCGTCCCGTCACCACCCGTCGCCCGGATGAAGTCGACCTCGACCTTCGCGGTGTTGACGATCACCTGCGCCGCCTCGACGATCGCGCGCTCGCGATCGAGGTCGACCGGCTTGTCACGATCGGCCAGCCGTTCGATCGAGGCGAACAGAAGGCCCCGCAACCTATTGATGTTCTGATCGGGCATCGATCTTCCTTTTCGCCTTGGCGACCAGGCGGATGGCCTGCTTCAGCTCTGGCGGGTAGCGCTGGATGGTGTTGCGCGCCATCAGGTCGGCGCGGGTGACGAGCTCGACCGCGTCGGGCGTGATCGCATCGACGTCGGTCGTCCGGCGGCCCGGCTTGAAGACGACGACGTGTCCATCGGGCACCGGGCCGTTCGCTTCGATCCAGACGAGGCGGTGCACCGCGACCCAGTCGCGCGGCCCGCGCCCGTAGTCGGTCACCTTGCGGTCCAAGTAACCGTCGGCGTTGATGCGCAGCGTCCCGACCGGCACCCACGTGTGTGGCTTGCCGCCCTTCTGAAACTGGCTGTCGCGCATCCGGCCGGGCGCCCACCCGGGCCGCCGCAGGCCCTTGTTCGCCGGCACGTGACCCTTCGGGAAGCGCGTCGCGGCGCCCTTGACGCCGTCCAGGCGGTGCGCGTCCGGCGACGCCAGGTAAGCGTCGGTCTTGGACAGGCCTGCGCGCTGGGCCGCCTGGTAGACCTGGCCTACCGGGCGACCCAGGTCACGGGCAAGTTCGTCGGTGCGCTCGTGCGGGTAGCGGCGGCGCAGTTGTTCGAGCTCCACCGCGGTCCAGACACGACGGAGGTACTTCGGCCGGCGCCGAGGCTTCTCCCTCGCCGGCGGCGGCGAGAACGGCCAGCCAGGATGCATCGCGAATGCCATCACGCCACCGGCCGCAGCGTCGCCGCCGCGCGCCGCCCGAGGATCGTGTACACGTGCAGGCCCTCGCGCAGCCACGTCCGCTCGACCAGCGCCTCGCGCAGCACCTGCGCGGCCTGGGCGCGCGTCAGGATCCGCCAGCGGCGGTCGGCGAAGTCGAGCTCGAACAGGACGGGCTTCATGCTTCGGCGGCCACCGGCTCGACGGCCCATGCAGGCGCTTCGGTCAGCGCGGGCGGCAGCGCCTCGACCCGCACGGGCATCACGCAGCCGATCACGTCGGGCCGGCCGCCGAACGACACCAGCGCCGCCTTGCCGGTCTGCGTTGCGAAGCGGATGCCGTACTCGCCGCACGCGTCCATGGCCACGGCCGCCTTCTGCAGCCGCCGCATCAGCCGCGGATCCAGGACGGTCTCGCCCGGCACGACCCTCGCCGGGATCACCTCGCGCCAATTCGGGAACCGCTTGGCCGGCACGTCAGCAGTCAGCGTGACGCGGCCGCCGAAATCGATCATGGTGTCCACCGAGACCTTGCCCGTCTCGCGGTCCCACGACACCGTGTAGTCGTCGAAGCGCTCGGGCTGGCGAAACAGGCTCCGCGGCGCGACGAAGCGCTGGCCTGGCGCGACGTTGTCGGGACGGTCATGGCGCAGCGCGATCAGGATCTTCCCGTCGGTGGCGACGACGTAGAGGTTCGCCTCGTCGGTCTCGAACAGCAGGCCGCAAATCTGCTCGCGGTCGCTGTACTTCGCTGCGACCATCAGCAGGCCGCGGACGATGTGCCTGCTGATCGTGATGCCG
>JBFWQM010000210.1:0-9442 GCA_050249455.1 Rhodospirillaceae bacterium | reverse complement strand
GTCTTCTTCGACACCTTGCCGAACGGCGACAGCGGGAAGTCGTCCATCAGCTCCAGCCGCTCCGGCAGCTTGAAGCGGGCGAGCTCCTCCGCCTCCAGGTGCGCGATCAGGTCGTCGAAGGTCAGGCTGCGGCCCGCCTTCGGAATGACGCAGGCGCACATCCGCTCGCCCAGCACCGGGTCGGGCATCGCGACACAAGCGATGTTCTGCACCGAGGGGTGCATGAGGATCAGGTTCTCGATCTCCTCCGCCGAGATCTTCTCGCCGCCGCGGTTGATCAGGTCTTTCTTGCGGCCCTCCACCATGTAGCGGCCCGACGGATGCTGGCGCATCAGGTCGCCGGAGCGGTAGAAGCCGTCGGAGGTGAAGGCGCGCGCGTTGTGCTCCGCCGCGCCGTAGTAGCCGCGGAGCGTGTAGGGGCCGCGGCAGCACATCTCGCCGACCTCGCCCACCGGCACGACGTTGTCGTCGTCGTCGACGATGCGCACCTCGTCGTCGGCGCACACCGGCGTGCCGACGGTGACCATGCGGACGTCGTTGGGGTCGTCGGCGCGCACGAACATCAAGAGGCCCTCGGCCATGCCGAAGTTCTCCTGCACGAAGACCTGCGGGATCAGCTCGTTGGTGCGCCGGCGCACCTCCGGCTGCAGCCGCTGGCCGCCGCTCTGCAGGTATTCCAGCGAAGACAGGTCGTATTTCCCGATGTCGGGGTCGTTGATGAAGCGGATCAGGATCGCCGGCACCAGGTGGATGTGCGTCACCTTGTGGCGCTGCACCAGCGGGAACACCACCTCCGGCCGCGGCGAGCGCGCCATCACCACCGTGCCGCCGTGCATCAGGAAGCCCTGCATGCCGGGGCACGCCAGCGGCAGGTTGTGCGCGATCGGCAGGATCTCCAGCAGCACCTTGCCGGTCGCGACGCCGGTCACCGCCGAGGCGAGCTTGGTGTTGCAGATGTAGTCGTTGTGGCTGCGCGGGATCAGCTTGGGGATGCCGGTGGTGCCGCCGGAGAGCTGGAACACCGCCGGGTCCTCCGGGTCCATCTCGATCTGCGCCAGGACCGACTCCGGCGTCTGCGGCGTGCGCGCCAGCAGGTCGTCGAAGGTGTGGAAGCCGTCGCGGCCCTCGCCGCGCACGATGCCGATCTGCAGGCACGGCTGCTCGCGCCGTACCCGGTCGACCAGGTCGCGGAAATCGACGTCGCGCGCCTTGTCGCCGATGACGCAGGCCTTGGCCTGGGCGATCTCGACGAACTGGCTCAGCTCGCGGTAGCGGTGCGACGGCAGCGCCATGATCGGGATGGCGCCGATCTTCTGCAGCGCGAAGTAGAGATAGGCGAACTCGACCGAGTTGGGCAGCAGCACCACCAGCCGGTCGAGCGGCCGGATGCCGAGGTCCCACAAATTGAGCGCGAGCCGGGTCGACCGCGAGTCCAGCTCGCGGTAGCTGACCTGCGTCTCGCCGTCGATGATCGCGATATGGTCGCCCCACTTGGCGAAGATGTCGGCGAAGTGCGACGCGATCGAGCGGTCCTCCCAGTAGCCCTTCTCGCGGTATTTCTTCGCGTATTCGGGCGGGAACCTGACGACGCCGTCGAGCATGCTGCGCCCTCCCCGTTCAGGTGATGTTGGCGAAGCCGCCGTCGACGATGACGATCTCGCCGGCGACGCACTTGTTGTGCTCGACCAGCGCCATCATCGAATCGGCGACGTCCTCGAACGTCACGTTGCGCCGCAGCGGCGTCTGCTTGGCGCGGCGTTCCATCAGCCGGTCGTAGTTGTCGCCCAGGGTCCGCTCCATCCAGTCGCCCGCGATCCAGCCCGGCGCCACCGCGTTGACCCGGATCTCCGGCCCCAGCGCGGCGGCCAGGGTGCGCGTCAGGTTGGCGACCGACGCCTTGCTGGCGGCGTAGGCCAGCGGCTGCGCCGCCGGCCGCAGGCCGGCGATCGAGCAGGTGTTGACGATGCAGCCCGTGGCCGCGCGCAGCATCGGCGCGACCGCGCGCGACACCAGGACGATGCCGAGCACGTTGACGTCGAACACCCGCCGCCATTGCTCGACGTCGATGCCGTCGAGGTCGCGCGGCGGCGTCTCCATCGTGATGCCGGCGTTGTTGATCAGGACGTCGAGGCGGCCGAACGTGCGCTTCACCTCGTCGGCCATCGCGCGCACCGCCGGATCGTCGGCGACGTCGGCGCGGATGCCGACCGCCTTCACGCCCTCCGCGGTACAGGCCTGCACGACCGCCGCGGCGCCGTCGGCATTTCGGCTGTAGTTCACCGCCACGTCGTAGCCCGCCTTGGCGAGCGCGATCGCGGCGGCGCGGCCGATGCCGGTCGCGGCGCCGGTGACCAGCGCGGCCTTGCCGTTGCGTGCGGCCATCCGAGCCTCCCAGGTTGGATTGCCGCGAATTATGAACGTGTTCGGGATTGTGTCAAGCCGCCCGCGATGCAATGATGCGCGCGCGCCAACAGCACGAGGCCGATGATGACCGCTGCCGTCGCCCTTGCCCCCGACGTGACGCCCGACGAGCTGGTGGCGCGCGCCCGCGCGCTGGCGCCGCGGCTCGCCGCCCGCCAGGCCGAGGCCGACGAGATGCGCCAGGTGCCGGCGGCGAGCGTGGCGGAGATGCTCGACGCCGGCCTCTACCGGGTCATCCAGCCGAAGTGCCATGGCGGGCTGGAGCACGGGCTCGACACCTTCGTGCGGGTCGGCATGGAGGTGGCGGCGGGCTGCGGCTCGACGGGCTGGATATTCACCACCGCCGCGCAGCACCAGTGGCAGATCGGCATGTTCCATCCCAAGGCGCAGGAGGATGTGTGGGGCGCCGATGCGCGCGCCCTCGCCGCGTCGTCCTACGCGCCGGGCGGCACCGCGGTGGCGGTGGCGGGCGGCTGGCGGATCAGCGGCACGTGGCTGTTCTGCAGCGGCGTCGACCGCGTGCAGTGGATGGTCCTGGGCGCGCGCACCGCCGACGCGCCGGACGCCGCGCCGACCGGCGGCGGCTACATCCTGGTGCCCAAGTCGGACTTCACGGTGGAGGACAACTGGCACGTGCTGGGCCTGCGCGGCACCGGCAGCAAGAACGTGATCCTGAAGGACGTCTTCGTGCCGGCGCACCGGCTGCTGACGCAGCAGGACGCGCTTTCCGGCGCGCCGCCGGGCGCGGCGATCAACCCCGGGCCGCTGTTCCGCATCCCGTTCTTCGCTGCCATCACCATCTGCCTGTGCGCGGCGGTGCTGGGCATGGCGCAGGGCGCGGTGGAGACCTTCCTGCAGTCGGCACGCCGCCGCGACGACGGCGCGCCGCTCGGCCCCGCCGGGACGGGGATCGATTCCCAGATCGTCGAGCGCCGGATCGGCGAGGCGGTGTGCGCGTTCGACGCCGCGCGCGCGCTGGTGCTGGAGGATTGCCGGCGCATCATGGACGAGGTTGCCGCGGGCGGCGTGCTGTCGCAGGACCGGCGCGCGGCGAACAAGGGCCATCTCGGCTACGCCGCCACGTTGTGCATGCGCGCGGTGGACCTGCTGTACGAGGCGCACGGCGGCCCCGATGCCCCCGGCTTCGACCGGCTGCAGCGGGCGTGGCGCGACGTCCATGCCGGCGGCCAGCACATCAGCCTGAACTACGACGCCGTCGGATCGCTCTACGGCCGGGTCGCCGCCGGCCTGCCGGCGGGCCCGATGCAGTTCTGAGCCGGTTGATGGAATCGCAGCGGCCGTCGGCGGAAGCGGAAGAGGCGCCGCTCGGCCGGCGCGAGGCGAACAAGCGCGACAAGCTGCGCCGGATCAAGGCGGCGGCGCGCGCGCTGTTCCTGGACAAGGGCTACGACGAGGCGACGATGCGCGAGATCGCGCGGCGCGCCGACGTCGGGCTCGGCACGCTGTTCATGTACGCCTCGAACAAGCGCGACCTCCTGTTCCTGATCTACAACGACGAGCAGGAGCGGCTGACGCGGGCCGCCTTCGCCGCGCCGCCGCCCGGCCGCAGCTTCCGCGACCGGGTCGTCGCCGGCTTCGCGCCCTACTACCGGTTCTTCGCCGAGGAGCCGGTGTTCATGCGCTACGTGCTGCGCGAGCTGACGTTCTATTCCGACGGCAAGCAGGCCGGCCGCTTCAACGACGGCCGCGAGGCGATCGTGGACGAGATCGCCGCGCTGCTGCGCGCCGCGCGCGACGACGGCGAGCTCGCCGGCCACGCCGGCGACCGCGCGGTGGCGCAGCTCGTGTTCGGCATCTTCCAGGCCGAGGTCCGCCGCTGGCTGATGGATTCGCGCCCCGATCCTGACGCCGGGCTGCGCCGGCTGCGGCGGACGCTGGGGATATTGGTGGAGGGGTTGCGGCGGTAGGGCTTCAGGGGGCTGGCTTTTCGCGCGGTGAGGCCCCCTCCCCTCGCGGGAGGGGGTTGGGGGAGGGGGCGTCTCAGACGGAGGCGGTCTATCCCTTCAAAGGCTTCCCGTCCGGCGTCGTCCTTCGCCCGACCAGCTTCTCCCCCGTCTCGAAATACCGTCCCGTCACCGCGAGCTCCGCCTCGCCGGCGTTCTCCTCCGTCCACGCGCTGAGCGGATAGCCGTGCCACGGCGCCTTGAGGTCGAGCGCCGGCAGGCCGAGCGCGGCCCAGCGCGACCGCGCCGCCTCCATGAAGTCCCGGCGCGGCAGCGACACCGGCAGGTAGGGATGCTCGCGGCAGGCGTTGATCAGCAGCGCCGACGAGCCGGCGCCGTCCGGGTAGGCGTATTGCCGGTCGTCGTCGGACGGCGTGATCGACGGGTCGAGCCGGGGCACCTTGCCGCGGATGATCTCCGCGTCGCGGTGCGGCTGCATGGCGTAGGACAGCGCCCACAGCACCGAATCCATCGAGTCGGGGTCGACGTCGGCATCGACCGCGACGAAGATCTTGCCCAGCGAGGCGTCGAACGCGGCGGCGGCGCGCAACGCCTGCCACGGCTGGCCCAAAGTCGGGCGGTCGAGCTGGATGACGAACATCATGTTGCAGCTCGCCATCTCGTGGCACGCGACCTGGGTCACGCACGGGATGTTGCAGGCGTCGCGCAGGTGGCGCAGGTAGATCGCGTCGAACGCCGCCTTGCGCATCACCGTGCTCTCCGAGGGCGGGAACTCGCTGATGATGCCCTGGTAGATCGGGGCGCGGCGGTGGGTGATGGCGGTGACCTCGAACACCTTCTCCATCTTGCGCGGGCCGAGATAGCCGCTCGCCTCGCCGAACGGCGCCTCCGGCTCCAGGATGTCGGTGCGGATGCGGCCCTCGATGACGAGCTCGGCGGCGGCGGGCACCAAGGCGTCGAACGTCTCGGCCGGCACCACGTCGATCGCCGCGCCGTTGAGCGCGCCGGCAACGCCGTACTCGTCCACGCCGTAGGGCACCTTGCTGGCCGCGGCGAGAAGGAGCGCCGGCGGCCCGCCGATGAAGATCGCGGCCTCCAGGTGCCGGCCCATCCGCCGCGCCTTCTCCCACTGGATGGCGAGGTGCTGGGTAGGCACGTCGGTAGCGCAGCCGATGCGGTCGGGCGCCTTGATCATGCCGCGGTAGATGCCGAGGTTGTAGGCCCCGGTCTCCGGGTCGCGCGTCACCCAGACGCCGGCGGTGATGAACGGCGCCGGGTCGAAGCCGGGGGTGGAGACGAGGTGCGGGAAGCGGTCGATGCCCTCGCCCAGGTCAGGCGCGCGCACGACGATCTCCTTCACCGGCGCCTGGTCGCGCGACACCTTGCGCGGCGCGACGTGGTTGCCATGGACGCTGGCCCACTTCCTGCCGATCTCGTCGGGCTCGGCGCCCATCGCCGCGCCGTAGATGATGCGCGAGCTGCCGAGCGAGCCGAGCACGACCGAGCCCTCGAACGTCCTGCCGCGCGAGTCGGTGACGTTCCTGAACCAGAACGCCTTGCGCTGCGGCTCCGGCAGGCCGCGGAACTGCAGGCGCACCAGCGGCACCAGCTCGGTGTCCTTGCTGACCGGCTCGTCCACCACGTGCAGCAGCCCGCGCTGGGTCAGCGAATCGAGGTAGGCGCGCAGGTCGGCGTATGGCATGGCGGGGCTCCCAAACAAAAAGCAGCGGTCGGCAGATGTGGCGATACCCCCACCTCACCCCAACCCTCTCCGCCCCCAATGGCGGAGAGGGAGCAAACTACCCTCTCCGCCCTTCAGGGGGGAGAGGGTGCGAGCGCAGCGAGCGGGTGAGGTGGGTGCCGCCGCCGCGTCGATGCTCGAAGTGACACCTTGCCCCCATCCCATCCGACCCTGTAAACGGCGGCATGGCCGCACCGATCCTGATGCTGCGCGACATCCGCCTGACCTTTGGCGGCACCCCCCTGCTGGAGGGGGCGGAGCTGGCCGTGGGGCCGGGCGAGCGCGTCTGCCTGGTCGGACGCAACGGCTCGGGCAAGTCGACCCTGCTGCGCATCGCCGCCGGGGTGGTGGAGGCCGACCGCGGCGAGCGCTTCGTGCAGCCGAGCGCCACCCTGCGCTATCTGCCGCAGGAGCCCGACCTCGGCGGCTTCGCGACGACGCGCGCTTATGTCGAGGCCGGGCTGGGGCCGGGGGACGACCCGCACCGGGCGCAATACCTCCTCGAGCAGCTCGGGCTGACCGGGGACGAGGAGCCCGCGCGGCTGTCGGGCGGCGAGGCGCGGCGCGCCTCCCTCGCCCGCGCGATGGCGCCGGAGCCCGACATCCTGCTGCTCGACGAGCCGACCAACCACCTCGACCTGCCGGCGATCGAGTGGCTTGAAGGCGAGATCGCGGCCAGCCGGTCGGCGCTGGTGATCATCAGCCACGACCGGCGGTTTCTGGAGACCCTGTCGCGCGCCACGGTGTGGCTCGACCGCGGCATCACCCGCCGGCTCGACCAGGGCTTCGCCGCGTTCGAGGCGTGGCGCGACGGCATCCTTGAGCAGGAGGACACCGAGCGGCACAAGCTCGACCGCCGCATCGCGTCGGAGACCGAGTGGCTGCGCCGCGGCGTCACGGCCCGGCGGCGGCGCAACCAGGGCCGGCTGCGCGCTTTGTTCGACCTGCGCGCCCAGCGGCGGCAGGAACGCCGCGCCGCCGGCAGCGCCACCATGACCGTCACCGAGGGCGCGACGTCGGGCAAGCTGGTGACCGAGGCGAAAGGCATTACCAAGTCGTTCGGCGGCCGCGCGGTGGTGCGCGACTTCTCGCTGATGGTCCAGCGCGGCGACCGCGTCGGCATCGTCGGGCCCAACGGCGCCGGCAAGACGACCCTGCTCAATCTGCTGACCGGCGTGCTGGAACCCGACGAGGGCACGGTACGGCTCGGCGCCAGCCTGCAGGTCGTGACGCTGGACCAGCGGCGCGAGAGCCTGGACCCGGCGATGGCGCTGGCCGACGTGCTGACCGACGGGCGCGGCGACACCGTGCTGGTCGGCGGCCAGGCGCGCCACGTCGTCGGCTACATGAAGGACTTCCTGTTCGGGCCGGAGCAGGCGCGCACCCCGGTCGGCGCGCTGTCGGGCGGCGAGCGCGGCCGGCTGATGCTGGCGCGCGGGCTGGCGCGGCCGTCGAACCTGCTGGTGCTCGACGAGCCGACCAACGACCTCGACCTCGAGACGCTCGATCTGCTGCAGGAGATGCTGGCGGATTATGCCGGCACCGTGCTGCTGGTCAGCCACGACCGCGACTTCCTCGACCGCGTGGTGACGTCCACGATCGCGGCGGAAGGCGGCGGACGCTGGATCGAGTATGCCGGCGGCTACACCGACATGACGGCGCAGCGCCGCGGCGGCCCCGCCGTGCCGGTGGCGACGGAGAAGCCGCGCCGCGCCGCCGAGGCCGCGCCGGCCGCAAAGCCGGCGCCGCAGCGCCGCCGCGGCCTGTCCTTCAACGACAAGCACGCGCTGGAGACCCTGCCGAAGCGCATCGCGGGCCTGCAGGCCGACATCGCCCGCCACCGCGCCGCGCTCGCCGACCCCGGCCTCTACGCGCGCGACCGCGTCGCCTTCGACAAGGCCGCCGCCGCGCTGACCGCCGCCGAAGCCGCGCTCGCCGCGGCGGAGGACGAGTGGCTGGAGCTGGAGATGAAGCGCGAGGAGGCGGAGGGCCTGTAGGACCGGCGACCGTAGGGGCGGGTTTGAAACCCGCCCCTATGGACAGGAGAGCCCGGCCGGCATCCCCCGCCGCTACGCCTTGGCCTTCGCGTCCTCGATCATCCTGAGCACGCGCGGCGGCGACAGCGGCAGGTCGTGCGGCTGGACGCCGATCGAGGACAGCGCGTCGGCGATGGCGTTGGCGATCACGCCGCCGGTCGGGATGATGCCGCCTTCGCCCGCGCCCTTGGCGCCGAGCGGGTTGATCGGCGACGGGCTGTCCTCCAGCACCACCGCCTTGATGCGCGGCACCTCGCAGGCGGTCGGCATCACGTAGTCGGCGAGCGTGGTGGACTGCGGCTGGCCCTGGTCGTCGTAGGTGAAGTGCTCCATGAACACGCCGCCGAGGCCCTGCGCCACCGCGCCGTAGAGCTGGCCGCGCAGCATCTTGGGATTGATGATGCGCCCGGCGTCCTCCACGGCGGCGTAGTCGACCACCTGCACTGCGCCGGTGGCCGGGTCGACCGCGACGTGCGCGGCGTGGGCGCCGTAGGCCCAGGTGTGCTTGTGGTTGTGGAATTCGCCTTCCGCGGTCACGCCGGCGAGGTCGGCGAGAGCGACCGACCGGCCGCCGGCAGTGGCGCGCTCGCCGTCCTCGATCACGACGTCGGCAGCCGCGCACCCGAGCTTCGCCGCGGCGGCGGCGCGGATGCCGTCGAGCAGCTTCGCCGCGGCGAGCAGCATCGCCGAGCCGCCCATGACGACCGCGCGCGAGTGGAACGAGCCGTAGCCTTCGCGGACATGCGCGGTGGAGCCGTGGAAGATGCCGCGGATCTTCTCGATCGGCACCTGCAGCGCATCGGCGACGATCTGGGAGAACGCGGTCTCCACCCCCTGGCCGACCGAGGACGAGCCGACATAGACCGAGATCGTTCCGTCCGCCTCGAGCACCATGCGCGACATCTCGCTGGGGCCGGCGGCGCCGCCCTCGATGAAGCAGACGAAGCCGAGGCCGTGGTAGACCCCGTCGATCAGCTTGCCGCTGAGCTTCTGCTTCTCCTCCCAGCCGAACTCGGCGAGGCAGCGCTCCAGGGTCACCTGGTAGTCGCCGCTGTCGAGTTCATCGCCGCGCGCCGCCGGCGCGATGTCGGCCAGCCGGTAGGGCATCTCCGCGGCGGACGGCAGGTTGCGGCGGCGGAACTCGACCCGGTCGATGCCGAGGTCGGCGGCGACGAGGTCGAACAACCGCTCGCGGAAGAAATCCGCCTCGAACCGGCCGGGGCCGCGATAGGTGCCGGTCGGCGTCTTGTTCGACAGCATGACCAGCGCCTCGACCGCGATCGCCGGCACGCGGTAGGCGCCGGACAGGAATTGCGCCA
>JBFWQM010000209.1:0-9454 GCA_050249455.1 Rhodospirillaceae bacterium | reverse complement strand
CACCAGCCAGTCGATGCACGCCTTGCCCGGCACCTCGTAGTCGGCGCGCGTCGGGATGTTCTTGAGGTAGGACGACGAGCCGCGGCCCGGCGTGTCGACCAGCAGCATCGCCCAGCCGCGCTCGATGATCTTGCGCCCGGAGAAGAAGATCTCCTCGGCGAAGGCGTCCGCCCCGCCGATCAGGAACACCGCCGGCCATTTGCCCGGCGCGGGGTTCAACGGATGGCAGAAATAGCCGTCGTATTCCTCGTCGCCGCAGCGGACGGTGATGACCTCGATCTTCGGGAAATGCAGCTTCGCGCCCTCGCGGAACAGTTCCTGCGACTTGGCGAAGGCGTGCGCCTTCTTCGGGTTGCCGTGGCCGGTGAGGAACACGTCGGACTGGCGCCAGTACTGGTTGGCGTCGAAGAACGCCTTCATCGCGGTGTGGCGGTGGCCGGCGGCGAGCGCCGCGCGGGCAAAGGCCTCGGTCCGCTCGGCGAGGCCGCGCCAGCCGCGCTCCCAGCCGTCGGCGTCGCCGGGTTCCAGCGTGCGACACAGCCGCGCGATCTCGAACACGTCGCCGCCGCCCTGCTGCGCCTCCGCGGCCAGCCGCAGCGACTGTGCCGCGAACGGCTCGCTCGGGTTGAGGAAATCGATCATCGCCGTCTCCCGCTGCACGTTCACTGAATTGCGTTCGCCTCGCGCACCATCGCGATGAGCGAGGACCGCAGCAGGTAGTCGTGCGCCAACGCCGGCGTGTCGGCGGTGCGGCGCAGCTCGTCGAGCCGCTGGCGGCGCGCCTGCGGATCCTTTTCCTGCAGCGTCTGCTTGTTCTGGATCGACTGCGCCTGGACGTATTTCTCGGCCATCGGCCGGCGCTGGCGGTCGTAGCGGTCGAGGATCGCCGCGTCCGCCTCGCCGCGCCAAACCTGACCGAGCTTCTCGGCCAGGTTGAGCCCGTCGTGGATGCCGCCGTTCATGCCCATGCCGCCGAGCGGGTTGTTGACGTGCGCGGCGTCGCCCGCGAGCATCACGCGGCCCTTGCGGAATGCCGCCGCGACCCGCTGGTGCACGCCGTAGAGGTTGCGGTGCAGGATGGTGTAGGGCGGCGCGTAGGGGAGGCACTCGGCGAAACGCGCCTGGATCCATGCGTCGCTGGTGACCTCCTCGTCGGGCTCGTCGCCGAGCGCCGGGAACAGGCAGCGCCACACGCCCTCGCTGCGCGCGCCCGGCACCTTGATCAGCGCGCACCACTGGTCGGGGTGGGCGACGTAGTTGCGGAAGCGGAAGCCGTCGGCGGCGCCGAAGTCGAAGTCGGTGGCGACGATGATGAACCGCTCCGGCCAGGTGAAGCCGGGGAAGTCGATGGCCTGCGACTTGCGCACGACGCTGGGCCCGCCGTCGCAGCCGACCAGGTAGCGGCCGCGGTGCGTCTCGCGCCGGCCGTCGCCGTGCTCCACCGCGACCTCGACATGGTCGGCGCCTTGCGTGACCTCCACCACCTTGCACGGCCGGGTGAGCCGGAAGTCGGGCAGCGCGCGGGCAAGGTCGAGGGCGATCTCGATCGTCTTGTGCTGCTCCAGCTGCAGCGCGAAGGGAAAGGCGCAGACGTCGGCCAGGATTCGATAGTCGAACTCCGCGACCAGGGTGCCGGTGGCGCGGTCGCGGTACTGGAAATGCGGCGAGACGATGCCGCGCGACACCATGCGGTCGGTCATGCCGAGCGGCGCCACCATCTCCAGGGTCGAAGGGTGGACGGTGGACGCGCGGTGGTCGGCCGGGATGTCGGCCAGCGCGTCGAACACGTGCACCGGGATGCCCTGGCGCGCCAGCGCCAGCCCGGTGATCGAGCCCACCGGGCCCGCGCCCGCGATCAGGATGCCGTCGTCGCTCGCCATTGCCGTCCTCGCCGTCACGCCGTGGGGTGGGAATGACACGGCGCAGCCGGCCGCGCAAGACGCGCGCGTGGGCTATAATGGGTCCAGCGTCGCTTTCGCCGCGAGGTGCGTCATGAAGCCGTGCGCCGTCTGGTTCCTCGCCCTGGCCCTCGCCGCGCCGGCCTGGGCCTACATGCCGCCGCAGGCCTACATCAAGATGCGCGCGGCGGCGGAACTCCACGTCCAGGTGCGGGTCGGCACGGTCGCGGCGGCGGCCGAGGCATTCGGCGACTGCCCGGTCACCGGCACCGTCGTCCGCATCTTCCGCGATGCCGCCAAGGCGCTTAGGCCGGAGCAGGCCATCGCCTTCGGCGTGCCGTGCCAGGTGCGCCGCGATGCGCCGGTGCAGGTCGGCGGCACCGCCTGGCACGACCTCGGCCGGCTGCGCGAAGCGAAGGTGATCGAAGCGTTCCTGAACCGCCGCGACGGCCGCTACCGCATCGCCGACCATGGCGACGGCGTGCGCCTGCTCGACGCGCCGACCGCGACGCCGCGGGTGACCGATCAGCGCTGACGCTTCGGCGTCGCGAGGTAGACGCCGGCGAAGATCGCAGCGATGCCGGCCAGGTGGAACATGTGGAACGTCTCGCCCAGCAGGCTCACCGCGCCGGCGACGCCGAACACCGGGATCAAATACTGGAACGCCCCGGCGGTGTTGGCGCCGACCACCGCCACCGCCTTGCCCCACAGCAGGTAGGCGACCGCCGACGGCAGCACGGCGGCATAGACGATCAGCCCCAGGTTGGACGGCGTCGGCGCGAAGGTCACCCCGTGCGCCAGCTCCCAGGCGTAGAGCGGCGCCATCATCAGCACGGCGGCGCCGACCGCTGCCAGCAGGAACGCCTGCGGGTGGAGGCCCTTGGGGGACCAGCGCAGCATCACGGTGTAGAGCGACCAGCACAGGTGCGACAGCAGCACCAGGAAGTCGCCCGCGTTGAGCTCCAGCCCGGCCAGCACCTCCAGGCTGCCGCGCGCGATGATCACCACCATCCCCAGGCCGGCCAGCGCGATGCCGGCCGACTGGCGCGCCGTCACAGGCGTGCCCACCATGACCAGCGAGCACACCAGGATCATGGTCGGCCCGGTCGCGTTCAGCAGCGTCGCGTTGAGCGCGACGGTGTACTGCAGCCCGACGTAGTAGGGGACGGTGAAGCCGACGACCCCGAGGAAGCCGAACAGCGCCATGATCGGCATGTGCCGGCGCACGATCGGCCAGTCGCGCCGCAGCGCCGCCCAGCCGAACGGCAGCAGCACCAGGAAGGCGCCGAACCAGCGCCAGAACGACATGGTGAGCGGCGGCACGTTGCCCGCCGCCGCGCGGCCGGCGATGGCGGAGCCGGCCCAGAACAGCGTGCACAGGACGAGCACGCCGTAGGCCAGCCACGGCGCCCATTCGGCCGCCTTCGCGTCGCCCTCGATGCGTCCGGCCAAGGCCGCGCCCGCCGTCGCCTGCCGCTGCCGGTCAGTTGGCGGTGATGTTCTCCGCCTTGATGACGAGACCCCACTTGTCGTGCTCGGCGCGGGTGAACCGGCCGAGCTCGTCCGGCGTCATGCGGGTGTATTCCATCCCGAGCTGGTCAAGCCGCGCCTTGGCCGCGTCGGTGCGCAGCCCGGCGTCGAGCTCGGCGTTGAGCCGGTCCACCACCGCCTTCGGCGTATTGGCCGGCGCCAGCATTGCGAACCACGCGGCGGCGGTGAAGTCGGGCACGCCGGCCTCCATCATCGTCGGCACCTCGGGCAGCGCCGGCCAGCGCTTGCCGCTGGTCACCGCGAGGATGCGGACATTGCCGGCCTTCATCTGCGCCAGCGGCAGCGGGATGACGTCGAACGAGAACTGGATCTCGCCCTTGATCAGGTTCTCCATCACCGCGCTGACGCCGCGATAGGCGATGTGCTCCACCTTCAGTCCGGCGCGGCTGACGAACAGCGCCGACGCGAGGTGCAGGCTCGACCCGGCGCCCGGCGTGCCGTAGTTGAGCTTGCCCGGCTGCGCCTTGGCGATGGCGATCAGCTCCTGCACCGACTTGGCCGGATAGTCCGCCTTGACCGACAGCACGTTCGGACCCTGCGCCAGCATGGCGACCGGCGCCAGGTCCTTGAACGGGTCGAACGGCATCTCCTTGTAGAGCAGCGGATTGACCGATGCCGGCCCGATCGGGCTGACCAGCAGGGTGTGCCCGTCCGGCACCGCCTTCGCCACCGCGTCGGCGCCGATGTTGCCGCCGCCGCCGGTCTTGTTCTCGATCACAACCGGCTGGCCCCACGCTTTCGCCAGGTGGTCGCCGACCAGGCGCGCGGTCAGGTCCACCCCGCCGCCGGCGAGGAAAGGCGCGACGATCCGGATCGGCTTGGTCGGGTAGGCTTGCGCCGCGGCGGCCGCGGACCAGCCCAGCGCGACGGCGACCACGGCGCATGCCAGCCCCAAGGGTCGAAACGGCATGAGAAGCTCCCCACAATGATTTTGTTAAATCATCCCGCATGTTAATCGAAGACGGCGGCGGAAACGAGCGCGCCGGCCGGGCTTGACACCCGACCAACCCCCCGCCACGTTAGGTGCGTGACCTGGGGTGCCCACTAGCCCGTGACGGATGCGGGGTTGGGCTGAGAGCATACCCACAGAACCTGACCTGGGTAATCCCAGCGGAGGGAGCCGTCACACCGGGCACGCCCGCGCGCTGTCCGTTGTTTCCGGCTCCCGTGACGAGGAGCCGCCGTGACCCACGCCTGCCGCATCGATCGGGAAGCGCCGCGATGATCGCCATCGTCGGCGGCGGCGTGTGCGGCCTCGCGGTCGGCTGGCGGCTGGCCCAGGCCGGCCGCGCCGTGACGGTGATCGAGCGCGGCAGGGCCGGGCAGGGCGCCACCTGGGCCGCCGCCGGCATGCTGGCGCCGCAGGTCGAGGCCGAGCCGGGCGAGGAGACCCTGCTGCCGCTCCTGCTCGAGAGCCGGGCGATGTGGGCGGACTTCGCCGCCGAGCTGGAGGCGGCGTCGGGCCTGCCGGTCGGCTATCGCCGCGAGGGCACGCTGGTGGTCGCCATCGACCGCGACGAGCACGCGCGGATCAGGGACCGCATGGACTACCTGTCGCGCCTCGGCCTCGCACTGGAATGGCTGTCGGGCTACGAGGCGCGCCGGCATGAGCCGCACCTTTCGCGTACCGTCACGGGGGCGATCTACAGCCCGCTCGACCACCAGGTCGACAACCGCAAGGTCGCGCCAGCGCTGTGCGCCGCGTTCCGCGCCGCCGGCGGCACGTTGCTGGAGGACACCGACGTCCTGGAGCTCCTGCACGACGGCGCCCGGGTGACCGGCGTGCGGCTGGCCGACCGCACGATCGCGGCGGCGACGGTGGTGCTCGCTGCCGGTGCATGGTCGCGCAACGTGCCTGGCCTGCCCACGGAGTCGCGCCCGCCGGTACGCCCGGTGAAGGGCCAGATGCTGGCGGTGGCGATGGACCCGCGGGCGCCGCTGCTGCGCCATGTCATCTGGGGCCGCAAGGGGCTCTACATGGTGCCGCGCGACGACGGCCGGCTGATCGTCGGCGCGACGGTGGAGGAGATGGGCTTCGACACCGGCATGACCGCCGGCGGCGTACTCGACCTCTTGCGCAACGCGTGGGAGACGGTGCCCGGCATCTACGACCTGCCGCTGGCGGAGACCTGGGCCGGGCTGCGGCCGGCCAGCCGCGACGACGCCCCGATCCTGGGGCCGGCGCCGCTCGACGGGCTGGTGATGGCGACCGGCCATCACCGCAACGGCATCCTGCTGGCGCCGATCACCGCGCGGGCGGTTGCGGACTGCGTGCTGACCGGCGCCCTTCCCGAGGTGGCGCGGCCGTTCACGCTGGCGCGCTTCGCGCGGGCGGCCGACAATGGCCGCGCCGGCCGGATCGCGGCCGGCGCGGTGGAGGGACGATGAGCCAGACCATCACCGTCAACGGCGCGCCGCGCGAATGGCGCGCCCAGACGATGCGCGAGCTGCTCGCCGAGCTCGGCGTCGCGGTCGACAAGGGCGGCGTCGCGGTCGCGGTCAACGCCGCGGTGGTGCCGCGCGCCGACTGGGACCGCCGCGCCGTGGCGCCCGACGACCGGGTCGAGGTGGTGCAGATCGTGCGCGGAGGCTGAACCATGGATGCCAAGGTCGAGACGATGGGCATGACCATCGCGGGCAGGACGTTCCGCTCGCGGCTGATGATCGGCACCTCGCGCTATCCCAACCAGCAGGTGATGCTCGACGCGATCGAGGCGTCGGGCGCCGAGATCGTGACGGTCGCGGTGCGCCGCGTCAGCCTGGAGGCGGGCGGCGAGGGGCTCTACGACGCGCTCGGCGACCGCTATCACCTCCTGCCCAACACCGCCGGCTGCTTCACCGCGCGCGACGCGGTGCTGACCGCGCAGCTCGCGCGCGAGGCGCTGGGCACCGACTGGGTGAAGCTGGAGGTGATCGGCGACGACGAGACCTTGTTCCCCGACGTCGAGCACCTGCTGACCGCGGCACACGAGCTGGTGAAGGACGGCTTCATCGTGCTGCCCTACTGCAACGACGACCCGATCACCTGCAAGAAGCTGGAGGACATGGGCTGCGCCGCGGTGATGCCGCTGGCCGCGCCGATCGGCTCCGGCATGGGCATCAGGAACCCGTACAACCTGCGCATCATCCGCGAGCAGGTCTCGGTGCCGGTGATCGTCGATGCCGGGGTCGGCACCGCCTCCGACGCCGCGATCGCGCTGGAGCTCGGCTGCGACGGGATACTCCTGAACACCGCCGTCGCCGGCGCGCGCGACCCGGTCAAGATGGCGCGCGCCATGCGGCTCGGCATCGAGGCCGGCCGGCTCGCCTTCGAGGCCGGCCGCATCCCGCGGCGCCTCTACGCCAACGCCTCGACGCCGTTCGACGGCATGATCGAGACGTGATCGGGTGGCGACGGGGCGGCCGATGAAGCTCCCGACCCCGCCGCTCCTCGTCATCACCGACCGGCTCAACGCCGCCTATCCGCTGCACACCATCGTCGACGCCGCGTTCATGGCCGGCGGCCGCTGGGTGATGGTGCGCGAGAAGGACCTCGACGACGCGGCGCTCGCCGCGCTCGCCCGCGACGTCGCCGCGCGCGGCCGCCGCTATGGCGCGACGGTGGTCGTCAACGGGCTTGCGGTGGACGGCTGCGCCGGCGTGCACCTGCCGCACGGGCGCGACGTCGCCGCGATGCGCCGGCGGCTGGGCAAGGACGCGCTGCTCGGCGTCTCCGCGCACTCGCTCGCCGAGATCGTCGCGGCGGCGGACGCGGGCGCCGACTACGTCACCCTGTCGCCGATCTTCCTCACCGCGTCCAAGCCCGGCTACGGCCCGGCGCTCGGCCTCGCCGGGCTGCGCGCCGCGGCCGCGGCGAGCCCCATCCCGGTGATCGCTCTCGCCGGCATCACCCCCGACACCGTCGCCGACTGCATCACGATGGGCGCCGCCGGCGTCGCCGTGATGGGCACCGTCATGCGCGCCGACGACCCGGTCGCGACGGTGCGGAGGTACTTGGAGGCGCTTTCTTAGCCCCCTCCCACGAGGGGAGGGGGAGACCGGTGTTGTCTTGTAGGATCGCCCGATGCGGCTCGGCCTGTTCATGATGCCGGTGCACCCCCTGCACCGCGACTACGCCGCCACCCTGCGCGAGGACCGCGAGGCGATCGTCCTCGCCGACAGGCTCGGCTTCCACGACGCCTTCGTCGGCGAGCATCTGACCGACCGGGCGGAAAACATCACCAGCTCGATGATCTTCCTGGCGACGCTGATCCACGCGACGAAGACCATAAAGCTCGGCACCGGCACCACCAACCTGTCGCACGCGCACCCGGTGCTGGTGGCGACGCACGCGGCGATGCTCGACCACCTGGCGCAGGGCCGCTTCATCCTCGGCATCAGCGCCGGCGCGCTGCCGTCGGATGCGGAGGCGATCGGCATCCTGGGCGAGGACCGCAACAAGATGCTCGCCGACGCGATCGAGGTGATCCTCGCCATCTGGGAGCGCGATCCGCCCTACGACATCGACTTCCCCGGCAACCGCTACGCGGTGTCGACGCGCCGTACGCTCGATGCCGAACTCGGCGTCGGCATCCTGAACAAGCCGTTCCAGAAGCCGCGGCCGGAGATCGTCGGCACGGTGGTCGCGCCGCACTCGCCCGGCGTCGTGCTGATGGGCGAGCGCGGCTTCCACCCGCTGTCGGCCAACTTCCTGCTGCCGAAGTGGGTGGCGACGCACTGGGCCAACTACGCCCGGGGCTGCGCCAACGCCGGCCGAGTCGCGGACCCGGCCGACTGGCGCGTCGCCCGCACCGTGTTCGTCGCCGACGACGACAACACCGCGCTCGACTACGCCAAGCGCGACCCCGACAGCCCGTACCGCTTCTACTACCACCAGCTCGGGACGAAGTTGAGGAAGGGCGGCCGCCACGTCGTGTTCAAGCACGAGAGGGACGAGCCGGACGAGAACGTGACGCTCGACCGCATGGTCGACGACCTCGTGATCTGCGGCACCGTGAACCGCGTGGTCGACCAGATACTCGTGCTGCGCGAGACAGTCGGCGACTTCGGCGAGCTCGTCGTCGCCGGCATGGACTGGCGCGACGAACGCCTGGCCAAGCGCTCGATGATCCTGATGGCCGAGGAGGTGATGCCGAGGGTCAACGCCGCGATCGGCGCAGGCACGCAACGCGCGGCGGAGTAGGACATGGCGGGTTGACGTTCTGTAGGGGCGGGTTTCAAACCCGCCCGCGGCGTCTCCGTGCGGCAATGTCGCCAAAACAGAAAACAGGGCGGGTTTGAAACCCGCCCCTACAGAACATCGCGCTGAATTTAGTGTCGCGTCTTCAGCCCCAGGATCTCGCGCGCCTCGTTCGGCGTCGCGGGGCGCTCGCCGATGGCGCGGATGATCTCCACCGCACGCGCGACGAGCTGGGCGTTGGACGCGAACACGCCCTTCTCCAGATAGAGGTTGTCCTCCAGCCCGACGCGCACGTGGCCGCCCAGGATGACGGCCTGCGCCACCATCGGCATCTGCGCGGTCGAGATGCCGAACGCCGCCCACAGCGCGCCGGGCGGCAGCATGCTCTTCATGTGGATCATCGATTCCGGCGTCGCCGGCGCGCCCCATGGGATGCCGAGGCAGAGCTGGAACATCGGCGGGGAGTCGATGTGGCCGTCGTCGACCAGCCGGCGGGCGAGGCGGGCGTGGCCGGTGTCGAACACCTCGAGCTCCGGCTTGGCGCCGGACTGCTTTATGTAGGCCGCCATCTCCTTCAGATGCGGCGGCGTGTTCATGAACACGGAATCGCCGAAGTTCATCGTCGCGATGTCGAGCGAGCAGACCTCCGGCTTCAATTCGATGACGTGCTCGGTGCGCCGCGCCGGCGACGACAGGGTCGAGCCCGGCCCGGCGCTGCGCACGTCGTTGGCGCCCGGCACGTAGCGGCCGCCGGCGCCGGTGGTCAGGTTGATGATCAGGTCGGTGCCCGAGGCGCGGATGCGCTCCACCGTTTCCCGGTAGTAGG
>JBFWQM010000208.1:0-9464 GCA_050249455.1 Rhodospirillaceae bacterium | reverse complement strand
AGGCGCGGAAAAGGATTCCCACGTGAACACCTCCTGGTTTCCGGCCACGTCTACCGCTGGCCTGGACTCTAGTTAGCCTGCGGCAGGCGCGAGGGTCAACCACGTCGACCCGCAATCCCTGCCCGTACGGTTACTGACCGCCGTTCTTCAGCCGTGCCGCCGCTTCCTTGACGTAGGAGAGATCAACGTAAGGCGCGATGTCGATGCGCTTGTCGGCCAGCCCGAACGGCACGAGGTCGTAGACGTTCTTCTGGAGCAGCGCGACGTCGGGCAGCATGTCGGGGTCGTGGAAGGAATCGATCCCCTTGAACGCCCACGGCTCCAGCTCCTTCGCCGGCTGGCGCGTCACGGCGGCCAGGACCTCGATCGACTTGTCGCGGTTCTTCGGGTCCTCCAGCCAGCGCCGCATGCGCAGCGCGTCCTCCATGAAGTCGACCACCGCCGCGCGGTTGGCCTTCAGCCACGCCTCCTTGGCAACCCACATCACCGTCTGCTGCTCGCCCAGCACGTCGACGTAGTCGAACAGGATCTTGTAGCCCTTCGCCTTGGCGTGCAGCGAGAACGGCAGGTTGATGAACGCCATGTCGACGCGGCCGGCCTCCAGCGCCGGCAGCATCGCCGGGAAGCGGATCTCCACTATGGTGTAGTCGGCGCCGTCCTTGAGCCCGTCCTGGCCGAGCCGCGCGCGGACGGCGGCATCGACGCCGCTGCCGCGCGCGTTGATCGCCACCCGCTTGCCCTTGAGGTCGGGCACCGCCTTGATCTTGTTCGGGTCGACATAGAACTCGCCGTTGCTGTGGCCCTTGCGGGTCTGGAATACGTCGGCGATGACGCGGACGTCGAGCTGGGCGCGGTTGATCAGGTTGTGCAGGGTCTGGAAGTTGACCGAGCCGATGGTCAGCTCGTCGGCGGCGAGCGCGGTGACCACCTCGCCGGAGCCGCGCAGGAACAACGTCTCGACCTCGTAGGACTTGCCATTGTGCTTGAGCTTCGACTTGTCGTGGAACTTGAGCGGCGTCAGGTGCGACGGCGTCGTCGCCCACGACACCTTGATCTTCGCCGGCTCCGCCGATGCGGCGGCGCATGCGACCGTCATCGCCGCGGCGCATGCGAGCGCGGCAAGCGTTCTCACCATCAAAGCCTCCATCCGATGCAGCCGGTCTCGACGCCGGCTTTCGACCTGCAGTCTAGACCCATTTTCGCCATCGGCGACATCTTCGGGCCCTCGGCCGGCGTGATGTTCTTGTGACAGTCCGGCGAGTCCTTGAGTCGGTGGCTCCAGAAGCAGCCTTCCGCTTTGTTGCCGACCGGCCGGGCGATCATTTGCCCCGGTTCCGGCCAGCCTGGGGCAATGCGGCCTTGCCCGCCCCGACGCGCAACGCTTATGTTGCGCTGCAAACATCTCCGAGTCATCGACGCACCGCTGTTAGCGGTCAGAGGCCGGCACGCTCTCCCGCCGTGCCCGCGCCGGTGGGGCTCCGGCAAGGCCCGCCATGGCAAAGTCCGCCACCGCGGCGGCGACCCGGGCGCGGCTCGATGGCGCGGCCTCGTTCAGGCCCGCGCGCACCATGCCGATCAGCAGCCGGGCGGTCAGCGCCGGATCGACCGAACGAAACTTGCCGCCGGCGACGCCGGCCGCGATCGTCTGGCGCAGCGCATCCAGGATCGGCCGCCGCCGCGCCCGGTAGACGCCGCGCCAGCGTTCGGCCAAAGCGGGGCTGTCGCCGCTGAGCAGGCGCAGCGAGTTGACGTGCTGGCCGAGCGCCTCGACCAGGAGTACGAGCGTCCGGCGCAAGGCCTCAGCCGGCGTCGCGGCGCCGGCCGAAGCCTTGGCGATGCGCGATTCCAGCTCCCGCATCGCCGCATCCAGCACCGCGAGGAACAGCTCCTCCTTCGATCCGAAGTAGCGATAGAGCGTCGGCTTGCCGATCCCGGCGGCGCGCGCGATGTCGTCCACCTGCACCTCGCCATAGGGCGCGGCGCCGAACAGCCGTCCGGCGGCGGCGACGATGCGGTCGCGCCGTTCGCGGCGCCAGTCCGGCTCTTTCCCAGCAGGCATTGAAAATAGAACTCCCGGGTTCTACGTATGCTGGGACCGCAAGCCGGTCAAGATTGTGGGGCGCCGGCGGCGGATCGCGGGCGAGCCGGTCATGATGAAGTATCTGCGATCGCGCCTTGGCCGGCTGTCCCGCCGGTCCGCGCTGCTGGGCGTCCTGGCCCTCGCCGTCGTCGGCGGCCTCTATCTCGCCGTTTCCGCTGCCCAGGCACCGCAGGCGCAGACCCGCGCCCCGCACGCCGGCCAAGCGGCTCCCGTGCTCGCGGCCGAGGCGGTCGTCAAGCCGATGCCGGTCGAGATCGCCGCGGTCGGGCACGTCCAGACCATCGCGAGCGTCGCCGTGCGCGCGCGGGTCGACGGCGAGATCGCCGCCGTCCCGGTCGCCGACGGCCAGGCGGTCAAGGCCGGCGACGTCCTGTTCACGCTCGACGACCGTCAGGCGCGGGCCCAGCTCGACCAGGCGCGCGCCGCCCTGACGCGCGACCGCGCCCAGCTCGATTACGCGCGCAAGCAGGTCGCGCGCTACGGTCCCCTGGCGGCCAGGGACTATTCCCCGCGCGAGCAGTTCGACCTGGCGCAGTCCAATGCCGGCGCGCTGGCGGGAACGGTGAAGGCCGACGAGGCGGCGGTCGCCGGCGCCGAGACGCAGCTCTCCTACACGGTTATCCGCGCGCCGATCGACGGGCGCATCGGCACCATCGCGTTCAAGACCGGCAACAGCGTGCAGGCCGCGGCGGCGACGCCGCTCGCCACGATCAACCAGATCCGGCCAGTCTACGTCGCGCTCGCGATCGCGCAGCGCGACCTCGCCGAGGTCCGGCGCGCGATGGCGCGCGGACCGGTCCCGGTCGCAGCGACGGTTGCCGGCGATGCGGGCGGACCTATCCACGGCACGCTCGCCTTCATTGAGAACCAGGTCGACCAGGCCTCGGGCACCATCTCGCTCAAGGCGGCGTTCGACAACGCCGACGAACGGCTGTGGCCCGGCCAGTTCGTCGACGCGACGCTGTCCCTGCGCATCGAGCCCAAGGCGGTCACCGTGCCGACGGTCGCCGTCCAGGACGGCCAGGACGGCGCCTACGTGTTCGTGGTCCGTCCGGATTCGACGGTCGAGCAGCGGCCGGTGGCGGTGGGCTGGAGCGCCGGCGCCGAGACCGTGATCGCCAAGGGGCTTGCCGGCGGCGAGAAGGTGGTGACGACGGGCCAGCTTCGCCTGACCAACGGCGCGGCGGTGCAGGTCCGCAGTCCGGGCGACCGCCCGGCAACGGCGGAGTTGCCGTCGTGACGCTGCCGGAGCTGTGCATCCGCCGGCCGGTGATGACGACGCTCCTAATGCTGTCGTTCATCGTGGTCGGCCTGGCGGGATACCGGCTGCTGCCGGTGGCGGCGCTGCCGCGGGTCGATTTCCCGACCATCGTGGTGTCCGCCAGCCTGCCCGGCGCGAGCCCGGAGACGATGGCCGCCTCGGTCGCGACGCCGCTGGAGAAGCAGTTCGCCACCATCGCCGGCATCACCGCCATAACCTCCACCAGCAGCCAGGGCACGACGCAGATCACCCTGCAGTTCGACCTCGGGCGCGACATCGACGGGGCGGCGCTCGACGTCCAGTCGGCGATCAGCACGGCGGCGCGCCGCCTGCCGCCCGAGATGACCGACCCGCCGTCGTTCCGCAAGGTCAACCCGGCCGACCAGCCGATCTTGTTCCTGTCGCTGAACTCCGACTCCCGCCCGCTGTCGGAGGTGGACGAGTACGCCGAGACGCTTGTGGCGCAACGCCTCTCCACGCTGGCCGGGGTGGCGCAGGTCCAGGTCTACGGGGCGCAGAAGTTCGCCGTCCGCGTCCAGGCCGACCCCGACGCGCTGGCGGCCACCGGGATCAGCCTCGATGCGGTCGAGCAGGCCGTCGCGGCGGCGGACTCGAACAAGCCGGTCGGCCAGCTCAAGGGCGCGGCGCAGAACGTCACCCTCGCCGCGTCGGGCCAGCTCATGCGCGCGGCGGCGTACCGGCCGCTGATCATCGCCTACCGCAACGGCAATCCGGTGCGGCTGGGCGACGTGGCGCGCATCGTCGACGGCGTCGAGAACGACCAGGTCGCCGGCTGGTTCGGCGACAAGCGCTCGATCCTGCTCGCCATCCAGCGCCAGCCCGACGCCAACACCGTCGCGGTGGTCGACAGCGTCAAGACGCTGGTGCCTGCGCTGCGCGCTCAGATCCCCGCCTCGGTCAACGTGGACGTGATGCTGGACCGCTCCGAATCGATCCGCGCATCGGTTGACGACGTCCAGTTCACGCTGATGCTCACCGTCGTGCTGGTGGTGCTGGTGATCTTCCTGTTCCTGCGCAACTTCACCGCGACGGTAATCCCGGCGCTGGCGCTGCCGATCTCGCTGGTCGGCACCTTCGCCGGGATGTACCTGCTGGGCTACTCGATCGACAACCTGTCGCTGCTGGCGCTGACGCTCTCGGTCGGGTTCGTGGTCGACGACGCGATCGTGATGCTGGAGAACATCGTGCGCCACGTCGAGGCCGGTCAGCCGCCGTTCCAGGCGGCGCTGCGCGGCGCGCGCGAGATCGCGTTCACCATCGTCTCGATCACGCTGTCGCTGGTGGCGGTGTTCATCCCCGTCCTGTTCATGGGCGGCATTGTCGGCCGGCTTTTCCGCGAGTTCGCGGTGACGATCTCGATGACGATCCTGGTGTCGGGCTTCGTGTCGCTCACACTGACGCCGATGCTGGCCAGCCGGCTGCTGCGCGCCGCGCGGCACGACCGCCGGCCCAACCGCCTCTACCGCCTGTCGGAGGCCGCGTTCGACGCGATGCTCGCGGTCTACGCGCGAAGCCTGCGCGCGGCGCTGCGCCGGCGCGGTGCGATGCTGGTGCTGACCGCCGCCTCGGTGGCAGCGGCCGGCGCGCTGTTCGTCGCCATACCCAAGGGCTTCTTCCCGACGGAGGACACCGGCCAGATCCTGGTCCTGACCGAGGCCGCGCAGGACGTCTCGCTCGACGCGATGGCGGCGTTGCAGAAGCAGGTCGCCGACATCGTCGGCGCCGATCCGGCGGTGGCAGTGGTGAACTCCTCGATCGGCATCGGCGGCTCGTCGAGCGCGCTCAACACCGGGCGCATCTTCGTCGGGCTCGCGCCGTTCGCCGAGCGCGACGCCTCGGCCGCGCAGGTGATCCGCCGGCTGCAGCCGAGGCTCGCCGGGCTGCCCGGCATCAAGGCGTTCCTGCAGCCGATCCAGAACATCAACGTCGGCGGCCGCCTGACCAAGAGCCAGTACCAGTACGTCGTCCAGGGCACCGACCTGGCCGAGGTCCAGGCGGCGGCCGGCGTGCTCGAGCGCGGGCTGGCGGCGCTGCCCGAGCTGCGCGACGTCACCACCGACCTGCAGATCGGCAACCCGCAAGCCTTCGTCGACATCGACCTGGCGGAGGCCGCGACGCTCGGCGTCACCGCGGACGCGATCCGCAACGCGCTCTATTCGGCGTTCGGCACGCGCCAGGTGGCGACGATCTACACGCCGACCAACGACTATGCCGTGATCCTTGAGCTCGATCCCCGCTTCCAGCGCGACACGCGCGCCCTGTCGCGGCTCTACGTGCCGACATCGGCGGGCGGCACCGTGCCGCTGGACGCCGTGGCGACCGTCCGGCGCACCGTCGGGCCGCTCACGGTTGGGCACCAGTCGGCGCTGCCGGCGGTGACCCTGTCCTTCAACCTCGCGCCCGGTGTCGCGCTGGGCGAGGCGGTGACGCGCGTCGAGGCAGCCAAGGCCGCGATGAACCTGCCGGCGACGATCCTGACCGGCTTTTCCGGCACCGCGCAGGTGTTCCAGGACTCGCTGGCCGGCCAGGGCTTCCTGCTGCTTGCCGCGGTGTTCGTGATCTACATCGTGCTCGGCATCCTCTACGAGAGCTTCATCCATCCCGTCACCATCCTGTCCGGCCTGCCGGCGGCGGGGCTGGGCGCGCTGCTGACCCTGATGGCGTTCCGGCTCGACCTGACGGCGATCGCGATCATCGGCATCGTGATGCTGATCGGCATCGTCAAGAAAAACGCGATCATGATGATCGACTTCGCGCTCGCGCGCGGCCGCGACGGCGAGACCTCGCCCGAGCGCGCCATCGTGGAGGCCTGCCTGCTGCGGTTCCGCCCGATCATGATGACCACGATGGCCGCCATCATGGGTACGCTGCCGATCGCGCTCGGCGCCGGCGCCGGCTCGGAGCTGCGCCGCCCGCTCGGCATCGCCGTTGTGGGCGGCCTGCTGGTGTCGCAGATGCTGACGCTCTACATCACGCCGGTGGTGTTCCTGTCGCTCGAACGCCTGCGCGCCGGCCGTCGGCGCCATGACGACGCCGCGGCGCCGGCCGGCGGACCCGTCGGCGCACCGGGCGCGTGACCGCAGCGGAACGGCGGATCACGGCGGCGGCGGCAGCGCCCCGGACCAGCCGCCGCCCAGCGCCTGGTAGAGGTTGACCACCGAGGTGAACTGGGCGAGCCGGCTCTGCACCACCGAGTCCGCGGTCTGGAAGACGCTGCGCTGGGCGTCGAGCACGGTCAGGAAGTTGACGGTGCCGACCCGGTAGCGCGTCTCGGCAAGGCGGAAGGCCTCGCGCGCCTGCTCGTAGGCCTGGCGCTGCAGGTCGTTCTGCGCCCGCGTCTGCATCGAGCCGTTGAGCGCGTCCTCGACGTCGCGGAACGCGGCGAGTACGGCGGCCTGGTAGCTCTCCACCAGCTCGCGGAAGCGCGCGCGGGCGAGGTCGTCCTGGGCCTCCAGCCGGCCGCCCTCGAAGATCGGCGCGCTGACCGAGGCGGCGAGCGTGTAGAAGAAGCTCGCCGGCCCGAACAGCCCCGACAAAGCGAGGCTGGTGGAGCCGCCCTGCGCCGTGAGGTCGATCGAGGGGAAGCGCGCGGCGCGCGCAGCCGCGACGTCGAAGTTCGCCGCCTGGAGGTCGGCCTCGGCGCGGCGCAGGTCGGGCCGGCGCTGCAGCAGCGCCGAGGGCATCCCCGCCGCGATGGCCGGCAGCCGGACCTCCTCCAGCGACCGGGTCGCGACGTCGAAGCCCTGCGGATTGCGGCCGAGCAGGACGGCCAGCGCGTTGAGCGACTGCCGCTCGGCCAGGATCAGGCCGGGGATCGAGGCGCGCTGCGAGGCCACCGCGCTGCGCTGCTGTGCCACCTCCAGGTCGGACACCACACCGATGCGCTGCTGGTCCTCGAGGAGCTGCAGGATGCTTTCCGAGAGGCCCAGCGTCTCCTCCGCCAGCCGGCGGCGGTCGCGTGCGGCGAGCACCTGGAGGAACGTCGCCGTGACGTCGGCGACCAGCGAGATCGCGACCGTCTCGCGGTCGAACTGGCTGGACAGCACGCGCACCCCGGCGGCCGAGGCGCTCGCGCGGTTGGCGCCGAACAGGTCGACCTGGTAGGCCGCCTGCATCACGCCCTGGAACGAGTGCGAGACCCCGGTCGTGCGGTCGCTCTGCGAGGCCGAGCTGCCGCCGCGCAGGGTCGGCCACAGGGCGGCGCCGGCGATGCGCGCCTGCGCCTCCGCCTCGACGATGCGGATCACCGCGGCGCGCAGGTCGCGGTTGTCGGCGATCGCCTGGGCGACCAGCCGCTCGAGCTCGGCGTTGCCGAAGCTGCGGAACCAGTCGACGCTGGGCCACGCCTCCGCGCCGGCCGGCGCGGCCTGCCACTGCACCGGCGTCGTCACCTGCGGCGCCCGATAGGCCGGCCCCAGCGAGCAGGCCGCGACGACGGCGCCGGCGGCCAGTGCCGCCGCGATCGGCTTGGTTCGGCGCACCCTATTCCGCCCCGAGCGCGACCACGGGGTCGAGATGCGCCGCCTTGCGCGCCGGCAGGTAACCGAACACGATGCCGGTCAGGAACGCGCAGCCGAAGGCGAGGATGACCGGCCCGGCGGAGTAGACGATCGGCCGCCCGAAATGCTCCAGCAGCGCCGCCGTGCCGAGCCCGAACAGCACCCCGATGCCGCCGCCGATCGCGCACACCACCAGCGCTTCGGTGTTGAACTGCAGCAGGATGTTGAGCCGGCGTGCGCCGGTCGCCATGCGGATGCCGATCTCGCGCGTCCGCTCGGTCACGCTGACCAGCATGATGTTCATCACCCCGATGCCGCCGACCAGCAGCGAGATCGCCGCGATCGAGCCGAGCAGGATGGTCAGCGTGTTCTGCGTCTCGGTCGCGGTCTCCAGGATCGAGGCCATGTTGCGGGTCTGGAAGTCCTCCGTCTTGTGGCGTCCGATCAGGAGCGTGCGGATCTCGGCCTGCACCGCGTCGATGCGCGAGACGTCCTCCACCTGCACGGTGATGGTGCGCGCATAGCGCTGGCCGTGCAGCCGCAGCCGGCCGGTGGTGTAGGGCGTGAACACGATGTCATCCTGGTCGGCGCCCCATGGGGTCGCCCCCTTGGCCGCCATCACCCCGATCACCTGGAACGGGACGTTGTTGAGCAGCAGGTACCTGCCGATCGGATCGGCGCCCTGTCCGAACACGTTGTTGACCACGGTCTGGCCGACCACCACCACCGGCGCGAAGCTCTTCACGTCGGCTTCCGAGAAGAAGACGCCGGACGAGACCGGCCAGTCGCGCGCGGTCGGGAAATCCTCCGACGTCGAGTTGGCCGAGGTCTGGTAGTCGTTGCTGCCGAACCGCACGGTGACGCCGGACTGGTTCTCCGGCACCGCCGCGCGAACCCCGGGCAGCTCGCCGATCGCGTCGGCGTCCTCCGGGATCAGGGTGAATGTGCCGCCCGACTGCCGGATGTTGGGCGCGCCGGGCCGGATCAGCAGCAGGTTGGTGCCCATCGCCTGGATGCGCGACAGCACCTGCTCCTTGGCGCCGTCGCCGATCGCCAGCATGGCGACCACCGAGGCGACGCCGATGATGATGCCGAGCAAGGTCAGGACGGTGCGGAACAGGTTGTTGCGCAGCGACCTGAGCGCCATCTTCGCGGCCTCGACCACGTCGGGGACGCTGACGAAGCCGGCGCGCGCCGCAATGCGCCCGGGCGCCAGATGCGGTCCTTCCGACGGCAGGCCGGGCGGCAGCGACGGCCCGCTGTCGGCGGTGATGATCCCGTCCTTGATCTCGATCACCCGCCGGGCGCGGCGCGCCACGTTGGGGTCGTGGGTGATCAGGAGGACGGTGCGGCCGTCGCGGTTCAGGTTCTCGAGCAGCCGCAGCACGTCCTCGCCGCTGCGGCTGTCGAGCGCGCCGGTCGGCTCGTCGGCCAGGATCACCGGCCCGCCGTTCATCAGCGCACGGGCGATCGAGACGCGCTGCTGCTGGCCTCCGGAGAGCTGGTTGGGCCGGTGGTCGAGCCGGTCGCCCAGCCCCAGCATGGTGAGGATCTCCTGCGCCCGCGCCTCGCGCCGGGCGCG
>JBFWQM010000207.1:0-9532 GCA_050249455.1 Rhodospirillaceae bacterium | reverse complement strand
TGCTTCGACCACCGCGCAATCGACGGCGCCTACTCGGCCGCATTCCTGAAGAAGCTGAAGGACGTCATCGAGGCGACGGACTGGGCGGCGGCCATCGGCTGACGCCGCGGGCGGACCTGATGTCCGCCCCACGTCGGGATCACGACGAACCGTCGGTCCAGCCCCGTTGCCCGCGCCGGGATGAACACGTTGGCGTGGCGCACGCGTCGGCTCGCCGTCCCGGACGAGCCCACCCGCCGAGGCGCTGCGGCCGTCCGTGCCGAGGGGATAGCCGGGAGCGCCGCCGCCATTACCCAAGGCGAGTAAGCCGCTCATCGTTTCGACTCGCTTCCGCGGTTTGCGCCCCGGTCGATACGGGCTAGATTGAGGCCAGACCGCCTGCCAAGGGCGGCCGGGGAAAACGGGGAGAGATCATGCTGCATTACGCCTTGCGCGCGGCTGCGGCCGGCGCCGCGGTCCTGATCGCCGTCGCGGGCGCCCGCGCCCAGACCACGCTCGACGTCGCCGTCTGGCACAACGAGGGCAGCGCCTGGTCCCACGCCTACAAGTGGTGGGAAGGCGAGGTGGAGAAGCGGACCGCGGGCCGGGTCAAGCTCAAGTCCTATTATTCGGGTTCCCTGGTGAAGAACCAGGAGGTGTTCAAGGCGGCGCGCGACGGGGCGATCCCGATGGGCGTCACCTCCGCCGGCTCGATTTCCGGCCAGATGCCCGCGCTGTCCTACATCGAGGCCGAGGCGGGGATGCCGCCCGACGTCGCGGGCCACATGAAGGCCGTCGCGGCGCTGAAGCCGCTGCTCGACGAGATGTTCCGCAAGCAGCGGGTCAAGTACATCTGGATGCAGCCGTCGTTCGGCGGCACGGTGAACTGCAAGGACAAGCACCTCAAGAGCGTCGAGGACTGGAAGAACCTCAAGATCCGCACCGCCGGCCGCTGGCAGGCGCAGCAGATGCAGGAGCTCGGCGTCAAGCCGACCGCGCTCGACCCGGCGGAGCAGTACATCGCGCTGCAGAACAAGACGGTTGATTGCGTGCTGTCGAACCACGAGATCACGCTCGGCCTCAAGCTGTACGAGCCGGCGCCCAAGGTCACCGACCTGCGGCTGCCGGTGAACGTGCTGCTGTACCTCGCCAGCCCGCGGGCCTGGGACCGCCTGGCGGAGAACGACCGCAAGGCGATCGAGCAGGCCGCCGCCGAGGCCGAGAAGATGGCGGCCGAGTACCTGTTCGCGTTGCAGGGCGACATCCAGGGCAAGATCAAGGCGGCCGGCGGCGACGTCTACTCGCTGAACGACGCCGAGCGGTCGGCGCTGGTGGCGGCGATGAAGCCGACGTTCGCGAAGATGGACGCCGAGTCGGGCGCCGACGGCGCGGCGGTGCGCAAGATCCTCGAGCCGTTCTGGCGCTGACACGGCCGTGGCCGGCAGCGCGCTCGATGCGCTGGCGCGGTTCACCCGGGCGGTGAACCGCGTCTTCACCGTGGCGGGCGGCGCCATCGCGCTGTTCATCGTGGTGCTGATCGTCCAGGACGTGGTGCGCCGCTACGGCTTCAACGACCCGACGATCTGGGCGCTCGACCTGTCATCGTTCCTGCTGCTGTACCTGTTCTTCCTGGCGCTGGCGCCGGCGCTGCAGGCCGGCACCCACGTCAATGTCGACATGTTCCTCGGCATAATGCCGCCGCGGCTGCGGACGTTCATGCCGGTCGTGGCCCATGCCGCCGTGCTCGTCTTCGGCGTCGTCTTCCTCGACAAGCTGTGGGAGGCGACGGTCGAGGCGTTCGAGGACGACGCCCTGGCGGCGACGGCGATGCCGATGAAGCTGAAATGGCTCTATATCGTAGGCCCGATCGGCACCGCGCAGTTCGTGCTGACGGCCGCCGTCCTCCTCTGTCTCGCGTGGAAGGCGCGGCGCGACGGGGCGCCATGATCGAGCCCTATCTCGGCTTCGGCATCTTCATCGTCGCGCTGATGCTGTTCCTGGCCACCGGCATGCCGGTGGCGGTGGCGACGGGCCTGCTCGGCATCGTCGGCTGCGTGCTGTTCGTCTCCACCGACGCGCTGCGCCAGCTCGCAACCATCGCGTTCACCCAGTCGTCGAGCTTCGTCCTGGTGGTGGCGCCGTTGTTCGTGCTGATGGGCGAGGCGCTGTCGGTCACCGGCATCGGGCGCGACCTGTTCAAGGCGGCGCGGCTGTGGCTGCGCCGGGTGCCCGGCGCGCTCGCCGTCGGCACCGTGTTCGCCTGCGCCGGGTTCGCCGCGGTGTGCGGCTCCAGCCCGGTCACGGCGGCGACCATCGGCACCATGGCGGTGCCCGAGATGGTGCGCCACGGCTACGACCGCCGGCTCGCGCTCGGCGTCACCGCGGCGGGCGGCACGCTCGGCATCCTGATCCCGCCCAGTGTGCCGATGATCCTCTACGGCGTGATCACCGAGACCTCGATCGGCGACCTGTTCCTGGCCGGCATCGTGCCGGGCCTCATGATGGCCACGATGCTCGCCGCCACCGTGTTCATGATCGTGTGGCGCAACCCGGAGCGGGCGCCGCCGGTGACCGACATCGGCACGCCGGCGGAGCGCTGGCGGTCGCTGTTCGGCGTGCTGCCGGTGATCCTGCTCGCCGTACTGGTGCTCGGCTCGATCTATGCCGGCATCGCGACGCCGACGGAGGCCGGCGCGGTCGGCGCCGCCGGCGCGCTCGTCATCGCCGCCTGCGCGCGCACGCTGAACGCCGACACGATGGGGCGCATCCTGGGCAACACCGTGCGCACCACGGCGATGTTCCTGCTGCTGCTGGTCGGCGGGCTGTTCAGCTCGTTCGTGCTGACCCGGCTCGGCATCCCGCAGGGGATGGCGAACTTCCTGACCGGGCTGGAGGTGCCGTCGTGGGCGGTGATCGTGCTGATCAACATCCTGCTGATGATCCTCGGCATGTTCATGGACCCGATGAGCGTGCTGGTGATCATGGTGCCGGTGTTCTTCGACGCGGTGGTGGCGCTCGGCTACGACCCGGTGTGGTTCGGCATCATCGTCACCATCAACATCGAGATCGCCGCCATCTCGCCGCCGGTCGGCTTCAACCTGTTCGTGCTGAAGGCGGTGATCCCGAACACCGAATTGCGCGACGTCGTCCGCGGCGCGCTGATCTTCATCATGCCGCTGGCGGCGGGCATCGGGTTCCTGATCCTGTTCCCCGAGATCGCGCTGTTCCTGCCGCAGCTCGCGAAATGAATCGTCCGTTGGGTCGCCCTCCGACTTGATCGGAGGGCCCATGTCGGACACTCTTCCGGCGTCGCGCATGGGTCCTCCGGTCAAGCCGGAGGACGACATTGGGGGGACAACGACGCTGATGGCTAACGATCTTGGCGCGCTCCGCTGGAGCTCCGGCGTGACGGCGGCGAAGCCGTCGGTCTACTACGACCTGGTCCGCCCGGCGGCGGAGACCGACAAGCCCGCCATCGTGTGCGTGCACGGCGGCGCGCACACCGGCCAGTGCTGGGAGCTGACCCCGGACGGCCGGCCGGGCTGGGCGGTGCGGTTCGCCGAATGGGGCTACCCGGTCTACGTCCCCGACTGGCCCGGCGTCGGGCGCAGCGCCTTCGTGCCGATGGCGGAGATGTCGGGCGCGCTGGTGTGCAAGGGGATCGGCGCGTTGCTGGAAAGCCTGGAGCGGCCGGCGATCCTGATGACGCATTCGATGTCGGGCGCGCTGGGCTGGAAGATCCTGGAGGAATACGGCGCGAACATTGCGGCGGTGGTCGCCGTCGCTCCCGGCCCGCCGGGCAACATCCAGCCCGAGCCGGCGGTGCTGTCCAAGGGCGAGGACTTCGTCGAGGTGCGCGGCGTCGCGCTGACCTGGAAGCTGCCGCTCAACGCGCCGATGGCGCCGTCCGACGCGCTGATCAAGGACAAGCTGATCGGCCGGTCGACGCGGTTCCCGTGGCAGGCGCTGGAGACCTATCGCGGCATGCTGCATGCCATCGCGCCGCGGGTGATCTACGAGCGCCAGAACGTCGGCGGCAGCCAGCTCAAGGTCGCCGACACCGCGTCCTACCGCGACAAGGAGATCCTGATCGTCACCGGCGAGTTCGACACCGACCACCCGCGCGAGGTGGACGGCGCGATCGCCGCCTGGCTGCGCGAGCACGGGGCCAAGGTCGACTACTGGTTCCTGTCCGACCTCGGCATCGCCGGCAACGGCCACATGGTGATGAGCGAGGACAACTCCGACGCCGTCGCCCACCTGATCGCCGGGTGGATCGCGCAGCGAGGGTAGGGCGGGGCGGGGCTACCGAACCAGCTGCCAGGCGCCGCCCAACCGCACCCAGTACTGGCCGGTCTCGATCAGGTCGTCGTCCGACATGCCGGGTTCGCGCAGCCGCACCGGCGGCTTGCCGTTGGGCGCGCTGACCACGAACAGCCGGTTGTCGTAGTGGGCCGAGACGGTCATCTCGGCGGGCAGCGGCAGCACGGTCGACTTGCGGATCGACTCGTGGATCTCCTTGCGCACCTCGTCCGGCATCGGGCCGCCCATCATCTGGCTCATGTCGGCCTCGAACGCCTTGCGCATCGCGTCGTGGCCGGTGACGTCCTTGGTGTCGAGCGCGCGGTGCAGCGACCGGACGGCGTCCAGCACGGCGCGCGGGTCGCCGCTCCACGGCTCGGAATGCAGCCACGACCAGTGCGGCAGGCCCGACATCGTCACCGACTGCGCGACCCGGCCGTCCGATCCCTTCACGGTCGAATCGAGCACCGCCGGCGCATCGATCGACTTCAGCAGCACCACCCGCACGTTGCTGCCCGGGCCCTTCGACTTGACCTCGACCACCACCTCGTTCGGGCCGTCGTTCATCCACATGCCGCCGTTGACCATCGAGGTCGGCGGGCCGCTGTCGGGCTGGCGCGGCTGGGAATCGAAGCGCATCACCGGCACGCCGTTGACCAGGACGCGGCCCGACGCCGCCTCGTGGTTGACGTTGATGGTGACGTTCTCCTGCGCGACGGCGCTGCCGGCCAGGACGGCGAGGCAGGCGGCGACGGCCGAACGGCGTAGCGCTGCGATCATGATATCGTTCCTGTTCGTCTCGGTGTTTGGCGCGCTAGGCGCCTTTCACCGCCTCGAGAACCGTCTTGGCGTTGCTGGCGACCGCGCCGATGTCCTTCGACATGACCGCCATCGCGAGCCCGAGCGTCGCCCCGGCGATGGTCAGCACCTTCTTCGCCGTGTCGAGCTTGCGGATCGCCTTGCGCGCCTGGTCGGTCGCCTGGCGGAGTTGGGCGAGGCTGGCCTGCGTCTCGTCGAGCACAAGGCCGACGGCGTGGGTGGCGAGGTCGGAGGAGGCGTTCATCAGCGACCACTGCAGGTCCTCGAGCTCCTTGAGCTCCCTGGCCTTCAGGGTCTTGCGGTGATCGAAGCGGTGGTCGGCCACCGCCATCGCCAGGTCGTGGTAGCGGCGCGACAGGTCGAACGCGTCGTCGGACGTCAGTTTCGCCATGGCCTTGCCCTCAGATCGGCAGAAGCGGGCGAAGCTGCGCGCCCAGTGCGCGCAGCTCCTTCGCGTTGCGCTTGAGCGCGGAGATCAGCTCGTCGCGGTCGATGTCGCCGCGCGCATCGTAGAGGCGTTGGTGGCCGGCCGCGATGCGCTCGACCGCCTTGGCGTAGCTGTCGGCGACGGCGAGCTTCGCGTCGAGCTCGGCGAACCGGCGGTCGCGCAAATCCTCCAGCACGATCCGGACGGCGCGCTCGCGCGGCTGCGTCTCCGCCTCGGCGTCGCGGAAGAACAGGCGCACCGTGTCGCGCTCGCGCTGGACGTCGCCGCGGAAGGCGCCCTCGGCGAGCTGCTTCAGGTTGGCGCAGATGGTCTGGACCGGGCCGTTGCCCTCGGCGATCAGGGTCGAGACCTGCGACCGCCGCCAGCCGCCCAGCGAGGCCTGGACCAGGAGCCCGGCGATGCCGGACACCGCCGCCGCCTGGGTCGGCGCGACGAACTGCGCCGACGCTGCGGCCTTGCCCAGCGGGTCGAGCTGGCCGTCATAGGTGGCCCGCGTATCGTCGGCGAGGTCGCCCAGGGCGTCCATGTACTCGGCGAGCGCCGCCTGCAGCGCGACCAGGCCGTCCTTCTGCGCGGCGCGCGCGCGCGCGAGCTGTTCGAGCGTGGCGTGCTGGCCTTCGGGCTGGTAGCGCTTCTGGCGGGCCGGGAAGGCGACGTAGTCGGCGACCAGCACGTCGTATTGCGCGACGTCGCGCGACGAATCGGCGAAGTCGCGCACCGCCGCCAGGTTGGTGCAGGCGGCCAGCACAAGCGCCGCGGCGCAGGCGGCCACAAGGTTGCGCAAGCCCTGCATGGGCTACCCCCCGAACGATCTCATGTGCGCCCCCCACGGGCGCTCCCCCGGTTCCGATTATCGCCGGGCCGGCGGCGGTTGCAATGGCGATGGCGCCTTGCCACGCCGCCGGGGGTGCCTATTGTAGGCGCTTCGACCGCTCACCCATGGAGACGACGATGGCCGCGGACGTGTTCAAGAAGCATTCGATCGGCTGGGTCGGCGCCGGCCGCATGGGTTATCCGATGGCGCAGCGCCTGCTCAAGGCGGGCTGCGACGTGGCGGTCTACAACCGCACCCGCGCCAAGGCCGAGCCCCTGAAGGAATACGGCGCGAAGATCGTGGACAAGCCGATCGAGCTCGCCGACCGCGACATCGTGTTCACCATCGTCGCCGCCTCCGACGACTTCAAGGACGTCACCATCGGCCCCGACGGCGTGCTGTCGCGCAAGGACGCGCGGCCGAAGATCCTGGTCGACAGCACCACGGTGTCGGAGGAGTCCTCGACCGAGGTGCGCGCCGCCGCCGAGCGCCTCGGCGTCAAGCTGCTGGCCGCGCCGGTCAGCGGCAACGGCAAGGTGGTGAAGGCGGGCAAGCTCTCCTTCGCCGTCTCCGGCCCGCGCGATGCCTACGACGTGGTCGAGCCGCTGCTGGCGGCGATCGGCACCGGCAGCACCTATGTCGGCGAGGGCGACCTGTCGCGGCTGATGAAGATCTGCCACAACGTCTTCCTCGGCGTCGTGTCGCAGTCCCTGGCCGAAATCACGGTGCTGGCGGAGAAGCGCGGCGTGCCGCGCCACGCCTTCCTGGAGTTCATGAACAAGAGCGTCATGGGCTCCACCTTCACCCGCTACAAGTCGCCGGCGTTCGTCAACCTCGACTACACCGTGACGTTCACGCCGAAGCTGCTGCGCAAGGACCTCGACCTCGGCCTGTCGGCGGCGCGCGCGCTGGAGGTGCCGATGCCGCTGGCCGCCGCGACGCGCGAGATCGTGCAGGCGCTGATCGGCAGCGGCTACGGCGAGTCGGATTTCGCCGCGCTCCTCACCCAGGCGGCGAAGGCGGCCGGGCTGGAGCTCAAGCCGGAGAACGTCCCGGTGGACGACGGCCTGGGGGCGAAGGGATAGCGTTCTTGCCACCTCCCTCCGTAGGGGCGGGTTGCAGACCCGACCTGTTTTGTGTTTTTGCGTCAAGCGGCGGTGCAGTCGCATAGGCCGCGGGCGGGTTTGAAACCCGCCCCTACCGACTATCGGAGGCAGAACGACCCGGCACGCCGAGCCGCCAGGATTTACCCCTTCTTCTCCTCCGCCTCCGGCAGGCGGTGGCGGTTCATGAACGGGACCTGGGCCATGACGAAGATCATGGTCAGCGCCAGGATGCCGAACACCTTGAAGTTGACCCAGGTGTCGGTGGACTGGGTGCGCCACACCACCTCGTTGGCCGCGGCCATCGCCAGGAAGAACCAGGCGAAGCGCAGGGTCAGGCCGCGCCACCCGGCGTCGTCCATCGCGATGGCGCTCGACATCAGGAAGCGCAGCGGCTGCTTGCCCATCGCGATGCCGCCGAACAGCAGCGCCGCGAAGATCACCTGAACGATGGTCGGCTTCAGCTTGATGAAGGTGTCGTCCTGCAGGATCAGGGTCAGGCCGCCGAACACGCCGACAACCACCGCGGTGACCAGCGGCATCATCGGCACGTGGCGGGCGACCACCAGCGACAGCGCGATGGCGAGCGCGGTGGCGGCGATCAGCGCCGCGGTGGCGGTCATCAGGTCGCCCAGCCAGTAGGCGATGAAGAACACGGCCAACGGGCCGTAGTCCACGGTCGGCTTCAGCCAGCTCGGTGCGTCGGCTCTTGTCATCACCCGTCCTGTGCAGGGGAGGCGGCAGCATATCGGCAGGCCGGGGCGTCGCGCAATTGCGCGCAGCCGCGCGGGGGCGCAATCGCGTCCCGCCGCGCCGTCGGTTCAGCTGCGCAGCACCACGAAGTTGGTGACGTTGTACTTGCGCCCGGCCTTCGGCGTGTCGCCGCGGTGCAGGTGGGTCCAGAACGGCGGGAACAGCACCAGCATGCCGGCCTTCGGCTGCACCGCCGCGCCCTGGTAGGCGAACTGGGTCGCGCCGCCGTCGGCGATGTCGGCGAGGTAGAGGATGGTCGCCAGAACGCGGCGCTCGGTGCCCGGCAGGTTGCCGTCGAAGTGCCAGTCGAAGCCCTGGCCGGGCTCGATCCGCTCGATCAGCGGCGCCGACAGCTCCCACTGGTCGGTGATCAGGATGCGCTTGAACGCGGTGAAGACGCCGGCGTAGTGCTCCAAATAGGGGCGGATCGCGCTGTTGATCCGCTCCACCACGTCGCGCCAATCGGGGTGCTGGGCCGTCGCCAGCATCGCGCCGGTGCGGTTGGTCGGCCGCTCCGAATACTTGCCCCAGCTCGGGCGCACCCGCTCGTCGGCCTCGAACCGCTCGATCAGCGCGCGGCATTCGTCGGCCGGCAGCACGTTGGGGTAGGCCAGGATGAAGGCCGGCGGCCCCTGGCGCTGCAGGTCGGGCGACTGCAGCCAGTCGCGGGCCTGCGGCGGCGGCTGGCTCGGCGGTGCGCTCACGCGGACGGCTCCGGTTGGTGGCGGGCCGGCATCCTAACCCGGCCGATACGACCGGGTCACGGCCGGCGGCGCCGGGATTCGTACGGGTCCGGCGCGTTGCACGGTGAACGACGCACACGGATCGGCGATGGTGGTCTTGCACCGGCCCCCGCCCCCAACCCCCTCCCTCCAGGGGAGGGGGCTACTTTCTTCTCCCCCTCCCCTGGAGGGAGGGGGTTGGGGGAGGGGGCCACGCGACAGCGAAAAATAGCCCTCGTCAGGCCGGGAAGCCGTAGAGCCGGGCCGGGTTGTCCACCAGCACCGCCTTGCGGCTCGCCTCGTCCTCCAGATAGAGGCCGAGGATGTCCATGACGTCGCCGTCGTTGGGGATCAGGCCGGGCTCGAAGCGGCTGGAATGCGGCCAGTCGGTTCCCCAGATGGTGCGGTCCGGCGCGGTCTCGTAGACCTTCTTGCCGAACGGGATCGATTCCTCCCACGGCGCCGGCTGCTTGGAGATGCGGTCGGCGCAGCTCACCTTGACCCAGACCTTGGGGTTGGCGATCAGGTCGAGCAGGTTCTTGAACGCCGCGCTGCCGGTGCCCTCCGCGTACGGCACGTAGGCGAAGTGGTC
>JBFWQM010000206.1:0-9609 GCA_050249455.1 Rhodospirillaceae bacterium | reverse complement strand
CCGACATCATCGCCTCGGCGGAGGCCTTGGCCGGGCCGTAGGCGCCGATGCCGCCGCGGGTCATCGTGTCGAGGCTGGTGGTGACCGTCAGAATGCGGCCCCAGTTCTGCTTGATGAGGTGCGGCAGGACCGCCTGGCACATCGTGAACACCCCGGTGGCGTTCACCTCCAGGGTGCGCCGCCACATGTCGGGGTCGATCTCCCAGAACTTCTTCGGCGCGACCATGTAGCTGGCGTTGCCCGCCTGAGGCCCGATCGCGGCGTTGTTCATCAGGACGTGCAGCCCGCCATGCGCGGCGATCGTCCGGTCGACGATCTTCTTCGCGTCCTCGCGCCTGGTCACGTCGGCGGCGATGGCGATCACGCACTTGTCGCCGCCCGCGGCCTTGGCTTCCTTCTCCGCCTCGGCAAGCACGTCGGCGTCGAGCTCCACCATGGTCACCTTGGCGCCGGCCTTCACGAGGCCCAGGGTCATCGCCTTGCCCAGGCCGCGGCCGGCCCCGGTGACGATCACGACCTTGTCGCGGACGTTCGGTTCGGTCACTGCGTTCTCTCCCTCGGTAAGCCTGTCAGCGCGCCGCGCCGACGTTGAGCGTGATGTGGACGACCTCGCGGCCGTCGTCGGCCTCGCGTCCCAGCATGCGGACCGCCTTGTCGGCGTCCTCCAGACCATAGGCGTGCGAGCACAGCGGCGCCAGTTCGTCGCCGCGGCGGCGGATGATCTCGATCGCCTTCTCGATCGAGACCCAGCCGGCCGACAGGACGCCGAGGAGCTGGATCTCGTTGATCACGATCTTGTCGGTGATCAGGCCGGCGACCGGCTTGAAGTTCTTGAGGCCGGCCAGGATCACCTTGCCGCCGCGCCGGACCATGTCGACCGCCTGGACGATCGGCTGGGTCGCGCCGGCCGAGACGTCGAGCACGACGTCGGCCTTGCGTCCGCCGGTGATCTCCGGCACTCGCTGCACCGGGTCTTCCTTCTCCACGTCGATGACGGCGTGGGCGCCGAGCTTCTTCGCGAGCTCCAGCCGCGCCGCGTCCCGCCCGGTGCCGGTGACGATGATGGTGCCCGCGCCCGCCTCGCGCGCCGCGACGACGGAGAGCAGGCCGCGCTGGCCCGGACCCTCGATCACGATGACGTCGCCGATGCCGGTCTGCGGCAGCTCGTAGGCCCAGCGCACCGCGTTGGACAACGGGTTGAACAGCGACATGATCTCGGACGGCACGTCCGGCGGCACCTTGTGCACCAGCGCCCGCGGGTGCAGGTAGAGATGCGTGGCGTAGCCGCCCCACAGGCCGGGCGCGTCGGTCGAACGCACATAGAGCCCGTAGCCGAGGTTGCTTTGGCACAGGGTCGTCGCGCCGATCGCACACTGGAAGCACTGGCCGCACGGGATGATCGCCTCGACCACCACGCGGTCGCCTTCCTTGAGGCCGCGCCGGCGCGCCGCCTCGGGACCGATCCGGTCGACCCACCCGAGGATCTCATGGCCGGGGATGATCGGCGTGATGTCCCAGGGCGTGCCCTTGAGATGGCCCGCATACTGCTCGTAGTCGGTGCCGCAGAGGCCGGCGGCCTCCATCCGGATGATGGCTTCCTCCGGGCCGATGTCGGGCACGGCAAAGTCGCGGAACTCGAACTGCCGCGGCCCGGTCAGGACCGCCGCGTGCGCCGTCTCGGCCATCGTCGCCTCCCCCGAAGCTTCGTCGTTTTCGTTAGCTATCTACCATGAACCAAGGGCGGCAGGCTGTCCACACCCCCGAAACGCGAGGGGCCGGGCGCGACGGCCCGGCCCCGGCAGGCGCGATGCGGCGCGGTCAGGACTTGCCGCGATGCACTTCGGCGAGCCTCAGGAGCTCGTTGTACATGTCCTTGAGCTGCGGGTCGGCGCCCAGCACCTCGTCGCCGACGCCCTTGGCCATCTTCATGAACTGCGCCTTCTCGGCGGGCGCAAGATGGATGATCTCGGCGCCGCCGTCGCGCCACAGCTTCTCGGCGTTGGCGTCGTATTCCTTGGCGGACTTGAGCATGTGCGGGTCCATCTCGACGCCGACGTCCATCACCGCCTGCTTCAGGTTGGCGGGCAGCTTGTCCATGAAGAGCGTGGAGACGAAGGCGTTGCAGAAGATCATCGTGTCGTTGACGACCGTGATGTTCTTGGCGACGGTGAAGAACTTGCTGCCGCCCATCACGACGATGCTGGAGCGGATGCCGTCGATGGTGCGCTGCTGCAGCGCGCCCAGCACCTCGGCGTAGTCCATCGGGACGCCGGCGGCGCCCAGCTTGTTCATGATCGTGGTCTCGACCTTGCTGGCGAGCACGCGGAACTTCTTGCCCTTGAAGTCGTCGAGCTTCCTGATCGGCGCGGTCGAGGCATACGACGTCGGGCCGTACACCCACATACTGATGCCCTTGGCGCCCTTCTTGACGGCGAGATCGAGGAACGGCGCGCGGAACTTGGGGTCGTTCACCGTCGCGTGGGCGTGGTCGAAGCTGTCGAACAGGCCCGGGGCGTCCAGCACCTGGAAGCGCGGGTCGGCGCCCTTGAAGAAGCCGGGCGGCGTGACGAACATCTCGATGGTGCCGAGCTGTACGCCCTCGAGCAGCCGTGGGATGCCGCCGAGCTGCGCGGCCGGGTAGAGCTCGGCCTTGATCTTGCCCTGCGTCTTGGCCTCGATCTTGTTCTTGAACTCCTTGATGTACTCGTGCAGCGGATCGTTGATGGCCACGATCGCGAGTTTCATCGTGAAGTCCTGCGCGTGGCCCGGCTGCGCGACGGCGAGGAACATGCCGGCCGCGAGCGCGGCGGCCCTGATGGACGCGAATGACGGCATCGCTGGTGACCTCCCTGGGGTCATTGATCGATTTTTAGGTAAGCGGATAATGGACCCGTCGGCGCGGCATGTCCACGGCGGCCCGCGGCGCGCCGCATCGGTCAGGCGGCGGGCGCGAAGCCCAGCTTCTCGGTCGCGAACCGGGGGTAGAGGTGGTGCAGCTCGGCGGCGATCTCGCCGCGGATCAGCGGCAGCCACGCGGGGTCGGGCGGGGGCGTCTCGGTCACCGGGTCGGCGAGGTCGAAATCGAACCCGGTGTTGGCGCGCACCTCCTCGACCGTGCAGCCCGAATGGACGTGGTCGAGCCGGAAGCGGTGGCGCGCCTTGTCGTAGGCGAACACGGCCATGGACGTGATCAGCGCGTAGGGCCCGCCGCGGCGGTAGACCTCCGGCGGGCTCCAGCCGGGCGCGCTGATGAAATCGACCTTCGGCACCAGCACGCGGGCGCTGTGCTCCTCGCGGAACAGGATCACCCGCGGCACCATCAGATAGAGGAACGCCGAGCCGAAGCTGCCCGGCAGGCGCACCTTCATCTGCGGATACTCGCCGATGCCGACCAGGTTGATGTTGCCTTCGCCGTCGATCTGGCCGCCGCCGAGGAAGAAGACGTCGACCCGGCCCTGGGCGGCGCGGTCGTGGAATTCGACGCCGCCGTCGTTGGAGGGATAATAGCGGTCGCTGCCGAGGAGGAGGGGCCGCGTCCAGCCGCCGGTCAACTTCTGCGCCAGCAGCGCCGCGGCGGCGGGAATCGGCGAGTTGGTGCCGACCGAGACGTTGCGCTGCCCGTCGAGCATGCGCGTGACCACGCCGATGAGCTGCTCCTCGCGGCTGAACTCCATGGTCAGGCGGCCGCGCGCCGGCCGAACACCGTGCGGTCGAGATAGGCGGCGAAGCCTTCCGCCGTCGCCGCCTCGCGCACGTAGTCGCGAATGTGGCGGCGGTCGGTGTCGTAGACGCCGTCGAGGTTGAGCGGCATCGCGCCCTGCGGCACATGCGCCAGCCCGGTGATGTAGAGCGAGGAGATGGTGCTGCCGACCAGCTTCTCGTCCGACATCAGGTTGAAATCGACGATCTCCTCGACGGTGACCAAAGCTTCCTTCGATGCATGGGCGAGCGTCGCGAGCTCGCGACGCTTGCCGATCCACACGTTGCCGAAGCGGTCGCCCCAGCGGGCGTGGAACATCGTCACGTCAGGGTTGATCGCCTTGACCAGGACGATCGGGTCCGGGGTCTCGGAGAACGGGTTCTGCACCACCTTCCAGTCGTCGCGGTGGCGCAGCACGTCGGAGCCGATGATGCCGCGGATCGGCGAATAGGGAATCGCCTTCTCGCCGGCCTGGACGGCGGCGTAGATGGCGGGGCAGGTGGCGTCCTTGATGCGGACCGCGCCCGACTGCACCGCATCGCGGAACCGCGGCGCAAGGCCGAGCTCGCCGAAGCTGACGCCGGAGCATTCGATGGTGGCGACGCAGCCGGCCCCGATCAGGATGTCGGCCTGCAGCCCGCCCACTGGCACGCAGACGACGTGCAGGTCCTTCACGCCGCGGCGGATGATCGCGCGGGTCAGCGCCATCGCGGTGCCGCTGTCGTCCTTGGACAGGCCCATCAGCGCCCCGTCGGGCACCCGGGCGGCAAGCTCGTCCACCGAGACGTAAGGTCCGGCAAGGCTCATCGTGGCTCTCCCCTGTGACGGGGCGGATTGTGCGCCGATCGGGGCCGGGGCTCAAGGGCTGCCACCTACCGGTGAGGCCGCCGGTTTGGCATAATCGCGGCAGAGAGGGTCCGATGACGGCTGCGGCGCTGCGACGGTTAATGGCCTTCCTCGCGTGCGCCGTCGCGGCGTGGTCGGCCGTCGCGGCGGCGGCGGAGCGCCAGCGGGTCTCGTTCGACAGCGTCACCGTGGATCGGCTGTCGATCATCCTCGATGGCTCCGTGCGGAACGCTGCGCGCGTGACGATCGAGGCCGAACTGACCCTGCCCGACGGCAACGGGCGCGTCCCCGCGATGGTCGTCGCGCACGGCAGCGGCGGCGTCGGCCGGCGGGAGGCCGACTGGTCGCAGGTGCTGTCGGAAGCCGGTCTCGCGGCGCTCGCGTTCGATTCCTTCACCCCGCGCGGCGTCCGGGAGACGGCGACTGGCCAGGACCGGCTGCCGACGTGGAACAACGTCCTGGATGCCCTCGCCGCGCTCAGGTTCCTCGCCGCCCATCCGCGCATCGACCCCGACCGCATCGGAGTCATGGGTTTCTCGCGCGGCGGTTCGGTCGCGCTCCTGACGACGTTCGAGCCGGTACGCGCGGCGGTCGTTCCCGCCACGCTGCGATTTGCCGCGCACGTGGCGCTCTACCCGCCGTGCAACGTGCGCTACCACGCGCCGCCGATCACCGGTGCGCCCATCGCCTTTCTGCTCGCCGAATCGGACGACTACACGCCGATCGCCTTCTGCGACGGCTATATCGACTGGTTCCGTGCCCGCGGCGCCGACGTCACGGTGCGGGTCTATCCGGGCGCCTATCACGGTTTCGATGGGCCGGCGGCGCCGCGCTGGCGCGCCGACATCGACAGTTTCGCCGCCTGCGACGTGGGCTTCGACATCCCTACCTGGACCATGCAGCACCAGTTCGGGCGCGAGCCGATGACTCCGCGGGCGCAGCGCATCTACTTCGAGTCGTGTCGCCGGCGCGGCGCCACGGTCGGCGGCGACGCCGCGGCGACGCGGCAGGCCCGCGCCGATGTGCTCGGCTTCCTGCGGGCGCACGGCGTGGCGCCGCCCTGACCGCTCGTTCGTTCGGTAGCGAACGAGGGCGGCTTTACAGTGGCGGGGGTCGCCGATACGGTGCGACCGGCTTAGCGATCGGGAGGCGGCGGATGGGCAGGCTTGACGGCCGGGTCGCCCTGGTGACGGGCGCGGCGCAGGGCATCGGCGCGGCGTTCGCCCGCGCGATGGCGGCCGAGGGCGCGGCGGTGGCGCTGGCCGACATCGACGACCCGTCGGCGGCGGTCGCGGAGATCGCCGCCGCCGGCGGCCGCGCGATCGGCGTCCGCGCCGACGTGGCGTCGGAGGACGGCTGCCGCAGCATGGTCCAGACGGCGGTCGGGGCGTTCGGGCGGCTCGACGTCCTGGTCAACAACGCGGCGATCTTCGGCAAGCTCGACCGGGTCAAGATCGACGAGATCGATGCCGCGGCATGGGACCGCATCATGGCGGTCAACGTGCGCGGGCCGTTCCTGTGCGTGAAGGCCGCCCTGCCGCAGATGCGGGCGCAGAAATACGGCAAGGTCGTCAACATCTGCACCTCGCGCGTGTTCGTCGGCGCGCCCTATTTCCTGCACTACGACGCCTCGAAGGGCGCGGTGCTGGCGATGACCCGGTCGATGGCGCGGGAACTCGGCGAACACGGGATCAGCGTCAACGCCATCGCGCCCGGCTCGACGATGAGCGACAATGTCAGGGCGCGCACCAACTGGATGGACGGCGGCCCGGCGGCGAAGCTGGGGGCCCGCGCGCTGAAGCGGCTGCAGGAGCCCGAGGATCTGATCGGCACGCTGGTGTTCCTGGCGGCGGCGGAGAGCGACTTCATGACCGGCCAGACCGTCGTCGTGGACGGCGGCGCGGCGATGTGGTGAGCGGGGAGGCGTCGATGTTCCTGCGCAATGCCTGGTATCTCGCGGCCTGGGACGACGAGGTGACGGACGCGCCGCTGGCGCGCCGCATCCTGGGCGAGCCGGTGGTCCTGTACAGGACGGCCGACGGCACGGCCGCGGCGCTGGAGGACCGCTGCCCGCATCGCGCGATGCCGCTGTCGCAGGGCCGCGTCGTCGAGGGCGACCGGCTGCAATGCGGCTATCACGGGCTGACCTTCGCCACCGACGGCCGCTGCGTGCGGGTGCCCGGCCAGATCATGGTGCCGCCCGGCGCGGACGTGCGCGCTTTTCCGGCGGTCGAGCGCTGGCGCGGCGTCTGGCTGTGGATGGGCGAGCCGGCGCTGGCCGACCCGGCGACGGTGCCGGCGATCACCTGGCTGGACGATCCCGCCTGGGTGGCGCCGCGCGGCAAGTTCGACCTCCAGGCCAACTACCAGCGGCTGGTCGACAACCTGCTCGACTTCTCGCACCTCCAGTTCGTCCACGAGCGCACCATCGGCACCGACTCGATCGCCGATATCCCCTCGCGCACCGACCGCCGGCCCGGGTCGCTGGCGGTCACCCGCTGGATCGTCGACCGCCCGCCGCCGCCGCTGTTCGCCAAGGCCGGCGGCTTCGCTGGCAACGTCGACCGGTGGATGAACTGCGAGTGCCTGTTCCCGTCGAACGTCGTGTTCGACATCGGCTGCGCCAGGGCCGGCACCGGCGCGCTGCAGGGCGATCGCAGCCAGGGCATCGAGATCCGCTCCATCCACCTGATCACGCCGGCGACCGAGACCACGACGCACTATTTCTGGGCCTACGCCCGCAACTTCGCACTGGCCGACGACGGCGTGACGCAGCTGCTCGCCAAGGGCGCCCGGGCGACCTTCAACGAGGACGTCGAGATCCTGGAGGCGCAGCAGCGCGCCATCGCGCGCCTGGGCGATCCGCCCACCATCGACATCAATGGCGACGCGGCGCCGCTGCAGGCGCGGCGCATCCTTGCCGCCATGATCGATGCCGAGACGGCCGGGGAGGGCACCGGCGCACGCCGCCACTACGCGTAGCAGGGAGAACAACCTTCACGCTTGGGAGGACTTCACGATGAAGAACCGAACTGGGCCGCTGCGGCGGCTTGCGCTGGCGGCCACCGCCGCGGCGCTGCTGGCCGGCGCCGACATCGGCGCGGCGGGCGCACAGGCGCTGTCGATGAAGATCGGCACGGCCACCATCAACGACGGCCAGCACGAATGGATGCGCCGCTTCGCCGATGGCGTGGACAAGGCGACCGGCGGCAAGCTCAAGCCGCAACTTTTTCCCGCCAGCCAGCTCGGGTCGATCCCGCGGATGATCGAGGGCGTCCAGCTCGGCACCATCGAGAGCTATGTCGGGCCGGGCGAGTTCTTCGTCGGCGTCGACCCGCGCTTCCAGGTGCTCGGCGCGCCGGGCGTGTTCGAGACCGCCGACCAGGTCGTGCGCACCATCGGGGACCCGGCGTTCCGCGACCGCTATCTGTCGCTGGGCGAGGCCAAGAACCTCAAGGGCATCGACATCCTCTATCTGGGCACGACCGGGATCGTCTTCACCAAGCCGGTCCGCACCCTCGACGACTTCAAGGGCAAGAAGATCCGCGTGTTCGGCTCGCCGATGCACACCACGCCGATGCAGATGGTCGGCGCCGCCGGCACGCCGCTGCCGCTCGACGAGGTGCTGCCGTCGCTGCAGAACGGCGTCGTGGACGGCGCGTTCGGCACCGCCGCGATCTTCATCCCGATGAAATTCTACAACCTGGCGAAGTACTGGACGGTGACCAACGCCTCGCCCGTCACCACGCTGGTCGTGGTCGGCAAGTCCTGGTTCGACAAGCTGCCGGCCGACGTGCAGAAGGCGATCGTCGACGTGCCCAAGGAAATCGGCCCGCCGATGGTCGAGTGGTGCAAGGACTTCGACGTCAAGGCGCAGAAGGCCTGGGTCGAGGCCGGCGGCGAGCTGATCCAGCTGCCGCCCGCCGACCGTGCCGAGATGATGAAGCGGTGGTCCGCCGTCGGGACGACGGTGCTGGCCGACAAGCCGGCGGTGAAGGAGGTCTACGACCTGATGGTCAGGACCGCCAAGTCCAAGCTGTAGCGTGATCGGCGGCGCGTCCCCCACGTCGGGGGCGCGTCGCCGACCTGCGTCGCGTGCGTGCGTCTCCTGCAACGCATTGGAGAGGTGCAGCCATGGCAAGGGCAAGGTTTGGATGGACGATCGCGATCGCCGCTGCGGTCGCGGGGTTGGTCGGCGGCGGCGCCGGCGCTCAGCAGTACACGATGAAGGTCGCCACCGCGGGCGCCGACGACGGCCAGCACGAATGGGCGCTGCGGTTCGCGGAGCGGGTGAACCGCGGCGCCGGCGGGCGCATCGCGGCGCAGGTGTTCCCTGCCAGCCGGCTCGGCTCGATCCCGCGCATGATCGAGGGCGTCCAGCTCGGCACCGTGGAATGCTTCGTCGGCGCGCCGGAGTTCTACGTTGGCGTCGACCCGCGGTTCCAGGTGCTGGCGGCGCCGGGCGTGTTCGCCGACGGCGCCCACGCCGTGCGCACCCTGGGCGACCCGGCGTTCCGCGGGCCGTTCCTCGCGATCGGTGAGGCGAAGGGGATCGCCGGCATCGGCCTCGCCTATCTCGGCGAGACCGGCATCGTGTTCGAGCGGCCGGTCCGCACCCTCGACGACTTCAAGGGCCGCAAGGTGCGGGTGTTCGCCTCGCCGATGCAGACCAAGGCGATGAAGGTGCTGGGGGCGGCCGGCGTGCCGCTGCCGCTCAACGAGGTGCTGCCGGCGCTGCGCGACGGCCAGATCGACGGCGCCTTCGCCGGCGCCGGTGTGTTCGTGCCGTTCGGCTACTACACGGCCGCGCGCTACTGGACGGAGACCAACGGCGCGCCGATGACGGCGCTGATGACGGTTGGCCGCGACTGGCTGGCCGGCCTGCCGCCGGAGCTCCAGGCGGTTGTGCGCGAGAGCGCGGCGGCGGCCGAGGGCGACGTGGAGGCGTGGTCGCATGCGCTGGCCGGGCGCGCCCGCACGGCGTGGACGGCGGCGGGCGGCGAGGTGGTGCGGCTTTCCGACGCCGACCGCGCCGAGCTGATGCGCCGCTGGTCGGGGGTGGC